>DAINCF010000159.1:0-13831 GCA_036732565.1 Vicinamibacterales bacterium
CCCACCAGCGTCGCGGCTCGCTTCACCGACGATTCGCTGCGCGCCGGCACCATCGCGCTGCCGGCCGAGACCGTCGTCTGCCTCTTCAATTGGGACGAGACGCCGCAGGCGATCTCGGTGACGTTAAATGGCGCGCATCGCCTGCGCGATTTCTGGACCGATGAAGACCGTGGCCGCCACCCCGGCGGCGCGTTGACGCGAACGCTGGCCCCCCGCGCCTCGGTGCTGCTGCGTTGCACCTCCGACTCACAGGACGGACTGAAGCCCCGCCTCGATGAATAGCCCCACAAGGACGGTTCTATGCCCCTTTCCTTTGTTTTGTCTCCTGCACGGCTCGCTCTGTTGCTTCTTCTCGCGCTCGCATTGAGCGTCGACACCGCCCGCGCCCAAGTCACCACTGGAACCCTGCTCGGTACCGTGCGCGATTCGTCGGGCGGCGTCATTCCTGGCGCCACCGTCAAGGCGACGAACCTCGGTACGCAGTTCTCGCGGGAGGTGACGACCGACGAGAACGGCCAATACACGCTGAACCTGATGCCGCTCGGTGAGTACCGCATCGATGCCTCGGCCGGTCAATTCCGCCCGTTCGCGCAGACCGGTATCGTCCTCCAGGTCGGCCGCAACGCGCGCGTCGATCCCGTGCTGGAGATTGGTGGGCTCGAGGACGCGGTGGCGGTCGTCGCCGACGCGCCGCTCGTCGAGACCGCGAGTGTCGCGCTGGGCCGCGTGGTGAACTCCGAGGAGGTCCAGAACCTGCCGCTGGTCAATCGCAACGTCTACACGCTGCTGACGCTCACTGCCGGCGTCGATCGCTCCGAGACCACGACCACGTTCGGCTATCCCTCGCAAGTGACCGTCGTCAACGGATCGGCGGACGCCGGTCAGGGCGCGGTGAACTACTACCTCGATGGCGGCAGCAATACGGGCGGGCTCCGCAATACGGGCAATGTCGTCCCCAATCCGGACGCGGTGCAGGAGTTTCGCGTGCTGACCAACAGCTACTCGGCGGAGTACGGCCGCTTCGGCGGCGGTGCGGTCGATGTGATCACGAAATCCGGCGCTAACGACGTGCACGGATCGGGCTTCGAGTTCTTCCGCCACGATTCGTTGAACGCCAACCGCTGGACGCCCGGGGGGAGCAGCTTGAAGGATCCACTGGAGCGGCATCAGTTCGGCGCGACCATGGGCGGACCCATCAAGCGGGATCGCACGTTCTATTTCGCCAGCTACTCGGGTCTGCGGCAAGAGACCAGTGTGTTCAGGAACAGCGCGGTCGTGCCCACCGATCAGGAGCGTGCGGGCAACTTCTCTGCCTCATCGGTGATTCCGCGCGATCCGCTCACCGGGCAAGCGTTTCCCGGCGGCGTCATTCCGATCGCGCGCTTCGATCCGGTCGCCAGGCGGATTCTCGATGAATGGATTCCGCGACCGAATCTTCCGGGCAACTTCTACGAAGTCCAGCAGTCGCGGCCGAGGGATGGCGACGAGTTCCAACTGAAGGTCAATCAGACCCTGAACACGGCCCAGCAAATGACCGTCAGCTACTTCTTCTCGCGCACGGACGAAGACATGCCGTTCGGCGGAACGACCACGGCAAACGGCCTACCGTGGACGAATCAAGCGAACCGTGCGAAGCAGCACAACCTGAACGTCGCGCACGACTGGATCTTCGGCGGCTCCACGATCAACACCGCTCGCTTCACCTACGTGCGAAGCTTCGGCGGCCGCTTCAATTCGCCCGAGACGACGCTCGGCGATTTCGGGTCGCAGTTCCAGCTGCAAGGGGCGCCGTCGCTGCCGCAGATCGGGGTCACCGGGTACTTCACGCTCAGCAGCCCCATCTTCGGTCCGACGGCCGGCAGCAATCTCTACATGGCGCGCGATGTCCTGACCCTGTCGCGGGGCCGGCATTCCATCAAGATTGGCGGCGAGCTGTCGTTCGAGGACATGATTCACGACACGACGCTCAACAACTACGGCGTGTTCGCGTTCGACGGCTCGAAGACGGGCAACGCGCTCGCCGATTTCCTGCTGGGCATTCCGCGGACGATGAACCAGGATGCGCCGATCATCAAGACCGACGAGGTCTGGTACTTGAGCGGCTTCCTGCAAGACGACTTCCGGATGAACGAGTACCTGACGTTCAACCTCGGCGTTCGCTACGATCTGCAGCTCCCACCGACCGATCCGCAGGATCGCAAGTTGACCTTCGTGGAAGGCCACCAGTCGACCGTCGTGCCGACGGCGCCGGCTGGCCTGCTGTTCCCCGGCGACGAGGGCATCGGCCGCGGCATCATTCCGGTGGATGCGAACAACTTCTCGCCGCGCGTCGGCGTCGCCTGGGATCCGAAGGGGGACGGTCGGATGGCCGTGCGCGCCGGCTTCGGCATCTTCTACGGCAGCATCTCGGGCAACGAATGGAACCAGACGGCCGACAATCAGCCATTCACCGTGCGGCAGCAGTTCAACGATCCAGGCACCCTCTCCGAGCCGTACCGCAACCTGCCCGGCGGCGTGTCGCCGTATCCGTACGACTACTCTCCCAGCAATCCACGGTTCCTCTTTCCGGCGAATATCTACGGGCCCAGCCTCGACTTCGTGATGCCGTACACCTATCAAGGGAACGTGTCGGTGCAACGGCAGTTCGGCAGCAACACCAGCATCAACGTCGCCTACGTCTCCGCGATCGGCCGGAACTATCCGATCGCGCCGGACATCAACTATCCCGAGTTCCGCGCCGGCGCGACCGCGGCCAACGTCGATGCGCGACGTCCGATCCTCCCGGGACAACTCGCCCGTATCAATCTGATCCAGTCGATCATGGGCACCGACTACCACGGCCTGCAGATCACCGGAGAGAAGCGCGGCACGCAATTCTCCGTGAAGGCGTACTACAGCCTGGGCAAGGCCATGGAGGACGCGGATATGGGGCAGACGACGGTGCGCGGGTCGGGTGCCACGGCGCCGGCGCAGAACTCCACGCGGCTCGACATGGAGCGCGGGCGCACCGACTCGGATCGCCGGCACAACTTCGTCACGTCGCTGATCTGGAAGCCGTCGGGGTTCGACGGCGGCGGCGCGGTGGTGCGTTCGCTGCTCAACGATTGGACGGTCTCGGCGATCGTGACGCTGCGCAGCGGTGCGCCCGTGAACGTCACGACCGGACGCGACAACAACCTCGACGGCGTGAACAACGACCGGCCGAATCTCGTCGGCGATCCCAACACGACCGGTAATCTGTCACGCACCGAGCGTATCGAGCAGTGGTTCAACCCTGCTGCGTTCGTCGCCAACGGCACCGGCGAAGACGGCAATGCCGCCCGTAATCTGCTCGACGGTCCCGGCGTGCGCAATGTCGACATGGCGCTGTTCCGCGACTTGCGCGTGAGCCATCGCTACACCGCGCAGCTGCGTGTCGAGGCGACGAACGTCTTCAACTTCGTCAACCTCGGCGATCCGGGCGCCACCCTGACCGCGCCGGCGACGTTCGGCAAGATCCGCGCGACGCGCAATCTCTACAACATGCGCGAGGTGCAGCTCGGAGTGCGGTTCACGTTCTGATGGGCGCGCGCGCCATCGTCCGTAGCGCAGGCCTTCAGGCCTGCCGGCCGGGCCACACAGCGGATGATCGGGCCGTTGTCGGCAGGCCTAAAGGCCTGCGCTACGGACCGTTCCGAGCCAGAGAATCGGCTGGCGAATGAAGAAGTTCCGCACGATCTCTTCGACCGTGGGATCGGCGTCGAGCGTGCGCCAGAGATCGAGGTAGGCCTTTTCGTCCAAAGCCAGACCGGCGAAGAGCAGACTTGGCTGTCTCACGGGCCAGTCGTCGAAGTACATGACGTCCGGTTTGTGCGGCCATTTCTTCTTGTCGGCGATGAACGGCACCATGAACGCCATCGCGCGGCGGATGCCGCGGCCGTCGGGAAGGGTAAAGGTCCAGAGGTTGTCGTCGGGGGTCGACAGGATCTGACACACCATGGCCATCGCGTCGAGGTTGAAGAGCGAATAGCCGTACGGTTTCGTGCGACGCAGCTCTTCGGGGAAGCTGCCATCGGCGGCGATCTGATTCGGCGCGAGCACCGTGCGATAGCGATCGCGGCAGAACGTCGTCAGATCGCTTCTGCCGACGTAGCGTGCGAACTCCGCGACCTGCATGACCCAGCACGTGCCGTGATTATTTCGTGCCTCTCGCTCGTCAATCCCGTACTGGTGCGTCGTCATCCACGTGAGATAGCGGCCGAACCATTCCTTGACGGCATCCCGTTCCGCCTGCGGTTGCAGCGATGCCTCGTCGAGCCTCGAGATGGCACGGGCGACTTCGACGAGGTGCAGCGTGTCGATGATGCCGATGCCGCGACCGGTGAACCGGCCGTGAATGGCCTGCGAGTAGAGCAGGTGCGGGTTCATCATCGTGTCCGCGTCGATGAACCAGGCACGCAGATGGCGCCGCGCGTGCTCCGCGTAGCGGGCGTCGCGGGTCACCACCCAGGCCGCGACGAGCGCGGGCACCTGCACGCTGAGCCGCATCAGCGCGGCGCGATGAGCGGTGAAGTTGTCCGGGTTGGTCATCCCGTCCCGTTGAATGTACGGCCCGCCGGGCTGGTCCGGGTCGGGCCACCAGTAGTCGCCCTCGGAGAAATAGTCGTGGAGGCCGCCGGTGCTCCGAGGGCTGCGCGTCGCGGTGATGGTGACCGGTGACTCGCGCAGGTAGCGGTCGGCCGCGCCCACGATGCGGCCGCGGTCGATGGCCGCGAGATCGAGCGGCGCGCGCTGCGCCGCGCTTGCGCGCGCGATCACGAGACCGAGTGGCGAAATGAGAAACCCTCGACGAGTCCACATGACGGGTTACTTTACCGCTAAAGTAATTGTTGGGCTCTCGCGGTCGCGTTGGGGCGGTTCGCGAACCGCCCCTACAGGAGTCTTCGTGACACGGCTGACCTTACTCTTCATCATGCTCGGGTTGGCGATGCCGGTTGCGGCCCAGGACTGGACCGTGACGTCGCCCGACGGCCGGACGACGATGACGGTGGCACGAACAGGGGAGGGCCGGCTGACCTGGCGTGCGGCGCGTGCGGGTGCGGCCATCGTCGCCGACTCGCCCCTCGGCGTTCGACGAAGAGATCAGGCGTTCGTCGATCGTCTGACCGTCACCGGTGCGAGCGAACCGATCGCGATCGACGAGCGCTATCGGACACCGCATGGCAAGCGTCACGACCATCACGTGCAGGGGCGCGAGCGTGCCATCGCCGTGACCAATGCCGCCGGTGCGCGCCTCGAGCTGGTGGTCCGCGCGCACAACGACGGTGTGGCCTTCCGATACCGGTTTCCCGATGAAGATGCCACGCAGAGAACCGTCGTCGAAGAGCTCACCGGGTTCGCGGTACCGCCAGGATCGACGGGCTGGCTGCAGCCGATGCAGCCAGTGCATCGCTACGGGCCCGCCTACGAGGAGTTCTACGAGGAGGTGAAGGCGGGCACGCGCGCGCCGCGCAAGGACGGGTGGGCGTTTCCGGCGTTGTTTCGCACGCCAGACTCCAAATGGCTGCTCATCGCGGAAAGCGGATTCGACGGCACGTACTGCGGCACGCATCTCAACGCCGATGCACGTGACAGCGTCTACCGCATCGCGTTTCCACAGCGCGGTGAGGGGAAGGGCGTCGGGCAGGTGGACCCGGCATCGACGCTTCCGTGGGCCCTTCCGTGGCGCGTCGTGATCATCGCCGATGCGGCGGTTGGGCTTCTCGAATCGGATCTCGTCAACGATCTCTCATCACCCACGAAGATCGCGGACACGAGTTGGATCAAGACGGGCCGCGCCGCCTGGAGCTGGTGGTCGGAGAGCGACAGCCCCAAGCAAGCGGAGCGGTTGAACGCGTTCACCGATCTCGCCGCGGACATGACCTGGGAGTACTCTCTCGTCGACGCCAACTGGAACTTCATGCAGTCCGGCCGCATCGAGGACGTCGTCGCCCACGCCCGCGAGAAAGGCGTGGGCCTGCTGTTCTGGTACAACTCAGGTGGACCGCACAACGACGTGACCGAGGCGCCGCGCGACCGCATGCATCGCCGCGAGGTGCGGCGAGCCGAGTTCGCGAAGCTGCGCGAGTGGGGCGTGAAGGGCATCAAGGTCGACTTCTGGCACAGCGACAAGCAGGACCGCATCCAGCAGTACCGCGACATCCTGCAGGACGCCGCGGAGTACCAACTCCTCGTCAACTTCCACGGCTCGACCATCCCGCGAGGCTGGGAGCGCGAGTTCCCGCATCTCGTCGGCATGGAGGCGGTGTTCGGGGCGGAGCAATACAAGTTTCGCCCGGAGTTCTCCAAGCGGGCCGCGTCCCACAACACCGTGCTGCCGTTCACACGCAACGTGATCGGCCTCATGGACTACACGCCAGTCACGTTCACCGATCACAAGCACCCGCGAACGACGACCAACGCTCACGAGCTGGCGCAGAGCATCGTCTTCCAGACCGCCATTCAACACTTTGCTGATGGCGTCGACGCTTACCGCGCGCTGCCCGAGGCGCCGAAGGCGTTCTTACGCGACGTCCCGGTCGTGTGGGACGAGACCCGTGCAATCCTTGGAGAGCCGGGTCGAGCCGTCGCCATCGCCCGCCGGCACGATCGCGTGTGGTACATCGGCGCCCTCAACGGCGACGCAGTTCAGCACACCACCGTGTTTCTCAACTTTCTTGCTCCCGGAAGCTGGCAGATGGAGCTGATCAAGGACGGCGCCGAGGATCGCGCATTCGACACCAGCACGCGCGACGTCACGAGTGCTGACAGCGTCGACGTCCCAATGCGCGCGCGAGGCGGCTTCGTGATGAAGTTAGTGCCGCGATAAATATCACTATCGTGGGATCTCACCCATCGGGGGCTCTCCCTCCGCGAACCCACTTCCGCAGCCGGCAGACTGCGCCTCCGACGCAGCGTCGATAGCGCGTGCCGCCTCGCTTCGCTCGTGCGCCGACTGCGTCGACGCACCGACGCGTCTCGGTGTAAAACCTCGCCCGCGTTGGGCGGCGCGCGGGCAGGGCGTCTGCGGCGCAGTCTGCGTACTAACGCGTGGCGGCTGCTCCAGAGGGTTCGCTACGGAAGAGCCCCCGATGGGTGGCAGATGATTAGACGATTGACTAGGGCCGATAGCGGTTGATCAGGGTGCAGAGGTCGTTCCGCCACCTCCGCCCGTCGGGGACTCGCGCGCGGCGAACCCTCTAGAGCAGACCGCTCCGGCGGAAGCTGGCAGACCATGCTGCAGGCGGTCCAACGTGCGCGGCGCGCGAGGCGGTGAGGTTTCACACCGAACCGCGTCGCTGGCCGGCGCAGCCGGCCGCGAACGCAGTGAGGCGCGGCGCCAGATCATCGGTGCCGCCGGAAGCGTGGTCTGCCGGTCTGCGAAAGTGGGTTCGCGGCGCGCGAGTCTCCGACGGGCGCTCATCGTTCGACGACTGCGAGATCTGGTCGCCGCTCACGGTCAAGCCGACGATGAGTTACTTGACGGCCACCTGATAGACGCCGCCGGCATCGACTGTGAGCACTGCAACGCCGGCGTCGGTCCGGAAGGGCACGGCGCGGCCGTCGCGAGTGATGGCGGCGACGGTCTGGCCACGGGGTAGTCGCAGGCGATGCGTGTCGGCCACTGCGGCGCGCAAGGTCGCCTTCGTGATCGCCCCGGCTTGCCACGACGCGTCCACTTCGAGGCCGCCGCGGGCCCGAAGGCCGGTGAACGAGCCCTCCGACCACACCTCTGGAATCGCGGGCAGCAGGTGCACCTCGCCCGCGTGACTCTGCAGCAGCATCTCGGCGATGCCCGCCGTGCCACCAAAATTGCCGTCGATCTGAAATGGCGGATGCAGGTCCCAGAGGTTCGGCAACGTCGACTTCGCCAGCAGTGCCTGCACGTTCTCCCAGGCGCGCGCGCCGTCCTCGAGACGCGCCCAGAAGTTGACGATCCATGCGCGGCTCCAGCCGGTGTGCCCGCCGCCGTGCGCCAGCCGTCGATCGATGGTCGCGCGCGCCGCGCGTGCGAGCTCGGGCGTGCCTCTCATCGTGATCCCGTCACCCGGGTGCAGCGCGAAGAGCTGCGAGATGTGGCGATGCCCCGGCTCCGGCTCGTCGTAGTCCTCGGACCACTCTTGGATCTGTCCGTGCTTGCCGATGGTCGGTGGCGGCAGCCGCTTCCGCGTGCGATCGAGCGTGGCGCGGAAGTCCGCGTCGACCTCGAGGATCTCACTCGCCCGGGCGGTCTGCCTGAAGAGGCCGTCGATGATCTGGTGATCCATCGACGGTCCCATGCACAGGATGCCAACCTGCCCGTTGGGAAGCTGGTAGCGATTCTCCGGTGACACCGAAGGTCCGCTGACCAATCGTCCCTTCGGATCCTCGACGAGGTAGTCCAGGAAGAACTCCGCTGCCTCTTTCATCGTGGGATAGGCGCGCGCGAGGAAGGTGCGATCGCGGCTGAACAGGTAGTGCTCCCACAGATGCGTCGTCACCCACGCCGCGCCGGTGGGCCACAGGCCCGAGCGCGGAAGGTCGCCGGGGGCGGTGAAGCCCCAGACGTCGGTGATGTGGTGTGCGACGAACCCACGCGCGCCGTAATGGGTCTTCGCCGTCTGCCGTCCGGGCGGGCGCAACGATTCGATGAAATCGAACAGCGGCTCGTGCAGCTCGCCGAGGTTCGCGACCTCCGCCGGCCAGTAGTTCATCTGGATGTTGATGTTCAGGTGGTAGTCGCTATCCCACGGCGGGCTCATGCTGTCGTTCCAGAGCCCTTGCAGGTTCGCGGGCAGACCGCCGGGCCGACTGCTGGCGATCAGCAAGTAGCGGCCGAACTGAAAGTACAACGCGGCCAGCCCGAGATCGGTCTCACCCTTCTGCACGCGCGCCAGTCGCTCGTTCGCTGGCAGTGACGCGTGGGAGTCGCTCCCACGCGGTCCAAGCTGTAAGCGCGCGCGATGGTAAAGGCGCTGATGATCGGCGACGTGCGCGCGTCGCAGGTCCGCTTCCGGCATCGCCGCCGCGGCCGCGAGATCGCGATCGACGCGCTCGCGAACGGCAGCGGGTGGGCCCATCGAAGGCATCGTTTCAGCGGTGCCGGGACGATAGTTCGTCGCCGCCGCGACGATCAGCGTGGCCGATGTGGCGCCCTCCACGAGCACGCGCTCGGGGAACGTGTCGATCCTGCCGCCCTCGTGCAGAACCCTCACCGAACCGAGAAACGAAAGGCCCTGACTGCCCAACCGTCCTTCGAGATCCAGACGGTCTTTGCCGACGAGGGTGGTGCGTGCGTCTTGAGCGCGATCGATCCAGGTGGAGAAGGAGAGCGCGCCCGGTTTGTCGACGCTGAGACGGACGACGATGACACCAGCGGGATGGCTGGCGAAGACCTCGCGCGTGTGGCGCACGCCGCCGTTGGTGTAGCGCACGCGGGCGATCGCGGTGTCGAGATCGAGCTCGCGTCGATAGTCCGTGATCGGACCCTCGTGCTCGAACCCGAGCCGCAGATCCCCGAGCGATTGATAGGAGTCGAGGCGCCAGCGGCTGGCCATCAGGTGACGCTCGGCCAGCGCGTAGGCCTCGCGTGGGCGGCCGTCGAACAGCAGTCGCCGCACCTCGGGCACGTTCGGCAGCGCCTTCGGATTGTCCCTGGTCTCGGGCCCGCCCATCCACAGCGTCTGCTCATTGAGCTGGACGCGTTCGCGAGTGACGCTGCCGAAGACCATGCCGCCGAGTCGTCCATTACCGACCGGGAGCGCGTGGTCCCACTGATCGGCTGGCGATCCGAGCCAGATGACGGAGTTGTCCGCGCCATGCCCGTCCTGCGCCGGGCTTGGTGCGCTGTGCACGAGGCAGAAAACAGCCGCAAGGAAAACGATTCGTGGCGTCGGTCGCATCTTCGTGATCCGTGAAACGGGAACGTGTTGCGAAATTGTACGTAGCGCAGACCTTTAGGTCTGCCGAACCGCCGCGGGCAGGCTTGAAGGCCTGCGCTACGTACGGCGGCGGAGCATTTCGCAACTGCTCTAAGGTGCCTAGCCCTGCCGACAAAGTAAACCGGCTGCCCGTTACAGGAATGCGGTCCAGGCGGCGCCATTCGGATAGGCGTAGGCGGCCCGCGATTCGGGCTTGATGGTCGTGGAATAGCCGGGCATGCGCGGCGGCATGTACCTGGCGCGTCGCATCGTCACCGGATCCACGAAGTGCTCGTGCAGGTGATCGACGAACTCGGTCACGCGTCCCTCGAACGTGCCGGACACGGACAGGTAGTCGAACATCGACAGGTGCTGGACCATCTCGCACAGGCCGACGCCGCCGGCGTGCGGGCAGACGGGGACGCCGAACTTTGCCGCCAGAAGAATCACGGCCAGGTTCTCGTTGACGCCGCCAAGTCGACAGCTGTCGATCTGGCAGAATTGGATGGCGTTCGCCTGCAGCAGCTGCTTGAAGAGGACGCGGTTGGCGCAGTGCTCGCCGGTGGCGACGCCGATCGGATGCACGCCTCTCGCGATCGCCGCGTGGCCCAGCACATCGTCCGGACTCGTGGGCTCTTCGATCCAGACCGGACGGAACTCGGCGAGCGCGCGCACGCGATCGATGGCTTCCTCCACGTCCCATCGCTGATTGGCGTCGATCATCAGCGTCGAGGCCTCGCCAATGGCTTCTCTCACGAGCGCGACGCGACGATGATCGTCATCGGGGCTCGCTCCCACCTTGACCTTGAAGTGCGTCCAGCCCTCGGCCAACGCGTCGCGACACGCCTGTCGAATCCGCTCGTCGGAGTAGCCGATCCACCCAGCGGACGTCGTGTAGGCAGGGTAGCCCGACTCCAAGAGCTGCCGCTCGCGATCGGCCTTCGTCGCCCGCTGGCGCTCCAGCATGTCTCGCGCCTCATCGGGCGTGAGCGCATCGCTGATGTAGCGGAAGTCGATGGCCGCAACGATTTCGTCGGGCGACAGATCTGCGAGGAGCTTCCACAGCGGCTTGCCTTCCGCCTTCGCATACAGATCCCAGACGGCGTTGACGATCGCCGCCATCGAGATGTGGATGACGCCCTTTTCCGGACCGAGCCAGCGAAGCTGCGAATCGCCCGCCAGTCGTCGCCAGAAACCGGCGAAGTCCGTCGTGATCGCGTCGAGCCGCTGTCCAACCACGAGATGACGGAACGCCTCGATCGCCGCCGCGCAGATCTCATTGCCGCGGCCAATGGTGAACGTCAGGCCGTGCCCTTCGATGCTCGCATTGGTCTTCAAGATCACGTATGCCGCTGAGTAATCGGGATCCGGATGCATGGCATCGGTCCCGACGCTCGCACGTGACGTCGGAAAGCGCAGATCCAACACTTCAAGGTCGGTGATGATGATCATCATGATGTTCCGGGGCGGGTGGGCCAGGTAGGGCAGGTAAGACGGGTTGGCACAAGGCCTGTTCACAAACCAGCCCGACCAGCCCCACCGGCCTGACCCGACCTATCTACCCAGCCTGCCCTCTCTCCATCGATCCAGCGCGACGGCGAGCACGATGATCGCGCCGGTGACGATCTGCTGCACCCAGTTGGGCAGGCCTCGCTGCGCGCAGCCGATGGCGATGACGGCCATGGTGGTCGCGCCGAGGAGCGTCCCGAGCACCGTGCCTTTCCCGCCGGAGAGGCTGCCGCCGCCGATGATCACTGCAGCGATCACGTCGAGCTCCAGGCCATCGGCCACCGTCGGATCGCCGACCGACAGACGAGAGAACTGCAGCACGCCGGCGACACCGGCAAGCGCCGCGCCGATCGTGTAGACCCACACTTTGCATCGTTCGACGGCGACACCGCAGAGGCGAGCGGTGCGCTCGTTGGAGCCGATGGCGAACAGGTGACGGCCGAAGCGCGTGTAGCGCAGCGTTCCCGCAACCAGCAGCGCGAGGATGGCGACGATCCAGATGCCTCCCGGCACGAGCAGCCAGTCGCCACGCTCGAGCGCGCGCAGCAGATCGTTGAGCCAGGTGGCCGGCGCCTCTATGCGGCGCTCGTCCGCGAGGCCCTTGGCGGCGCCGCGCACGAGAATCATCGTGCCCAGAGTCACGATGAAGGGCACGACGCGCAGGCGAGTCACCAGCACGCCGTTGACCACGCCGCAGAACGCGGCGACCGCCACACCGCCAAGCGCGGCACCCAGTGGTGAAATGCCGTCGCGCAACAGCACGGCGATGACCACGGTCGTCAGGGCCACGACCGATCCGACGGAGAGATCGATCCCCGCCGACACGATGATCATCGTCATGCCGAGCGCGGCGGCTCCGACGACGGCCGTCTGCCTGGCGATCAAATCGAGGTTGTCGACGCTGAAGAAATAGCGGCCGACGAGAAAGCCGAAGAGAATCAGGACGAACGTCAGCCCGAGGATCGGTCCGCCCACGCCGGCCAGCGCGCGACTGTTCATGCCGTATCCTCCTTCGCGCTAGGCGCTTCGGCGGACAGGCTCGTCCCGGTGGCGGCCATCATGAGATCGTGCTCGGTCCACTGACTGGCCGGTCGTGCTTCCCCGAGTCGCCCGCGCTGCATCACCGCAATGGTGTCGCAGACGCCGAGCAGCTCGGGCAGGTAGCTGCTGACCATCAAGACCGCGCGCGGGCGGTTGTCGGCGCCGGACACCAACCGATCGATCAGCGCGTACATCTGCGCCTTGCTGCCGACGTCGATGCCACGGGTTGGCTCGTCGAGCACGAGGACGTCGACGTCGTGATGGAGCAGGCGCGCGAAGGCCACCTTCTGCTGGTTGCCGCCGGACAGCTCCTGTACCGGCTGCGTCGGCCGGCTGGCGCGGATGCCGATGCGGTCGATCAGTGCGCGCGCCGCCGATTGTTGGCGCGACGGCAGCACCGCCGGACCAGGGCCGAGCCCTTCGAGGCGCGACAGCGTGACGTTGTCGGCGATGCTCAGATTCAACGCGAGGCCTTCGCCCTTGCGATCCTCGCTCAGCATGCCCATCCCGTGGCGCCAGTGCTCGCCCGGCCCTTCACCCACGTAATTCGCGCCGACGCGCACGCGCCCCGAACGCACCGGCTCCAATCCGAAGATCGTCCGGAGCAAACGGGTACGACCGGCGCCTACCAGCCCGGCGATCCCGAAGATCTCACCGCGATGCAGCGTGAACGTCGCCGACCCCGGCTGCAGTGCTTCGACGTGCAGCACCGGCTCGCCTCGCTCGCGCGGGCTGCGCGGATAGAGATCCTCGACGCCGCGACCGACCATCAGTCGCACGATCTCGTGCGCAGGCATCTCCGCGATCGCGCCATCGCCCGCCACGCATCCGTCTCGAAGCACGACGACTCGATCGGCGACCGCTTTGACTTCTTCGATGAAGTGCGAGATGTAGACGACGGCGTGCCCCTGCTGCTTCAAGCGCGCGATCAGCGCAAACAAACGATCCACATCCGCGCGTCCGAGGCTGCTGGTCGGCTCGTCGAGCACGAGCACCCGACTGCCGCCGACCAGCGCGCGGGCGATCTCCACGATCTGCTGCTCGGCGACCGACAATCGGCCGGCTTCGACCTCCGGCGACAAGTGCGGATGTCCCAGTTCGGTCAGTGCGGACACGGCTTGCGCCCGCATCTGGCGGCGATCGACGAAGCCGAAGCGCGCCGGCTCCACGCCCAGCGCCATGTTCTCCATCACCGACAGGTGCGGCGCGATGGAGAGCTCCTGATAGATCATCGTCACGCCCAGGCGCCGCGCGTCGAGCGGGTTGTGCGGGTGATAGGGACGATCGTCGAGCGTCATCGCCCCGGCGTCGGGCTCCAGCGCGCCGGTTGGTCGCACCGGCCGTCTGCTGCCGTTCGCGATGCT
>DAINCF010000160.1:0-13661 GCA_036732565.1 Vicinamibacterales bacterium
CCCACCATGCGTCACGACCAGCAGCGGCGGCTTCTCATCACCGGACGCGGTCACGTTCGGATTGCGCGGCGCGTAGTGAAACGCATGCACCGGCTGCTCGTCCCCCGAGGGGAACGTGATCGCGTCGGGCACTGATATCCACGCGGGATCGATCGCATCGGACGAGGCCGGACGCAGCACTTCGGCTTCGGCGGCGGCGAGCGTCATGCGAGCGATCGAAGGCGCAACGGTTGGCGACCCGCCAATGAAGTACACCGCCCGCGTGGTCGCGCGAACGCTCTCGAGCGGCTCGAGCGACAGATTGACCGGCTCGAACTTTCGCGGCTCGGTCTCGACCAGCGCCAGCTTCCATCGCCCGCCCTCGGTGTAGCTGACGGCCAATCGTGTCGCGGTGATGAATGCGTAGGTGGACATGCTGAAGGTCCACTGCGCCTTGCCGAACTCGGCGGGCATCGGATGGATCGGCTCCGCTCCCCTTCCCCGACGCCGGTAGAGATTCCACCAGCCCGTCAGATCGGAGACGTAGTACAGCAACCCATCGGGGGACCACGACGGCTGGAAGATGGACTCGTCGACGCCGCCGGCCACTTTCTCGCGCGCGGCAAGACTGCCGTCCTTGGCGATGTCGGCGACCCACAGCTCGGTGCCGTCCCACGGCATGTTCGGATGATTCCACTGCAGCCACGCGAGGCGCGAGCCGTCGGGACTGAGCACGGGATCGGAGTAGAAGTCGGCGCCCGATACCAGGACGATTTCGCCGCTTCGGCCGCGGCCATCGGTACGAGGCTCGGACACCAGCGCCACGATCGTGTTGCTCGGCTCGGCGTCGCCTCTGGTGTGATTCTCGCGGACGCAGATGAGCCTGCCGCGCGCCTCATCGACCACGCCGTCGGCGTAGAAGAATCCTTCCGGCGTCAGCGGCGCGGGCGCTTCCCCTGGGCGCTGCCGATACAACCGTTGATCCGCGAAGTTGGAGAAGTACACCATGCCGCGATGGACGGTATAGGCGGCACCACCGTACTCGTGCACGCGGGTGCGGACGTTGAATCCGGCAGGTGTGACGTCCGTGACGCGACCGTCGGGCGTGCGCCTCACCAGGACATTGCGCCCGCCTTCCGATGCCCGTCCTTCCACCCAATACACATCGTCTCCATCCAGCACGATGTGATCGAACCGCAGCGATCCCGCCGCCACGCGAGCGGCGCTGAGGGAAGACGTCCACGTCCCGTACGGCGCCACGAGGCGCGCGTCATGCGAAGCGCCAGAACACGCAGTTATCTTCAAGGCAAGAACCACCAACAGAAGGTCGAGGCGGCCGATCGTACTACGGGTCATCGCTCTTCGGCGGACATCGTCACCGCCATGACCGAGAGGACGATGAACGAGCCCGGGAAGATGGCCAGCCAGGGCTCCGTGCTCATCGCGGTCTGTGCCTGATACAGCATGCTGCCCCAACTGGCCGCGGGGAGTTGGACGCCGACGCCAAAGAAGCTCAATGTCGATTCCAACAGGATCGCACGCGCAACCGCCAGGGCCGCGGCCGGCCGCATGGCGCTGGTCGCGTTCGCCAGCAGGTGATGCGTGATGATGCGGCTGTTGCCAGCCCCCGCCGCCCGGGCGGCGAGAACGAACTCGTGGGACGCAATCGAGCGGACCGCCGTTCGCGTCACCCGCGCGGTCTCCATCCAGCCGACGCACCCGACGATGAGCACCAGCAGCGGCACTGAAGGCTGCAGGATCGCCGCGAGGATCATGAGCAACAGCAGACGTGGCACCGACAGCATCGTGTCCGTGAAGCGCATCAGGAGCATGTCGACGACGCCGCCGAGATAGCCGGCCGCACCGCCGATGGTGGCTCCAAGCGTGGTCGCCACGAGGGCCGCCAGCAAGCCGATCGACAGCGAGACCCGGCCGCCGTGCAAGACACGCGTCAGCAGGTCGCGACCGAGATCGTCCGTCCCGAACCAGTGCGCGATTGATGGTGGCGCGCGGCGATTCGCGAGATCGATCGCGTCGGGTCCATACGGCATGACCGCGGGCGCAACCGCCACCAACAGCACGAGCACGAGCAGCACGGCCGCGCCCTTCACGATACCCTCGGGTCGAGCCAGGCGTGCACGACGTCGGCCACCACGCCGAGCGCGACCACGCCGGCGGAGCTGATCATGAGCATCGCCATCAGCACGGTGTAGTCGCGCCGCGCGAGCGCCTCGGTGAAGAGGCTGCCGACGCCGGGCCAGGCGAAGACGCTTTCGGTCACGACCGCGCCAGGGATCAGGAGCGCGGCATCGAGGAGCACGACCGTCACGGCCGGCGCGAGCGCATTCGGCAAGGCGTGATGGGTGATCAGGTGTCGCGCCGAGACGCCGCGAGCCTGGGCGGCGCGCAGAAACGGCCGGCGCAGCGTGTCCACGAGGGACGCGCGCAGATAGCGGGACCACGCCGCCGCGTGGACGAAGGCGAGCACCGACGCCGGCAGGACGAGATGCCGCAGCCGCTCGGCCACGTCACCATCCGGCCCACGACCCGACGAGGGCAGCCAGCCGAGGCCGATCGCAAACACCAGCTGGAGCAGGAGACCGAGCCAGAACGAGGGAAGCGCCACTCCGACCACTGCCGTCGCCGTCGAGACACGATCGAACCACGAGCCGCGCCGCAGCGCCGCGACGATCGCGACAGGCACCGCGCCGATCAGGCCCAACGCCATCGATGCGCCGACCAACTCGAACGAGGCCGGGAGCCGCTCCAGGATACGCGTGAGCACCGGACGGCCGTCGCTATAGGAGAAGCCCCAGTCGCCGCGCAAAAACGCGCCGAGCCAGTTGACGTATTGCTGCCACACCGGCTGATCCAGGCCAAGGGCACGCCGCAGGCGCTCGAGATCTTCCGGTCGGACCCCGGGATTGGACAGATAGACCTCGACTGGACCACCCGGGACGAGTCGAATCAACGCGAATGCGAGGGCTGAAATCGCCAGCAGTAAGGGGAGGGCCTCCACGAGGCGACGACGAAGGAGGCGGAGCATGGTACGGTCAGCGGAGCTGCCACTCGTGCACGTTCCAGAACGGACCCGTGTTCGTCGGATTGCCCTTGAAGCCCGCCAGACGCGCCGGAATGGCGTCCAGCTTGGTCACGCCGTACAGCGGAATCTCCACCGCGAGATCGGCGATGCGGGCCTGCGCCTGGTGCAGGAGCCCCGTTCGCTCCGCGCGATCCACGGTCCGGTCCGACGCGTACACCAACCGCGTCAGAATCTCATCGTCGACGTAGTTGATGTTGCGGCCGTTGGGCGGCGTGCGGTCGCGCGCGAAGAACAGCGTCAGCTCGGGATCGGCGGGCATCTGCCACCAGTGGAGCATGGCGTCGAACTTCCCCTCGAACCAGAGCTGGCTGATGCTCGTACCGTCGTGCAATTGAATGCGCACGTCGGCGCCGACGTCGCGGAACTGACGCTGCAGCACTTGCGCCACCACTTCACGCACGGCAAAGCCCGCCTGGGTGATCAGCGTGAAGCTCAACGGCCGGCCGGCCTTCTCGCGAATGCCGTCGCCCCTGGCGTCGCGCCATCCCGCCTCCTCGAGCAGCGCACGTGCGCGATCGGGATCGAACACGTAGGTCCGCACATCGTCCTTGTAGGCCCACGAGACCGGCTGGATGGGGCCGTTGGTCACCGGCGCGAGGCCGTCGAGCAGCGTCTTGACGATCAGCTCCCGATCGACGGCATGCGTCAACGCCTGCCGCACGCGGACATCTCGAAACGCCGCCACCTGACGTTGATTCAGCGTGACGTGCTCATAGGCATTGCCAGGCGTCCGGTGCACCGTGACGTTCGGGATGGCGGACACTTCGCGATGTTTGTCCATCGGCATCATCGCGACCATCTGCACTTCACCGCTCTTGAGCTGATTGATGCGCGTGTTGGTGTTGGGGACGAACTTGAAGAGGATGGTGGCGATTCTCGCGGCGTCGGGCCCACGCCAGTGATTGGGCGCGCGCTCCAGACGAATGAACTCGCCGGTACGCCACTCGGCGACACGATAGGGTCCCGTACCGAGAGGCGCACGATTGTAGTCGTCGGCGGTGTCGATGTCGCGGCCCTGCAGGACGTGCTTCGGCAGCGCGCCGCGGACGAACTGCAAGGCGTAGGGCGCGTAGATCTCCTTGTAGTGAACGACAGCCGTCAGCGGATCCGGGGTGTCGACGTGGCTGATGCGATCGAAGCCATCGGTGCTCTCGGGGTTGTAGGTGGGATCGTTGATGGCCTCGACCGTGAATCGAATGTCGGCGGACGTGAAGGGCGTGCCGTCATGCCACGTGACATTGGGCCGCAGCTTCCACGTCACGTCCATGCCGCCGCCTGCCCTCAGCGTCACACCCGTGTTCTCGAGCGTCGGCACCTCGGTCGCGAGCAGCGGAACGACCTGCATCCGCTCGTCCGTGGTCACCAGGCCCTCGATGACGCACGTCTGAATGTCCTCCAGGATGTGCGTGCTGAAGCGATTGAGCGTGTCGGGCTCGCGGTCGTAGCCGACGACGAGCGTGTCGCCGGGCGAGGTCGTCGATGACGACTGGCCGCCGCCGCAGGCGACGCACAGCACGAGCGCCAGGGCCGACAGCATCAGCTTGGCGATGAGCGGCACGGGGATGGCGCCGTAGCTGAGCACCTGATCGTGGAACGCGCGCAGCGAAAACGCCGGGCCCTGGCGCGCCGCGTACTCGGCGCGCAGCGCGTGCAGCCCACGCGTGCCCAACCAGTACATCACCGCCGCTCCTGGAAACATGCTGTTCTTGACCGCCTCCGCGCGTGCCGCGGCGTCCGACATCGACGCGCGCTCGCGGTAGAGCGTCGCACCCTCGTCGATCGTCATTTGACCTGTGTGCATCGCCAGATCGACCACCGCGCGGGCGGCCAGGCGGACGCGCGTGTGCTGCTGCGCCACGGACTCGAGCGGCGTCAAGAATCCGATCTCTTCCATCAGATCGCAGACATAGCATGCCCACCCTTCCGCCAAGGTGCCTCCACTGAACATGCCGATGCGGCTCGCCGCGTCGATCGCCGCCACCTGCCCGATGCGCGAACGGCTCGCGTAGGCATGATGGTTCTGCACGTGATGGCCAATCGCGCCGTGATGCACCACGTGATTCAGCTTGATGACGCTGTCGTTGGTGGCGCGCAGACGCTCGACCTGCGTGCTCGCTGGCATGGTCTCCTCAACGGGTGTGACGACGTAGTCGTGGATATCGATCCGATCGAACGCCGCCGGGGAACGATAGAAGAGATAGTACAGATGCGGCGCCGCCGCGCGGGTGTGCGAAGGAATCGGCACGTAGCGAATCGGCGCCTCCGGCCAGGTGACGAGATCGTGCCGTTCGGCCACTGCCTGGCACGCGTCCCGAATCTCGTGAAAGCGCCGCAGATAGGCGTCAACGGTTGGATGCGCGCAGGCAAGCGACTCCTGCACGGCAGGCCAGCTTCCGTGCGGTCTCGCCATGACCTCGAGGCGTGACGTTGCCTCGTCAAGTGCGTCGCGGCCTTCGAGGAGCAACGATTGCGGCAGCTCGTTGACCCAATGGCCACGTTTCAACAGCAGATCGATTGCAGGCGGGTCCGATGAGGTCCGGCTGAAGCCGGACCCCACGTACACTGGCCCGGACCCCACGTACGCTGGCCTAAAGCCGGACCCCACGTCCGCTGGCCCGGACCCCACGTATGGTGGCGTGGGGTCCAAGTACGCTGGCGTGGGGTCCGCCTTCAGGCGGACCTGTTCAAGCCACTCATCGAACGCTCGGTACGCCACCGTGGCGCGCGTCGAGGCCCGCGTGAATCGATCGCGAACAACAGGTGGAACATCGAGCGCGCTCACCCAGGCCGGCAGAGCGTCGGCGAACAAGGTCGTCGCGACCGCACACTCGCGGCGCGCGCGCGCATCCCACTCAGCGGGGTGCGACTCGATCGTATCTTGCGCGTCTCGCAGAAACGCCGGCGTCGCCTCGAGCCTCGCCGCGGCACGCTCCAGTCGCTCCGCGAGCGGCGCGAAGTCACGGGTGACGAGCGACAGGACCCCGAAGATGGCTTCGCCCGTCCACAGAGCCGCATTCCCTCGATAGAATCCAGCGCTCTCGTGCTCGGCTATCTGAATCTCGAGAAACGCATCGGCCAGCGCCAGGTCGACCTCGTCCGGAAAGTCGCGAACGACCTCGTCGTCGGGGCGTCCGGCATCGGCCAGACGACGCCGGAGCGTCCGCATCTCATCGGCGGAGGCGTCGAGACCGTCTCGTGACCAGTCAGGTAGTCGGTCGTCGAACTCGTGCACGCCCGTAAACGTCGCCGTCACGGGACGACGACCGTAGTACGCGGCAAAGAAGTCGTCGAGCACCGTGCGGGCGCTTACACGAGCGGCACGCTCACCCATCGCCGCTCCCGAAACGAGAGTTCCACCGCGTTGATCGTCTCCTGCACCCACGCGCCATCGTCGAAGTTGCCCTCGTTGCCGGCCTCGTCCGACAAGATCTCCGTCAGGAAACTGTTCACGAGGTTGGCGTAGAACAGCGTTCGCCACGACTCGAGCGGTGTGCCACCGTGGGGGTAGAGATCCGGCGGTACGTCGGCACGACGGAACTCGACCTGATCCTTGGTCGCCAGCCACAGGCGCTCGCAGATCCCGTCTTCTTCGACGAGCCGGCAGATCGCCGCGCCTTCGCTCCCGTAGATGCGCGCTTCGATGCCCGGGTAGTTGCCGATGGTCACGAAGCTGGTCTGAATCGAGCAGATCGCGCCGTTCGCGAACTCACCCATGTAGATGTCGCCATCGTCGATGTTCATGCGCTGCATGCGACCGGTCTGGCGAACCATGCGAGAGGGTATGAAGTTGCGCAGAGTGCCAACGACCTGCGTCAGATCCGATCCCACGAGCACGTGCGAGAGATCGATGATGGGCGCGCCGTAGCCCTCGAGCGAAGAGACGTGCAGAACATCGGGGTCGGCGTCGGGATCCACTTGCCGCAGCGGCGTCGCCGGATCGAGCCATTGTGAGTTCTGCTCGTAGCCGTTGAAGATGAACGGCGTACCAATGAAGCCGTCGACGACGAGACGACGCAGGTAGCGCATCGCCGGGGCGTAGCGGAACGTGAAGCCAAGCTTCGTCTTCAGGCCCTTCTGGCGCGCAAACGCGGCGGCGCGGCGGGTCTCGCGAAAGTCGTACGCCACCGGCTTCTCGCACAGCACGTGACAACCGGCCTCCAGGGCCGCCCACGCGAGCTCGAAGTGCGTGTGGCTGGGCGTGCAGACGTCGACGAGATCGAGGTCACCGCGCGCCAGAAGCTCATGGTGATCGCGGTGGACGTGCGCGATACCGAACTCCGCCGCCGCGTCACGCGCGAGCGTGCCGCTGGGATCCGCGATCGCGACCAGTTCCGCGCGGGGATCGCGCGCAAACCCCGGCAGATGGGCGGCACGCGCCCACGTCCCCGCGCCGAGCACACCCACGCGCACGCGACGATGGCGAGTCATTCAGCGGTGGTCGTGCGGTCCGCTGTCTTGTGACCGGCGCCGCGCAGCGCCTTGCCGGGCCGTGCGCCGGTGTGCTCGCCCTTGTCGATTACGACCACGCCGTTGACGAGGACGTACGAGACGCCCTGGGCGTACGACTTCGGCCGCTCGAACGAGTTCGTCTCGGCGACCCGCGCGGCATCGAACACGGCGATGTCCGCCGCCATCCCGGGCGTCAGCCTCCCGCGGTCTTTCAACCCGAGAATCTCGGCGGGCAGCAAGGTCATCTTGCGGACCGCCTCGGGTAGCGTCAGCACGTTCTGCGAGCGCACGTAGTGGCCGAGCACGCGGACGTTCGACGAGTAGTTGCGCGGATGCGGCACGCCAGGCGCGTCGAGGTTGATCGCCGATCCATCGCTGGCCACGGACACCCACGGCAGCTTCATCACGGTCCGCACGTCATCCTCGGACATGGTGTGGAAGATGCCGCTGATGCCGCCGCCTTCTTCGGCCATCAGGTTGATGCACGTGTCCATGGGATCTTTGTCACCGCGCAGCCTGGCGATCTCGGCGATGCGCTTGCCCTCGTACTGCCGGTTGGCGTCCGTGCGCGCCCGGGCCAGCACGATACCATCCCACCAGCCGTGCTCCTTGGCCCACGCGATGAAGTCCCGATCCTTTTTCAGGCGCGCGCGAAGGGACTGGTCCCTCAAGCGCTCGGCGAACTTCGCGGGTCCGCCGTCGCGCATCCAGATCGGGAAGAACGCGCTCCAGCCGTGGAACATCGCCGTGTAGGGATATTGATTGGCCGTGATGCTCAGACCTCGGGCACGCGCCTCCTCGAGCTGTGTGATGTAGCGGCCGATGGTGCCCCAGTTCTCGGGCGCCCGGACTTTGAAATGGAAGATGTGGACCGGCAGCTTGGCTTCCTCGGCAACGCGGATCGCGAACGCGAGCTCCTTCGTCTGCTCGAAGCCCTCGCTGCCGGCGTGCGAGGTGTAGTTGCCGCCGTACGACGCGACGACCTTGGACATCGCGAGCACTTCGTCCGGGTGCGCGGGGCCGCCGCTCTCGAAGCGCGTGACCAGCCCCCACGCGCCTTCCTCCATCGAGCGTGCGACGAGCTGCTGCATCCTGGTCAGCTCGTCGGGTGTAGCGGGTCGCGACTCATACCCCATCACGACGCGCCGAACCTGCTCCGACGCCACATGCGCGATCACGTTCAACGAGATGCCCTGCTTTTCGACGCGGTCGAAGTACCCGGTGAACGTCGTCCAGTCGACGGTGACGTCGCCACCGCCTTCGGCCGTGAGGCCATCGCGAGGCGCGACCGACGTGGTTTCGCCGGTCACGTCGAGCGTCACGCCCTGGCGCACCTTGCTCTGCGCGGTGCCGTCGGCGACGAGCGGCATCTCGGAATGGGTGTGGAGATCGATGAAGCCGGGGGTGACGATGAGGCCGGTCGCGTCGATCACCCGCGCGGCTCGGGCGGTGTCGAGCGCGCCCACGGCGGCGATGCGATCCCCACGGATGCCGACGTCGGCGCGGACCGCCTCGGCGCCGGTGCCATCGAGCACCTGCCCGCCGCGGACGATGACGTCGAACGGTTCCTCGCCCGGCTGGGCGCACCCGGCGAGCATGCTCACGACAACAGCGCACAGGGCGACTGTCGTTGCCTGGGCCATCGACCGCCTCCTCCCTCCAAAATGGGTCTCGAGACCCGCCTCTACATTCGCTCGTTGCAGGGGCGGATCCTCGGACCCGCCCGGAGTATACGTCGACACGAAAGATGACAATCGCCGGGCTGCAATCCGCGATAAAGTGTGCGGCTCAAGGACCCAAACGATATGCACTCCACTATCCGTTCGTTGGCGCTCGCCCTTTGCACGGTTGCCCTGGTGGCGTCATCCCCGACCGCGCAGACCGTTCCGGCGCCCGCCAAGGTCACCACGCCCGAGCAGTTCTTCGGCCATCAGATTGGCGCCGACTACGTGTTGCCCAACTACACGAAGTTCAGCGAGTTCGTTCGGCTTCTCGACAAGGAGTCCGACCGGATGACGGTGCAGAGCATCGGCAAGACCGCCGAGGGCCGCGATCAGCTGATGGCGATCATCACCTCGCCTGAGAACCACAAGAACCTTCAGAAGTACAAGGACATCGCGCGGCGACTCGCACTGGCCGAAGGCCTGACCGACGATCAGGCGCGCGCCCTGGCGAAGGAAGGCAAGGCGGTGGTCTGGATCGATGGTGGCCTCCACGCCACCGAGGTCCTGGGCGCGCAGCAGCTCACCGAGACGATCTTTCAACTGGTGAGCCGCAACGACGAAGAGACGCAGCGCTTCCTGCGCGACGTGATCATCCTAGCCGCGCACGCGAACCCTGACGGCATGGAGCTGGTCTCCAACTGGTACATGCGGAATCAGGATCAGGCGCAGCGCGAGACCAATAACATCCCGCGGCTGTACCAGAAGTACATCGGTCACGACAACAATCGGGACTTCTACATGTCGACGCAACCCGAGTCGACGAACATCAATCGCCAGCTCTATCACGAGTGGTTCCCGCAGATCATGTACAACCACCATCAGACGGGACCGACCGGGACGATTCTGTTCGCGCCGCCCTTCCGCGATCCGGCCAACTACGTCTACCACCCGCTCATCGTCACCGGCCTCGACGTCGTCGGGTCCGCGATGCACAACCGCTTCGTCGCCGAGAACAAGCCCGGCGCCACCATGCGGCGGGGCGCGAACTACTCGACGTGGTGGAACGGCGGCCTGCGGACGACGGTGTACTTCCACAACATGATCGGGCTGCTGACGGAGAGCATCGGCCATCCGACGCCGATGGAAGTGGCGTTCGTGCCCGATCGCCAGATGGCCAGCGCCGACCTCCCGTTCCCGATCGAGCCTCAGAAGTGGCACTTCCGCCAATCGGTCGAGTACTCGATCACCGCGAATCGCGCGGTGCTCGACGTCGCGTCGCGCAACCGCGAGATCTTCCTCTACAACATCTACAAGATGGGGAAGGACTCCATCGAGAAGGGCTCCAAGGACACGTGGACGATGTACCCGCGTCGTCTGCAAGCCGTGAAAGACGAGATTGCCAAGACGGCGAAGGCGGACAGCACCGACGCCCGGATGGTGCCCGGCGGGCTGACGCGCAACACGGTGCCGCTCGCGCAGTACGAGGGGCTGACGAAGAAGCCGGAGTGGCGCGATCCGCGCGGCTACGTCCTCTCATCGGCGCAGCCGGACTTCCCCACCGCGACGAAGTTCATGAACACCCTGATCAAGAACGGGGTCACGGTTCATCGCGCGACCGCCGCGTTCAGCGCCGGCGGCAAGCAGTATCCCGCCGGATCGTACGTCGTGAAGACGGCGCAGGCGTTCCGCCCGCACGTGCTCGACATGTTCGAGCCACAAGATCACCCGAACGACTTTCAATACCCGGGCGGGCCCCCGATCCCACCGTACGACAACGCGGGATGGACGCTCGCGTTTCAAATGGGCGTGCAGTTCGACCGCATGCTCGAGAGCTTCGATGGCCCGTTCGAGAAGCTCAGCGGGATTCAGAAGCCGACGCCAGGCAAGATCACCGACACGGCCGGCGCCGTGGGTTACGTCGTGTCACATGCGGCGAACGACGCCTTCGTGGCCATGAACCGGTTGCTCAAGGCGAATGAAGAGGCCTACTTCGTCGCGGATCGCTCGTATCAGAGTTCCGACGGCCGCGGCGTGATGTTCATTCCGGCCAAGGCGACGACCGGCGCCATCGTCAAGAAGGCGGCCGACGATCTCGGCATCGACTTCACGGCGGTGACCCAGCGGCCGACCGGTGCGATGTACAAGCTCACCAAACCGCGCATCGGCCTGTGGGATCGCTACGGCGGCTCGATGCCGTCCGGTTGGGTACGCTGGATTCTCGAGCAGCACGAGTTCGACTACACGCTCGTCTATCCGCAAGAGCTGAACGCCGGCAACCTGAAGGCGAAGTTCGACGTCCTGTTGTTTCCCGACGGCGGCATTCCCGATCCCAACAGCCGCGAGGCGCAATTCTTCGGCGGCAACCGCGGACCGCGGGCCGAGGACCTCCCGCAGGAATTCCGCGGGTGGGTCGGCAGCGTGACGGCGAAGGAGACGCTGCCCCAGCTCAAGCGTTTTGCCGAGGAGGGCGGTGTGCTCGTGGCGTTCGGCGGATCCGCGGTGCTCGGCGAGCAGCTGGGCCTGCCGATCGGCGACCACCTCGTCGAAATGCAACCAAACGGTGACGAACGAAGCCTGCCGCAGACGAAGTACTACATCCCGGGCTCCTTGCTGCGTATGGCCGTCGACAACACCAACCCGCTCGCGTTCGGCATGCCGAAGCAGGTCGACGTGATGTTCGATAACAGTCCAGTCCTGCACTTGGCGCCCAATGCGTCGCTCGCGGGCGTCAAGCCGGTCGCGTGGTTCGACTCGAAGGCGCCGCTGCGCTCCGGGTGGGCCTGGGGCCAGCACTATCTCGATGGCGGCACGGCCGCTGTGGAAGCGCCGCTCGGGAAGGGCAAAGTGTTTCTCTTCGGACCAGAGATCACGTTCCGCGCCCAGCCTCACGGCACGTTCAAGTTTCTCTTCAACAGCATCTACTACGGCACCGCACAGGCCAGTGGGTTGGCCGGTCGCGAAACGACGCAGCAACGATAGACAAGGTGCACAGGATGCCCGAGGTGCACATGGTGCCCAAGGTGCGAGCCCAGCACTCTGGGCACCTTGCGCACCTTGCGCACCCCGCGCACCTTGGTACTTCCCTTGCTCTTTCCCGCCCGGCGCGTGCGTAAAGCCCGCATCTGGCGGTTCTTCCCCTCAATCCCGCCACGATTCGGGCTGCAACGCGCGCCAAAGCGCCACAGCCCATGTCGAATCACGCCACCAGCACCACTCTTCACGCGCTCGCTGCCGGTCTCAACGGCGGTCACGAGGGTGAGGCACATGCGGGCAATCACGCCGAGCGACTGGCGGGATTGAGCCTGCTCGCCACCGGTGTCGCGGAAGATCTCGGCAACCTGCTGGCGCCGATTCTGACCGCCTCCGGCCTGCTGGGCGAGCGGCTGCGCGACGGCCACGACGGTGCGGCGCTGGCGATGCTGGAAGAGTCGGCGCGACGCGGCGAAGCGCTGATGCGGCAGATCGTCGCCTTGACAGGTGGACACGAAGGCCGGGACACGGTCGTGCGACCCGCGCAACTGCTGGAGGACGTCCGGCGCATCGTCGCCGAAACGTTCCCCCGTGCGATCGACGTCGTCATCGAAGCCGGCGTCGATCCGGTGGCACTCCGCGGCGAGCCGACCGAGCTGCACCAGGTGCTGATGACCTTCTCTGCGGACGCGCGCGAGAACATGCCGGCCGGCGGCAAGCTGACGCTGAAGTCCGAGACGGTCACGACGCACCGCGACGGCGACGCGGCACGAGCGGACCGCTTCGTCGTGTTCAGCGTGTCCGACACCGGTCTCGGCACCAAGACTCCAATCCCGGGTCACAACCGCCACGACCGTACGCCCGACATCGCCGCCCAGGCCCGCGCTGCGGCCGACGCCATCATTCAGGCGCATGGCGGGTTCGTCGACACCGAATCACCCACCGGCCGTGGCACCACGGTGCGCATTCACCTGCCGGCGGTGGCCGCTTCCCCCCTACACGACGTTCGTCCGCCCGCTCCTCCCCGCGGGCGTGACGAGCTCGTGTTGGTCGTCCACGATGAAGCCTCGGTGCGGTCGATTACGGCCGAGGTGTTGCGGGCGTTCGGCTATCGCGTGGTCACCGCGACCAGCGGCGCCGAAGCCGTCACGATGTACGCGCGTCACGGGCTCGACATCGCGGCGGTCCTGCTCGACATGGTCATGCCGGTCACCGATGGCGTCAGCACGATTCAGGCGCTGCGCACGGTCGATCCGAACGTGCAGATCATCGCCGCCAGCGTGTCGCCGAGCGGCGGGCCGGCGCTGGCCCCGCCGGCGCCCGCGGTCGCGGCGTTCCTGCCCAAGCCCTACACCTCGACCGCGCTGCTCCAGATCGTCAGGGCGGTCCTCGACCGCGACTCGCCCTCGCTGAGCTCCTAGGAAAGACGTCGCGTAGCGCAGGCCTGCGGGCGAGTTACGCGTGGGGTCCGCCTTCAGGCGGACCTGGGCCGGCTG
>DAINCF010000161.1:0-13653 GCA_036732565.1 Vicinamibacterales bacterium
GCATGGCGCCATTGAAGTACATTTCGTTCGGCAACTCAAGTGGGATTAGGGATTAGGTCGGCACGGATCTGACGAATCTCGCGGAGCAGAAGAAGGTTCGTCACGACGAGCGGGAGCACAATCACAAGGAACCACGTCGAACGTGTGGAGACCATGTCGAACCGCCTTCCGCTGGAGCGGCGCCTGAATGGCGTGGTGGTCTTGAGTCTCAATCGTTCCCAGACGGGCGCCCCGGCGCGCGTTGCGCGGGGGCCGCGTCCGCGGTCTGAGTCGCTAGTTGTCGTTCTTTCGACAATTTCGCGACGGTCGATTGCAGTAACAATTCGGCCCGCAATCCTCTTGTGCATCGCACGTATCGTCGTCGCAGCCGACGGACGCTGTGGTCGCGGCCGCGCGGGCCACGGTGACTTCCTGCAGCGAGACGACGGTCAATGCCCCGACGATAGCGATCATGCTGGCGACGAGCACCTTCTTCGCATCACAATATCGCTTCATAGACGGCTCCTTTCGGTTGACACGCGCACTCCAGCGGAATTCGTTGATAGGGACACCCGCGCCGTTCCGTCCTATGGACGCGTAGCAGCACACCGTCCGAGAGCAGCGCCGGGAGCACGCTCGCACGTACACGAGCGGCCGCAATCCGATGTGTCGTAACACTGAAGGCCCGCGCATCCCGGCGCGCGATCGCCCCCTGGACCTGTGATGAACCAGTTGGACACCACGTAGACGAGACACAGGACAACGACAAAGCCGACGATCACGGCGATCATCTCCACGAATTTGTTGATTCGGTGATCACGCCGTTGCATGGGGTCGTCCCCTCCACCGGAGGACGTGGAGCCAGTCATGTGGACGCCTGAGTAATTTCGCCAACTGGCGGTGCATCGGCCGAAGGCGGCTCGGGAAGGGTGCTCTGGCTTTCTGTCGTCGGTGGCCAAGATGCCAGTCACGGGCACAGGTCCGGCCGTGCGTTGTGCGTTGACGTGCAGAATGGAGCCGCGCGCGGCTCAGCAGACAGCGCGGCTCATTGGTCAATCGTTCCTACCGACGCTGCTCTTCAGCGGTAGCTCAGCGCGCAGCGTATCGCCGAACCGCGGGGGTGATAGCAGCCGCGTCGACGGAATGTTCGTGGCTTCGAGGGGCGAGCCTTTCACTACGCGGGAACGGCAAGCGATGCAGGGGCGGGCGCTGCCGCGGCGGGGCTGAGTGCCTCGTGGGCCTGCAATGCGTGTTCGAGGTCGCGGACCCGGCGACGGGCCTCATCTAGTTGCGCCTGAGCGGTGAATGTGCGCGTCGCGAGTTCCTCTTCACGAGCGTGGGCGTCGGCGGCTTCTCGTGCGCGTTGCGCGTACTGGTCGGCGAACCGCGTGATCCACTCATTCGTTTTCCAGCGGGCATCGCAAGAGCGCACGATGTCGGGGGGACGGCTGTCGTCCTCGCCCGTCGCCATCCACGAGGGTGTGGCGTGGCTGACGACGTCGGTCAGGTCTACCCACTCGCGGCGCGGCGTGAGTACCACTGTCGCCTCGCGTTGCCAGGCGCCGGTCTCGACATTCCGTGTGGACGTTGCGAGGCTCAGGGTGATGTCGTACAGCGTGTGGACCTGGCCGACGGTTTCCGTGACGCGGTGCCAATTGGGCGCGGTTGCGGTGACGCGTCTAATGACCGCCAACAGGGCGTCTCTGAGGCCGGCACGGTCCCCCGTCTTGTCGATCGAGAACTGCCGGACCCCAACGGTCACGCGGCGATCCCAGGCTTCCCAGGCCACCGCGAACGCCGGGAGTCGCGTGGCCAGCCCGTCGTAGGCTCGTGCGGCGGTCCGGTAGTGGATCATCATTGACCGTGCACTGTTGGTGCGCTTGGCGTGCAGCACCTGTTGCGCTTCCAGCCGGGTAAGCCGCTGCCGGGTGTCAAGGAGCTCCATCGTGCGCGGATCGCCTGACGCCGCGGCGGCGGCTTCGTCGAAGGACAGTTGCGACGTGTCGACATCATCGAACGTGCGCACGCCGAGTTTGCCGCGGAGCAGTTGCGAGATGAATCCCTGTTTGACCGAGAGCAGTCCCCACCTGAAGGCGTCGAACGACCGTAGGGTGACGTAACGGATGATCTCGACGGTGAAGGTGAGTGGGTTCTCTTCGTAGAAGATATTGCCTTGCCGCAGGATGCGTCCTTCTCGCTGCTCGAGATCCGAGGGGCGCCACGGTACGTCGAGGTGATGCAGGGCGACGAGCCGACGCTGCACGTTCATGCCGACGCCGCCTTTGCTGGAGCTCGCGATCAGGATGCGAATACGGCCGCTGTTGACGGCCTCGTACAGTCGCAGCTTGTCGTGATCGTTGCGGGCCTGATGAATGAACGCGATGTGGGTCGGGTTCACGCCGCGGCGGATTAGTTTTTGCCGGAGATCCTCGTAGAGATTGCGGCCGGTGAAGGCGTCTTCGACTGCGATGGTGGTCGTGTCGTCGAGGATGGCGTCCGTCGCGTCATCGTCGGTCTCGGACTCCAGGACCACGGCGACGTCGTCGAGATTGAGTGGTGGGATCTCGTCGGCGTGGGGAATACCGACATCGAGAAACACGAGTTGCGTCCCTTGCCGGGCATGATGCGCGTGATAGAGGGACGCGATGCGTTCCGCCGCTTTGGCGAGCCGGCTGTCCGGATGGTCGGGTGCGGTGGGATCGATGAGACGCAGATCCACGGCAGCCGCCGCGGCCTCGCCCGTGATCTTCAGCATGTTATCGACGTCTGGCGTCACCTGACGGGTGCGGACGCGTATGACGCGTTCGCGGAGCTGTTCAAGGAACGCATCGAATCCGGGAGGGGGTTCGGTCGTGACGAGTGTCGGCCGGTCTCCGTGAACGCGAGGGACGGGTAGCTGCAGGTCCTCGGCCGTGAGCACGTCGGCAAACGTGCGGAACAACATGATGAGCTCACCGACGTTGGTGAAGGTGCGGAGGCGCGCACGTTCGCGGAACCCGCCTTCGGGCGCAGGTTCGGCGAGTGCCACGACGTCCGCAAACTGTTGCTTCCAGCTATCAAAGTTCGCGATGCCCAAGGCTTCGAGCTGTTCCATCGCCAGATAGCGCTGCAGGGTGAACAGTTCAGAGACCGCGTTGCAGATGGGGGTGCCGGTTGCGAACACCACGCCTCGTGACTCCGTCCGGCGGTTGAGATACCGGACTTTGAGGAACATATCGACAGCGCGATCGGACTCGCTCTGATTGAGGCCTGCGACGCGGGTCAGTTTCGTTGCGAAGAAGAGGTTCTTGAACTGGTGCGCTTCGTCGACGGCCAGCATGTCGACGCCGAGTTCTTCGAACGTGAGCACCTGGTCTTTCGTCCATTGCTTGGACCGTTTGACGAGCTTGTCCTCGAGCCGCTTGATCGCGCGTTCGATCTGCTTCGCCGATTTGGTGTCCGCATCAGTCGTGGTGTCGAGGAGATAGCCTCGGAGCTGGGCGATCTGTTCGTCGATGAACTGACGGAAGGTCGCCTGGTTGACGGGGATCCGTTCGAAGGCGCTGTGGGTGAGGAGGACTACGTCCCAGTCACCAGACGCGATGCGGCCGAGGAAGCGCTGTCGGGCCGTCGCGCCGGCGAGGTCTGTTGGTGAAGGCACGAGGACCTTGGCCGCCGGATACAGACGCAGAATGTCGCGTCGCCACTGCGCGAGCATGTGATTCGGGACGGTGATGAGCGGTTTGCGCGCGAGACCGAGTCGCCGTCGTTCCAAGGCCGCGCCCGCGAGCGCATACGTTTTGCCTGCACCGACGGCATGCGCGATCAGCGTGTTGCCGGTTTGGAGGATGCGCCAGATGACGGACCGTTGATGAGGACGGAGTGTGATGTGCGGATTGGAGCCGGGGAGGGTGAGATGGCTGCCGTCGTAGGTGCGCAGGACGACGCGGTTGAACGTTCGGTTGTAGAGATCCGCGAGCGTCTCCGCCCGGGTCGTCTCTTCACGCCACCATTGACGAAACCGCTCATCGATCTGGCGAATGGATTCGCGGAGCGCGTTGGTCGAGTCCGGATCTGGAATCGTGTCGTGAGGGCCAGGGCCAACCCATTTCCGCACTTCGGGTCGAGCGACGTTCGCGGCGTCGGCCACCAGGTCGAAGAATGTCCGTTCGGCCACATTCAAGTCGTAGTTCAGGGCGCGTCGGCGTGCGACATCGGTGGTGGCAGCAAACATCCAGGTGGAGAGGGACGCCGTATTGATGAAACGCACCAGCACGTCGTCGGGGGAGAGCTGGAGCTGATCCGCCGCAAAGGCACGGTAGATCTCCAAGGGCACCCACGCGGAGCCGAGTCGGATATCGATATCGTCGGGTGGAATGCGCGCGGGCTGCACCGCGCGGAGCGCGTCTACCGCGGGCTGCCATTCCTGATCGGCGAGCGCCTTTGCTTCAGCCGCCTCCAGTTTGCTGACGACGTCGCCGCTCAGAAACGCGTCGCGGGTGATCCACTGCTCGGTGATGGGATCACGAAACAACTCGGTGCCGCCCAGTTGGCGAACGACTGTCTGTTCGCTGGTACTGAGGAGCTGCGCCATATACGGCACGTCCACGCCGCCGCGCCACGCCAGGCTATGGACAAGCGCGTCGCGCGCGGAGCTGGCCGTGCGCGGGGGTTCGGGGGCGGAGATGGTTTGGGTCGTGAAGATGTCCGCGAGGGCTTTCACCACGGGTTTGCGCGGCGCCCCTTTGCGAGCTTCTACCCACTCGATCTCTTCCAATGCGAAGATGCGCGCGGATTCGGGGTCGTCCACCAAGGCGCGGCGATTCGCGCTGGCGTTGACGACACCGTGATGACGGACAAAGGTCTCGTACGCGCGTCGGAGCGAGGCTTGGGTCTCCGCGATGCGCAGGGGCCCTTGGCGCTCGAGCATGGCCGCAAGAACGTGACGATAGGCGTTGCGTAGCTGAACGAACCGTTGAATGCGTGCCTTCGCGGCGCCCGCAACCGGCAATGGCTGCCATGCGCCGTTGACCGTCGTGAAGACGTGCGTGCCCTCAACGTGAAACTCGCCGTTCTTGGCCGTGACCGGCGCGAGCATCGACGGTGTGGCGTCGAGAACCGGCGACGCGGGCGGTGCGCAGGCGCCGGCGGGGAGGGTGTCGCACGCGGCATGCAACGCGGCGATGAATCCCTCGCTGTCTGCCAGTGTCACGGTGTAGCTATCGCGGCCATGCTGTCGGCCGTCTGCCGATGGCGTTCCGATTACCTGTTCTGGACGGGCGAGAAAGTATCGGTTGACCGTGAATGGGGCGCGGTCGTACGGACGTTCTCGCGGTGAGAGTTCTTGTTGGTCGGTGTCCATCCATTCGGCCCGGTGTGCGGGGCTGGTGTGAAGCGCTCGGCGCTGGAGGATCACGATGTCCGCCACGACCTCCGCTCCAGCGAGCGCGAACGCGGTGTGAGGGAGGCGAATCGCGCCTAAGAAGTCGGCGTGGTCGGCGAGGTAGCGACGGACGGTGTCGCGTGCCCCGTCCATCGTGTAGCGCGAGGAGAGAAACACGACCAGACCGCCGGGCCGCACGAGATCGAGTGCGCGGGCGAAGAAGTAGTTGTGGATCGAACGGGCGAGCGGCGCGCGGGCCGGGGAATGGAACGCGGGATCGGCCACGCCATACGACCCAAACGGCACATTACCGATTGCCACATCGAAATAGGCGGGCGGCAGCTTCGCGACCTCGAAGCCAGTCGCTTGGATGTGCGCCGTTTGATAGAGCTGCTGGGCGATGCCTGCGGTGATGGGGTCGATTTCGATCCCGTGGAGTTCTGACGCGTCTCGGAGGTGCGACGGCATCGTACCGAAGAAATGCCCGACGCCGAGAGATGGCTCGAGGACGCGTCCGCCGCGGAAGCCCAGATGCTCGATGGCACGCCACATCGCGCGCGGGACGTCGACGTAGCTGTAGTGGGCGTTGAGGATGGTGGCCTGGACGCCACGAAACTCCGCGTCCGTGAGTAAAGCCTGGAGCTCTGCACGCGCCGTGCGATCGCGCGTGTGTTCCGGATCGGCGGCGCCGACGATCCGCGCGAGGTCGCTGGCTCCCCATCCGACGTAGCGTGCGAGCGTTCGTTGCTCATCGGGGGAGGCCTGCCGCGTCTCTGTCTGCAGCTGCTTCAGCAGCCGGATCGCGGCGATGTTGGCGTCAATTTTCGCGCGGGTGCCAGTGACGGTGATCTCATGGGTCTCGGCGATCGTGAAATCGTGTCCGGGCGGTCGGATGTACCGCCGTCTCGACGGCAGTGGCTCGTGGTCGGAGAGCGCCTCCGTGGGCGGCTCTTCGAGACTGAGGCAGACGGTGAACGGGTCGGCCGGTCGCGGCAGCGCGTCGTGTGGCGACGGCTGCACGACCAACAGGGGTTCGTCGTCGAGCAGATGGAAGGGGAGCGTGGGCTGCGCGAACGAGCGACGTGTTCGCGCGACGAGTGTGGACATGGGTACGCCTCCTTGCGACAAGCGCCCGGCCGGTCCGGGGCTTCGCTGCAGAAGGCCCCGGCCGGTCCGGGCGTCACAGAGAGGGCGTGTCGATGGGTGGAGCGAGGATGAATCGCGGACGCGTGATCAGAACGGCGGTAGGAGACACAGGGAGAGGGCGAACGGTCACCGCTTCGGGTGGACCTGTCGCCTCGGCCGAGTGAGACGCGGAATGCCTGTCACCGTGACCGCACGACACTGGGGTGGCGCCGTCTGTGTGTGTTACCGCTCTGGCGTTCTGAGCGGTGGCGCGAGCAGGCGGTCGAGGCGTTCACCGATCGCTGCGTCCGAGAGCGAATCTGGTTGGGTGTGGTCGTCGAGGAACAGCGGGATGGTCTCGATGCGATCGGCGAGGGCCTGGTGGCTCGTCGTGGTCCCTGCACGGCCGGCGGCGTCGCCATCGAGCATGAGGATGACGCGATGGAAATGCGCACAGAGGAGATCGGCCTGTGCGGAGGACAGCGTGGCGCCCATGAGTCCGACGACGGCCGGATAGCCGGCTTGGTGGACGCGGAACGTGTCGAAGAAGCCTTCGACGACGACGATGTCGCGTCGCGCGGTGTGGAGGGCGCGGTGGAGGTTGAACAGGACCAAGGATTTCCGAAACCCGCGCGGGAATCGGTACTTCGGTTCATCGTGGTTGAGAGCCCGGCCCGCGTACGCGATGAGTGCGCCGGTCGTGTTGTGGATGGGGACGACGAGCCGCCCGTGGAAGACGCCCGTGCCTCGATAGACCCCGATCTGAAAGTGATCGGCCGTCCGAGGGGTCACGCCGCGTGCGAGGATCGCAGGATGCCGTCCGTCGATGTGTTGGAGTGTGAACGGCAACGGGCGGTTCGGCGGTAGGAGCGAAGGGGGACGTGGGTCAGGCCATGCTCGAAGGGGTGGCGGGAGCGCTGGGGCATGCTGCTGTAGACGCTCCGCCGCCTGGCGGATCGAGCACCCCTCCATGAGCGCCACGAAGTCGAGGACGGTTCCGCCGAGGCGCCCACCGCGGGCCTCCATGCAGGAGAGGGATCGGCAGGACCAGACGTTTTTGTCGAGATTGACGGCAAAGCTGTCCCGACTTCGTGGCGAGGTGTGCGTCGGCAGGGGACAGCGACCGCGACGATCGGCGCCGCTGCCGCGGAGGTCGACGCCATAGCGCGTCAGGATCTCCGCGAGCCGATAGGTGACCTTCAGCTGTTTGAAATCGATCCACAACATGCCACACCGTCCTGGTCGTGGCGTGGCGACACCGAACGTCCCCCGAGCGTCCCGTCAGGACTTCCGCACCGCGTAGGTTCCGGACAGTTCAATGCCGCAGGCGGTGTTGAGGCCCCCGATCGCGCCTTCCAGCGTTTGGCGTGTCGAAAACGTGGACGGTGCCGAAAATGCCACGGGGCACGGGCCTCCCGCGCTAATTCCGATGCCTGCCGCCACCGGTGGCACGGCACGCGGCGGAATCCCTGACGTCACGGCGGCATTGGTGACGCTGAAGCCGGGCATGTCGATGCGGGCGGTGCCGGTGATCGCGCCCGACTCCGCGTGCGTCAGGCTCAGGGTGAGGGTGCCGCTGAGACCACCGGCGGCCTGGATCGTGCCCGTCCAGGTTCCGGTGACCCACAGGTCAGCCGATGGGGCGGTCGGTCCGGGGGAGCCGCCGCAGGCGACAGCGGTGAGCATGAACAGGACGAGCAGGGCGGGGCGTAGGAATCGCATGGTTACTCCGAGCCGTAGAGACGCGTGATCTCGAAGGCGTTTGTGTCGGGACGAAAACTGTCGATGCGTACGAGTTCAGACACCACACGGTCGGGGCCGCGACGCTCGACGTGGACGATGGCGTGAATCGTTTCCGCGAGCGAGGCGCGGATGGCGAGGTAGGGCAGCTCGACGCCGCTCATCAACACACAACTCGCCAACCGTGTGAGGGCTTGTGTCGCGTTGTTCGCGTGCAGCGTGGTTAGACTGCCAGAGTGCCCCGTATTCCAGGCCTGGAGCAGATCGAACGCTTCACCGCCGCGCACCTCACCCAGAATAATCCGATCAGGACGATGGCGGAGCGTCGTTCGTAACAGATCACGGATGGTCACGGCTGGCTGGTTGGGCTGCTCGCGTCGAGCTTCGAAACGGACCAGATTCGTCCGATCGATCCGCAGCTCAGCGGTATCCTCAATGACCACGATGCGGTCGCTCGGCGGAATGTACTCGGTGAGGGCGTTGAGCAACGTCGTCTTCCCGGTGCCGGTGCCGCCGGTGATCAAGACGTTGTGACGATGGCGGATCATGGTCTCCAGGTCGCGGAGCACGGGCGCCGGTACGCTGCCGCTCGCGACGAGGTCGTCTGGCGTAAAGAATCGGGCCCGGTGCTTGCGGATCGTGAGGGTAATCCCGCCGAGCGAGATCGGCGGCATCACCGCGGCGATGCGTGAGCCATCGGGCAGGCGCGCGTCGAGGAGCGGCGTGTCTTCAGAGATGTCATTCCCGAGCGTGCGCGCGATCGTTTGCACGGCGACGCGAAGACTGCGCGGGTCGAGGCTGAGATCGCTGACGTGTTCGAGCATGCCCTGACGCTCGATCCAGATGCGACCGTCACCATTGACCATGATCTCCGTGATGGCGTCGTCAACGATGAGGTGCGCGATGGGCCGGAGGAACGGCAGGATCAGCTCGAACGCCATCAGAGCCGTCCTTTCGCGACATGGTCGAAGTACGACGTCTGCACGTCGAGGAAGTACGGTTTGAGAAAGCAGTACTGCGGTGACAACGGATGCGCACCGTCGTACGGCATGACGATGGCCTGGGCGTTCTTCAGCTCAAGAAAGGCCCGCGGCTGGAACAGGTAGTCCATCTGGAAGTTGTAATGCTTGGTGATCGTGGTGGTCGTCTTGTCGGACGCCGTTTTGCCAGTGAGCAGGCTCACGCTGGCGTCTTGGCCCGCTTCGGCGATGGTGAATTGCGGACGGAGTTGATACGCGCGGCCGGCGCGGTCGGCGACCAGCTGGGCGGTGTGTGTGCAGTTCAGACTCAGGATCACGAGTGTGCGCAGACACTGGACGAGGGCGCGGCAGGTCATGTCGTCACCCACGGCGGCTTGCAGTGAGCTGATGCTTTGCGTTGCCAGGATCGGCATGCAGCGCGCCTGACGTGACAGGGCGAAGAAGCGTTCGTCACCACTGGGGTCCGTCCCGCCGGTGGTCGCGAAATATTGATACTCGTCGATCAACAGGAGGACGGCCCGCTGTGAAGGGTTCGTGCCGGCTTCCAGGCGTGGAATGCGTTGGAGCATCGCTCGTTGAAAGTCCTGCTTGAGGAGCGTGCCCAGGAATCGGGCGAGGCCCGGATTGATCGACATCGGGAAGTTCAGCGCGAGAACGTGGCCGCGTTCGATCAAGGTCGTGAGTGGAGGCAGTGTGCGGAGTGGGTAGGTGCTCGATTCGGCGTACGCCTCTTTCGGGGGGCAGAACGTGCGGCGCACCGGCGGCGAGTCGGCGAACAGTGACAGGACGACCGCAATGCCTTCGACAATCGAGGTGCGGAGGCGTGGCTCGAGACGGAGCCATTCCTCGCGGTACCAGAGTTCCACCGCTTCGAACTGTTCGCGGGCATCGGCTTGTGTCGGGTCTGCCGCGGTGCGATCGGGGACCTGGAAGGGAATGCGGTGTGTCCGAAGCGCGTGCGCGAGCTCGTCACGATAGGGCGCGCGTACGACGTCACCTGCATCGATCACCCAGGACGCCAGGGTGCTCAGCTGCTCCTCGTACTGCGCAAACGTCGCACGCGTCACGACCATGTCGCCCGGACCGTGTCGACCGCGCGCGCGATCGATGAGCGCCTGGAGATCGTCCGGGCTGATCGAATAGCGGTAGACCTCAGCGAGCGTCGTGTAGCCGTCAGCCAGGTGCGCCGCGGCGATGATGTTCTTGACCAGATGCGTGTACGCCTGTTGCCAGAACGGTTCTTTCGAGCGTCCGTACAACTGGTTGATCAGCGTGGCCAAGCTGTAGGCAATGGCGAACGGATCGAGGTTGCCCGCGATTGGGTTGTAGCAGTACGTGCCGCCGACGCTCAGCTCGACGTAGTCGTCGGCACGGCCATGTCGAGTCAGGATGGCGGCGATGTGCTTACAGAAGTCCCCTTTGACTTCCAGGACGAGGCCGGCCAGGCGTCGTTGGGGATCGTCAGCGGCCCAGCCGAGGAGTTGCTCCGCCGCGGGGTACATGCACGCCGACGTCTTGCCTGAGCCGATGGCACCGAGGACGAGCACGCCCGTGAAGAGGCCCGGCTCCGGAATGGTGAGCCACGAGGGGTGCGCCGCCCGCTCACGTGAGAGCGTGTGGTGTTGCTCGCCAATGATCAGTGACGGCCGCGAGCGTGTCGCCGGGGCGGGATACGGAGGTAACGGCAGATAGACGGTCGCCTCTGGACGATCGAGGATGAAGATATAGAGGGCGGCGAACAGGGCACTGAACGACAAGAAGGGCGTCGAGTACCAGAGCGTCGCGTAGGCGTACGCGAGCGCATCGTAGACGACAGGTTTGTGGAGATAGAGGAGCACGAGGAACGGGTTGTCGTGTGGCCACGGCAGATGCGCACGGCCCAGCGTGCCGACGATGGCGGCCAGCGCCAGGCTCAGGACGAATCGCTGCTCGAGGATGGCACGCACGGCGGCCTCCGCTATGTGTCGAGGGGCGCGGACGTGTGTCCACGCGATCGACGTCCATTTGATGCTGACGGCGCGTCCCGATCGTCGCCGCAATGTTTGATGTAGTCGGGATCGGTCGCGAGCCGCTGTTCGATGAGGCAGTCCAGCACGTAGTCGACGGGTTCGTCGATCATCTTCGCGTAGGCGCGGAGGACAGCCAGATTCGCGTCCTTCAAGCGCGCCGTGATGCGCGTGCGGACCATCTTTTTGATACGTGGTTTGATAAAGGGCATGACATCTCCAAGGACAGACAGTGGGCCGCGCGTGTGCCACGACGTGGCGCCGACGAGTACTCGGCCGTGCGCCACGCCACGAGGCGATGACCGGACGCGGCCAATTTGGCGTTGGTAGAGCAGGAGGGCCGGAAACGACCCCCGGTCCTGACCCCACTGGGGTCAGAGGGGGAGGGGGTCGTTTCCGGCCCTCCTGCGTGTCTGTGAACGGACGTGGAGATGGGCCGCGGCTCAGAGCGCCGCGCCCCGCGTGCGCCGTGTGCCCACGTCGAATATCTGAAGAAAGAGGCGGAAACTGGCGCGAGGAACGAAGAGGACCTCGTTCGGTCACGCGTGGTGATCGGCGGCGCTGATGGGGTCAGCGGGAAGGGCGAGCGTCGTGGTCCCACGCTCGCCCCGGTGGCGGCCGGCTCAGACGATGCCCGGAAATTGGCCGAAGAGGTCATAGGTGTACGGCAGCTCGTAGAAGGAGAACGCGCCCGCGGGTCTCCGCATGGTGAAATCCGGTGGCGCGTCAACCGGTCGTTCGGGGCCACCACCGGCACGCCATGAGTCGTAGAACGCGTCGAATCGATGCGCGAACCGGCGCCGCCGCTGCTCGTGGTCCCGGTCGATCGTGATCGGGCTGGCACTGCCGACGCGCAGGGCGTGTTGCACGCGGAAATAGTGGTGGAGCTCCCGCGCGTCCGCCGGTGAGATCGTGGGCATGCCAAGGACGGGCGCGTCCTTCAGCGCTCGCCGCCAGGCGGATTCGCCGGCGCGAAAGAGGCGCGGGAACGCCACGATGAGATGCCAGTGCGGCAGACGCGCGAGCAGCGCCGCGTGATCGGCGAGGAAGGTCGCGAGGGTCTGACCCGTGGTGTCCAGCGCGAGGACGACGAAGTGAATGACACCATCCTCGGTCTGATAGATCGGCAACTTGTGAATGAAGCGCCGCGTCGTGGTGTTGCCATCGGCGCCTGAATATACGCGGAGCGGGAGGAGCTCGAGCGGCAGCGCGAGGTGCCGGGTAAAGAGTTCGACTTTGTCGGCTTCGGTCGCGAACCAGCGCACGTCGCGCAGGCTGATCGCCACGTCGAGCAGCATGAGGCGTCGTGCTTGGCGCGCAGGGCTAGCGGTGCGGCGATTGCGATTGTCGTGCAGCTCAAGCACGTCGTACACAGGGCGTGCGCGGAGGTGGTACAGCCAACCGCGATCGGCGCGGGGACGACGGGCGGTCACCAGGGCACGGGTGACCAGGTCTGCGAAGAATGCCCGCGCGTTCTTCCCCTCCTTGATCTGCGCCCAGGCGCAGTAGTGGCGCCGCTGGAAATACCCGCTCATGAGGCTCACCAGCGTCAGGAACTGTGCCTGGCGCGGCGAGAAGCCGAAGGCGGTGCGCAACGCGGCGGCACGGGCGTCCGTCGTCATACGAGCCGCTCGAACGTATGCGGGTCGCGGACGCTGTTGCCGCGACCCTTGCCATAGGTGACGCCGGCGCGCTGATAGAGAGCGAAGCCGGCGCGAGCCTTCGCGCGGACGACGCCAGACGGGTAGCGGGTGATGTATTCGAGGTCTTGCACACGGGGCTGATCATCCTGATCGCGGTACTCGATCCGGAGATCGGGGATGTACATCGCGCCATCAACGAGCGTGAAGTCGTGGGCGGCGGCCCAGGTGGCGCGATCCGCACGGATCGAGGCATCTGGTGGCCGGTCTGGGCGGTTGAGGAAGTGCTGATACTCCGCCTTCAGCTCGTAGTCCAGGACGACGCGCGTGATGGTGGCGCCGCGGGCGCGGAGATCGCGCGCGGCAATTTCGTAGAGGGCGTAGATCTCGGCGTCGTGGGCCAGTTCCGCAGGTTTGACAAGGCCGGCGTAGTAGTGCTGCGCGGGGGCGACGTCGGGATCGCGGTGCGCGTCAAGGAGACGCTGCGCCGCGGCCGTGAGGCTTGTGACGTGTTGCGTGGTCGTGCGCTGGCTGATGGTGTGAACCTCCAGGAGACCGGTGCGGCGGAGGCGATCCAGTTGGGGCTCAGTCAATAGGCCGCGCTCGATCACGTCCCGTGTGGGGATGACCCGAAACGCGCCGATCGTCGCGAGCGCGCGTGTCTCGTCGGGCGTGAGGCGACGGGCGAGCTCTGGGGTGGCCAGGAGGCGCGCACGCGACCCACGGGTGACCGCGTGGAGGTCGCGCAGCGGGAGGTCCTCGCGCGTATCAGGGCGCCGCGCGAGCACGCGCTGCGGGTGGCGCGTCGCGGGACCGCGATC
>DAINCF010000162.1:0-13642 GCA_036732565.1 Vicinamibacterales bacterium
GCGTTCCTGTGCCGCCGACCGCTGGCCGGCCGCACCGGCGAGCGCTGCCATGCAGAGAACGAACGATCCGAGCGTGCGGCGCGAGAGCAGCATGGTGTGCATGGAGACCTCTGGCGCGATGGATACCACACCGCGAGGCCAGCCCGTCAATACTTTGTGATAGCGACGCCAAGGATTGCGCCCCGAACATCACAGTGCATGTCTTTTCGGCGACCGGGCTGTGGCTGATCGATTCCAAGGAGCTGGCATCATGAAGCATCCCACTATTTGGCTCGTCACTCTGACGTTACTGGCGTTCACGTTGATCAGTACCGATGCGCGCACTGCAGTTGGTCCAAGCACGCCTGGAAATTTCCGTCTCGTCGATCGAACTGGCAGCCAGCTTCGCCTGGATTGGGATTGGGTGTCTGGTGGAGTCGGCGCCATCCACTATGAGCTGTCGTACGCCGACAAGACGATCGTGCTCAACCAGTACTATCCAGGTACCAGACAAGATGTGAGCGACCTGGATCTCACCCCGGACCACAGCTACACGTTCAGCCTGCGAGCGATCGATGACGCTGGCAATGCGTCGACAGCAGCGCTGTTGCTATTTGAAACCACGCCACCCGGCCCGCCCAGCGATCTTCGACAGCTCAGCACGAGACGCATTACCTACAACGATGGACACCACGAGGACTACCCCGACCTGATCTCGTTTGTCCCTGCGCGTGATAATGCCGGGCAGATTCGCCACTATGAAGCCGTTTTGGATAGTCAATCGTTTGGGTCGATCAGAACTGCCATGGAACTGGGGATCGATGATCGGTTCAGCTTGTTTCGGCTCGTATCCGAAGCCTATATGAGCATTCCATGCGGGCCCACGGCTCTCCGACTGCGCGCGTATGATGCATCGTTGAATGCGGGCCCACTCAGTCCGCCGCTGACCGTCGTCTTCCCCGAAAGCGAGTTCTGCCACTGATGTGCAGACACCGAGGTCGCGTACGGGCAAAGACACCCCTCTTGCGCTTTATCACCGGCCAGCCCAGAATCGGCCGCACGTCGGCGTCGGAAACGATGAGCTCGACTCACGACCGTGAGGGACCATGGCAAAGCGGGACAGAAGAGGCTGGCTGGCGTCATGGCGAGCTGCGTGCTTGACCGCGACGCTCGCCGCGATCGCGAGTAGCGCGTGGCTTGCAGCCGGCCCCTTGGACGCCGGGAGCCGCTCGACTGCATCGGATCAAGGCGCTCGCGCCGACCGTTCCGAAAACCCCTCGGCGGCGGCATGGCGGCAGTGGGGCGGGCCCAATCGCAACTTCATCGTCGAGGCACAGCCGCTCGCGGATGCGTGGCCGGAAAGCGGTCCACCCGTGCGCTGGAGTCGTCCGCTGGGCCTGGGCCATTCGGCGATCGTCGCCGACGAAGGCCGCCTGTTCACCATGTATCGGCCCGGAAACGCGCGCGCCAAGCTGGGTCCGTGGGGAGGAGAAGAGGTCGTCGCGGCGCTCGACGCGAAGACGGGCGCGACGATCTGGGAACATCGCTACCCCTCGAAGCTGCAGGACTTCAGCTTTGGTGCGGGGCCGCACTCGACGCCGCTCATCGTCGGCGATCGCCTGTTTACGATCGGCACCAATCGTGAGCTGTTCGCGTTCGACGGGCGAACGGGCAAGGTTCTGTGGTCGCACGATCTCGTGACGGCGTTCAATTCGCCGCCGTTGCTGATTCGGCCGGTCGTCAAGGCCGGCTACGGCTGCAGCCCCATCGCGTACCGGGACACCATCATCTGCAGTGTTGGCGGCCCCGGCCAGTCGGTGATGGCGTTTCGGCAGAGCGATGGCGCGGTGGTGTGGAAGAGCGGCCATTTTCTGACATCCGAGGCTCCGCCCATCCTGATCCAGATTGGCGGACGAGAGCAGCTCGTCATCGTTGGCGGCGGCACGGTCAATGGGCTCGATCCCGTGACGGGCACCGTCCTCTGGTCGCATCCCCACGATCCTGGAAACGATCTCAACTGCAGTACGCCACTCTGGGGCGACGACAACATTCTCTTCTTCTCGTCGGCCTACAAGGCGGGAAGCCGGGCCATTCGTCTCCGTCAGGAGGGTACGGCGACCATTCCCGAAGAGCTGTGGTTCACCAACCGCGTGCGGTTCATGTTTCTGAACGCGATCCGTGTGGGCGACTACATCTACGGCACGACGGGCGACTTCGGGCCGTCGTTCTTGACGGCGCTCGACGTGAAAACCGGCAAGACGGCCTGGCAGCACCGCGGGTTCGGACGCGCGAGCCTCGTCCATGCCGGCGGCAAGACCATCATCCTGGACGAAGACGGCGATCTGGCGCTGACGAGGGTCACGCCCGAAGGCGCGACGGTCATCTCGCAGGCGAAGGTCTTCGACACGACCTCGTGGAGCGTGCCGACGCTCGTCGGAACGACTCTGTACGCGCGGGATCGCGAAAAGATCGTCGCGCTCGATCTTGGCGTGCAGGAAAGCGCGAGATGAGTCGCATCCCACCGATTACCGTTCTCCTGCTGGCAGCCGCACTCGTTGCGCCGACCGGGGCTCAACCGCTTGAATTTTCCGGCACGTGGAAACTCGACGCGGGCCGAAGTCGCGCCGTCGATCGGGCCGGGCTCTCGGGCCTCATCGCGAGCGGCGCACCGGAGACGCTGCACATCACACGCGCCGCGAACGGCACGCTGGTCATCGAGAGCCAAATCAACGAGAGCCATGCCCGCATCTTCACGCCGAACGCCGAACATTCGACACCGGCCGGCCAGGGCGGTCGCATCACGACGAGGTCGAGGATTGAGGATCGCGCCCTCATCAGTGAAGGCACGCGGGAAGACGCGGCCGGCGTGGCGACCGCTGTGCGAGAAGTCCTGGCGCTCAGCACCGACGGTGCGGTGCTCACGATCGAGGTGACCACGACCGCGGCGGACGACAAGCAGACCAGCACGCTCGTCTATACGAAGATACAGAGTGTCGGTCCGTGTGAAACGTGGCCGGCGCCGTGCAAGCCGCCGCCTTCGCCAAAGGTGGCGCCGCGGCCGGGCTCGTAAGACCCGGTGATCAGCTTCGCTTTACCAGAATCCCAGGTTGATCCGCCGCGACATGCGCGCCTCGAAGGCCTGGCCGAACGAGAACGGGCCGGTGCGGTAGGTGTAGAGCAGCTGCAGACCGGTCTTCCGCCGCACGGCCAGGTCGGTCGTCACCCGGAGCGCGCGCAGCACCTGGCCGTCGCCGCCGGCGAGCCCCAACTCCGTCTCGCCAGCGAGCGCCACGTCATCCACGAGATCGATGCGGCCGCTGAAGCGCGAGCTGAATCCGGGGTTCGCCGCCGAGGCCGGACCTGCCCCGAGCGCGGCGCGCAGGTCGACGCGGCTGCCCGCCTGACGCGACGCGAGCGCGGGGAGATCGACTTCGACCCGTGACGACTCCAGCTCGGCGCCCGGCACGGTCGGGTCGGGTTCCCGCTTCTGCAGGTAGCGGACGTTCACGCCGCTCAGACCTCCCTGCCGCCATTCGAAACGGGTGGTCTCCGACTCCCCCCACGACGCCGTCATCTGATGCTCGTGCACTGCAGCCAACTGCCCGCGCGGGAGCCCTTCATAGGTGACGCCCAGCGAGCCTGCCGTCGAGTCTGGCGAATCCGGATCGGTCGCGGGTCGTGACCAGCTCGTGAGAGCGGACACTGTCAAACCCGGCAGCGGCTGCACGTGCGCCTTTGCGGCTTCCACGTCGCGTGAGCGGACGAGCGCCGTTTTGGTGTCGGTCTGCGTCGATGGCGCACCGCGCACCACGCTCGTTTCGACCCCGGCATGAGACCACCGGCCGACGAGGCGAGCGGATGTCAAGGGCGCCCATCCCACGTCGCCCGTCCTGGCCGCGCCGACGTCGGTGACAAAGGCGACACTCGGGAGAAGATCCGCGCGGATCGCCGTGCTGACGCTGCCCTGCGCCTCGGGCGAGCCGACCGGGACGATTACCTGTGGCGCGACGGATATGCGCGGACCCGAGGCAAGAGTCATGCCCAGCGCCATCAGAGACGGAGCGCCCGGTGCGGATGCCCCCGTCGTTCGGTTGACGCCCGTTTGTCCGAACGACAGGCTCACGGGCGACGGGCCTGCTGTCGTGAGGCTCAGCCCGCGAACCGGTGCCGCCAGCGACGAACCGGCGAACGACGAGGCACGAAACATCGCCGGCAGCGGCTGGTCGCCGAGCCGCGACTGCACCGCGTGCCCGCCGAGCGCCAGCTCCGGAAACGCGAACACCAGGTTTTGCACCCGGTCGCGGCTGCCATCGCTGGTGAGCGTCAATGAAGGCAGCATCGCCCCGCGGTTGGTGCCCGGCGCGGCCGCGTCGAGGGTGAAGAGCGGGAGCGTCGTGCCCTGGCCGGTCGACGGCACCCGAAACGACACTTTGGCCTCTTGCGACGACGCCAATGCCGGAAAGATCAGCAGAAAAACCGCGGACGCCGCAGAACCGAGGATCAGCCCCCGTATTCGTGGCACAGCAACGCTAAGCACGAACTTCGCTCCGAAGGTAGAGAGGCCGGCTGCCGCACATACGCCGGCTATGCCAAAGCTACGCCATTTGATATTACGCGCCGGGCCGTGGAAATTTCGACTCTGCGACTCGAATCCGGTTCGTCCGGCGGCCAGACCGCCCCACCCCTATCGCTGACCGATGACCACCCGTGCGCCCATCTGAACAACCGTTAAGACGCTGCAACTGGTGCCGCCGGCCGTCTGCATCTTTGTGCGCGCGTGCGTCACACCTCGAAATCCCCACCACCGAAGTCTCCGCCATCGAAGTCGTCTCCTGCGTCGCCGCTCATCCCGGCATCCGCACTCGCCTCCTGACCCGTGTCATCCGTAGCAGACGCCTCCTCCGGCCTTTGACCGTTGCCGCCCTCGGCCAGAGCCTGCCGGTGGTCGTCACCGGCGAAGAACTGCTGGGCAACCATGCTGCCGACGACGGTACCGACGAGGCTGGACATGAAGCTGCCGGCGACGAGGCCCCCCAAACCTATCGGTCCCCCGCCGCCAGGACCGCCGAAGGTGCGCTCCAGCGTACCCGGCCGGCGCATCTCGGCACGCGTGGCCATTCTCGCCAAGCTGCGGGGGTCGTCGGCTTTCGACGTCGTCGCCCCTTGCTCGTATTCCGGCGCATCGGAGCCGAGTTGTTCGAGGACGCTGCGCCGTTGCTCGGGGGAAAGCTGCGCGAACGCCTCCTCATGCGCCTGCTCAATGGCTTCGGGCGGCGCAGTCTTCAACAGATATCTGTAGCGCTCGATCGCCTGCTCGTCTGTCAGCTTTCCCCCTGAGCCGTCGCGAGCAGGCTCTCGCGGCGACCCTTGTGCTGGCTGTCGCGCAGGCTCGGGATCGTTTCCGAACAGCTTATCGAAGATGCCCATACTAGTGGAGCGTATCACCGGGAAGGCGAAGCTAGCGCGACGGGTACCACTCCGCCAGCCGGACGTCGATGCCCAGCGGCGACAGGCCGGCTCGAAGCGATTGCAGCCCTGTCGTGATCGGCGTCTGCCGCGTACCATCGCGCTCCAGGCGGCGCACCCACTCTTGATCGTAGTGGTACGGATAGACCACACGCGGCTTGATCGCCGACAGACACTCGACCGCCTTCTCGGGTGTCATGCGATCGGCCGGCACGTTCATCGCGAAGAAGGCGACGTCGATGTTCCGCAGGGCGCGCACCTCGCTCACGCATTCGGTGACGCCGGCCACATAGATGCGTTTGCCGCCAACCAGGAGGATGTAGCCGTTGGCTTCACCTTTGGGATGGAACGACTCGCCGGGCGTGACGTCATACGCGCCGACCGCCTCGATAGCCACGCCCGCGACCTCGCGATTCTGGCCGTTGGCGAGCACGATGCCGTCAGGCACGACCGCCTTCCCATTGGCGGCGATGACGACCGGCGCGCCAGGCTTCCGAACCGCCTGGATCGCCTTCGCGTCCAGGTGATGCCCCACATCGTCGGTAATGACGATTAGATCCGCGGGCTTCATCCGCGCCAGGTCGCCGCGGCTCCAGGGATCGATCTGGATGACTCGACCGCCGTGCTCGATCTGAATGCTCGAATGGATGAGCGGCGTAATCACGAGATCGCCGCCCGCGCCGGGGAAACGGTCCTGACCTGCGGCGACGAGGATGCCGGCGACGAGGGCGGCGATGAACGGCGTGAGCGTGATGGCCATGATGACGTGCTGTGGCTACTTCTCGCGTGGCAGGCGGAGCGCGAGCAGCTCGCCGCTGTAGCCTGGTCCGCTGACGGCGATGACGAGGTACTGGCGGCCGTTGAGCATGTAGGTCATCGGCGATCCGGTTTGCGGCGCGGGCAGCTGGATCGCCGCGGCTTCTTTACCCGTCGCTTTGTCGTAGGCACGTAGCATCGCGCCGCGCGTGCCGGATGGGGTCGGACCGTAGTTCCCTTCGCCCGCGATGAGCAGCGTCTTGGTGACGAGCGTGCCGACGTTGTTCCCCGGACGCCCGGTGGGCGGCAGGTCGAGTGCTTTGAGTGCCGGATGGTTTCTCACCAGGTCGGGCGTCGCTCCGTGCGGCACCTGCCAGCGCAGCTCCCCCTTCTCGAGATCGATCGCGCTGATGCGGCTGTACGGCGGTTTGACCAGCGGCAGTCCCTGCACCTGCAAGCCGCCTTGCCCCGGCGCGCCAGCGGCCTCGGCCGTGGCCGATCCGGAGCCGCCGGAACGACGCGCGCCGGTGAGCACCGTGCCCTGGTGGTATGGCAGATCCGAGACGCCTGGTGGAGGCGGGACCAACCCCAAGGGCCGCGGCGAGCTTTCCGACGCCACAAACAGCGTCCTGGTCTCGGGATCGTACGAGCCGCCGGGCCAGTTGGTCGCCGCGCCCTGGGCCCCGAGCGTGAGCGTCGCGATCGGGCCTCCGCGCTGGCTGACGACTGGCGGCGTGAACATCGGGCCGATGCGGTACAGCGCGATCGCAGCCTCCGCCTCCTTGCGCAGCTCGGGCGTGAAGTCGATGAGGTCGTCGTGCGAGAACCCCTGGCGATCGTAGGCTGGCGGCTTCGACGGGATGGGCTGCGTCGGCGAATACCACTCGCCCGGCACGTCGCCTCGCGGTACGGGGCGCTCGTCGATTGGCCAGATGGGCTCACCAGTCACGCGATCGAACACGTAGAGGAATGCCTGCTTGGTGGGCTGCGCCACGATCTTGCGGAGCCGGCCGTCGATCATCACATCGGCGAGGATCGGCGCACACGGAATGTCCATGTCCCAGACCCCATGGTGGACGAGCTGAAAGTGCCACTTACGTACGCCCGTCCGCAGATCGACCGCTACGAGGCTCTCACTGAAGAGATTGTTGCCGGGGCGCTCGCCGCCGTAATAGTCGTGCGTCGGCAACTCCACCGGCAGGTACGCGAGGCCAAGCTCGGCATCGATCGAGATCTGCGCCCACACGCCCGTGTTGCCGGTGTAGGCCCACGAGTCGTCGTGCCAGGTGTCGTTGCCGAGCTCGCCGGGACCGGGGATGGTCTTGAAAATCCACAGTCGCTTGCCGGTGCGCACGTCGAACCCGCGGACGTACCCTTTGACGTTGATCTTGCTCTTGGGATTGGCGCCGGTCTCGAAGGCCGCGCCCACGATCACGACGTCGTTCGCCACCATCGGCGTCGCGTGCAGGCCGACGGCGGCGTTCTCCATGTCGAGATCGAGGTTCTGATCGAAGTTCCGTTTCAGATCGATGATGCCCCGCTCGCCGAACGTGGGAATGGGTCGGCCGGTGGACGCATCGAGCGCAATCAGACGATAGCCGGGCGTGACGTAGAGGATGCGCTCCTCTTTGCCGTCGGTCCAATAGGACAGGCCGCGGCCGGAGAGCTGGCGAGGCGCCGCGTTGCCGCGGGCGCCCTCGTCCAGCGAGTACACCCATTTGAGCTCGCCGCTCGCGGCGTCGAGTGAGATCACCGCGCGTCGCGAGCCGGCGGTCGAATACAGCCGGCCCTTCACCATCAGCGGCGTGGACTGGAAGGTGAACTCGGGCCGCGGGCCGAGGTTGTCGGTCTTGAACCGCCAGGCGATTTCGAGCTCGCTGAAATTGGCAGCGGCTATCTGGTCGAGGGGCGCGTAGCGCGTGTGGCCGAGATCGCCCCCATACGTCGGCCACTCACCGTTCGGCGCACCACGTTGCGCCGCGAGCGAGGCGGAAACGAAGAGCACAGCCACCGCTGCGCAGGCCCATCTCCAGGGCGTCGCCGCCATGGACGGAGTATACATGTCAGGCGGGGGCGCTCTGGATTAGTTCGACCGTTCGCCCTTTCGTCTCGACAGCCGTTTGTTGAGCGCCTGCCGGGACAGCCCGAGCATGCGCGCCGCAATCCCTTGATTCCCCTCCGCGCGCCGCAGCGCCTCCGCTACCAGCTCCTCCTGCGCTTCGTCCAGCGTCGGCAGCTGATCGCGCAGCAACTCCTCCGCGGGTGCTGCCGTCGCCCTCGCCGGTTCCACCGCCGGCGCCGCCGCGTCAATCGCATCCTTGAAGCTTTGCAGCCCGAGCACGGACCCGTTGTGCCTGGCAACCGCGTCGAACACCATCGCTTCGAGCTCACGCACGTTGCCTGGGAACGTATGCGCCCTGAGCAGCGTGTAGAGCGCCGGCGGAACGGCTGGCGCCGGCTTCCCCAGCGTGACCGCCGCACGCTCGACGAACTGCGCGACCAGGAGCGGGAGATCGTCGCGCCGAGCGCGCAGCGGCGGCAGCGAGAAGTGATGGATCCGCAACCGGTAGTAGAGGTCGTTGCGGAAGGTGCCCTCCGCCACGGCACGGGCGACGTCGCGGTTCGTCGCAACGATGATGCGGGCGCGGCATTGCTTCGGACGATCCGCGCCCAGCGGGTAGTAGCCGCCGTCCTGCAGTAACCGCAGCAGCTTCACCTGCGACGCCATCGCCAGATCGCCAATCTCGTCGAGGAACAGCGTGCCCGCCGCCGCCACGCTCACCAGACCCTCGCGCTGCCGATCGGCGCCCGTGAACGAGCCGCGCGTGTGGCCGAAGAGCGTGTCGGTGAAAAGCGTGTCATCGAGGCCGGCCGTGTTCACCGTCACCAGCTCCCCGGGCCGTCCCGACCGGCGGTGCAGCGCCCGCGCCACCAGCTCTTTGCCCGTGCCGGTCTCGCCCGTAATCAGCACCGGCTGCGGCGACGGTGCGATGGCTTCGATGTAGCGGAAGATCGCGAACATGCCACGATCGCGCGTGATGATGTCGGTGAAGGTAGCCCCCTCGTGCGGTGTGTCCTCGAGCACGCGCGTCTTCAGCGAGAGCAGCTCCGCCTCGAGTGCTCGCATCTCGATCGCGCGCCTGAGCGATGACACCAGCCGGCTCCCCTCGACCGGCTTCACGAGGTAATCCTTCGCGCCCGCCTGCATGCACGCCACCGCCGTCTCGAGGTCGGCCGTCGCGGTCAGCACGACCACCGGCAGATCCGGATGATCGGCAGTCACCTGGTCGAGCAGCTGGCGCCCGGAGAGCTCGGGCATGGACAGGTCGAGCAGCATCGCGCCAAACGATTCCTCGCGCAGCGCCGGCATCACCCTGCGCGCGTCGTCGAGCGTCACGACCTCGGGAAATCCCGCCGCACGCAACACCGCACTCACGCTGCGTAACAGGGGCGGCTCGTCGTCCACGATGAGGATGGGAAGCGCGGTCACCGGTCTCATGCAGCACCTCCAGCCGCGGTCGCGGTTCGGCTGGAGCCGGCCTCCACGGCCGGCGCCTCCGTCGCCACCGGGAGGCTCACTCGGGCACGGGTGCCCGAGCCCGGCTCCGATGCGAACGTCAAGCGCCCGTCATAGAGCCGCACCAACGACGAAGCAATTGCCACGCCGAGGCCTGTCCCACCGGTGGCTTCCTTGGTGGTGAAGAACGCTTCGCCCAGCCGTGAAAGCTGCGCTTCGGTCATCCCGACCCCTTCGTCGGCCACCTCGAGCACGACGCGCCCGGCGCCCACATCGCGCGCCGTGCTCACCCTCACCGGTCTGCTTCGGCTGGGAAGCGCTTCGAGCGCGTTCACCACCAGGTTCACCGTCACCTGCTCGAGGTGCTGCGCGTTGCCGCACACGGCCGGCAGCCGCTCGTCGAGCGTTACCTGCAGCGAATCGGTGCGCTTCTGAATCGGATACGTCAGCAGGCGCAGCGCCCGGCGCACCACGTCGTTCAAATCAAAGCACTCCCGCGCGCGTCCGCCAGGCCGCGCGAAGTGCTTCAGGTCGTCGACGATCGCCTCGATGCGGCGGGCGCTGTCCTGGATGTCGACGGTGAGGCGCGGCAGCGTGTCGCGCGTTTCGGCCAGCGGCATGCCCGCGAACGTCGGCTTCCCGCCGCCGCCGTCGCATGCTTCCAGCGCAGCCAGCACATCGTCCAGAGCGCTGGTCAACACGCCGGCATTGGTGAGCACCACCTGGTTCGGGTTGTTGACTTCGTGGGCCACGCTCGACACCAGCATGCCAAGCGCGGTCATCTTGTTCGCCTGAATGAGCTGCAGCTCCTTGCGCCGCAGCTCGGCGGCGCTGGCGCGAAGGCGAGCGAACAGGAACAGCAGATAGCCGAGCAGAACCAGCGCCGATACGTACAGCAGCAGGCGGAAGCGCTGCGCGCGAGCCTCGGCGGCATTCGCGGACTGGAGCAGCGCCTGCTGAACCGCCTCGCTGCGCGCGCCGACCGGCGACTCGAGAATCGCGCGCAGCAGGCTGTCCACGCGCGGCAGCACCTCGACGATGATACGGGCGTGCGCGGCCAGGGGACCCGCCGCGTCGGGATCGAGCCTAGCGGCGTCAATGGTGGCGAGCGCCTCTTGCGCCGCGTCGGGCGGCGTCGCCTCCGGCGCCTGCACAAACTGCATCAGCACGTGGGCGGCGTCGACCACGCGCGGCGCGCGCACACCGCTCTCCGCGCGGCCGAGATGCTGCACCAGGTGGCCGAAGTAGGTGGTGGAGTTACGCAGGACGGCGTAGTCGGAGGTGAAGTGTTCGACGAGCTGACTCTTCGCGGCCAGCGCGTCGCTCAGGCCATGCACTTCGCTCGCGATGGCGCGGTCGCCGTTTTCGGCAAGGGCTGCGCTCTCGCGCTGCAACGACCACAGCTCTCGCCACAGCTCTCGCCCGAGTTGCGGCAGCGCATCGTAGTGCAGGTGCAGACCGGCTCGGATCATGAGCACGGCGCGGTTGAGCATGGCGTCTGCGAGCTGCAGCGCCTGCAGCGACTGCTGCGCGCGCGTCCGGAAGGTTTGGCCTGGACTTCGGCTCTTGATCAATAGGAGCGTGAGCAGGAGCAGCAGCGCAGACACGATGACGAGGGGACGGCCACGGGTCATTGCGACCGTCCTTGCCCGCTCGGGGCAGCCGAGGCAAGCGGCCGGCCGCGAAACTCGCCGGTCAGCGTGCGCAGAAACACCACGATTGAATCGACGTCGTCCCGGCTCAGATGTCGTCCAAGCTGATGGCGGCCCATGATGCCGACCGCTTCGTCGAGCGTCGCGGCGCGGCCGTCGTGGAAGTACGGCGCGGTGACCGCGACGTTGCGCATGCTGGGAACGCGGAAGGTCTCCTCGTCCCGAGCGATGCCCGTGATGCGGCGCCGTCCCGGATCGTTGGTGAGCGCCGGCGGCACACGCACCGGCTCGAAGACGCCGAAGCGTTGATAGAGGTTGCCGCCGGCGTTCATTCCCTGGTGGCAGGACGCGCAGCCGTAGGCCTTGAAGCGTCGATACCCTTCTTTCGCGTCATCGGAGATGGCACGCTCCTCGCCGCGCAGGTAGCGATCGAACGGCGCGTCGGGTGTGAGCAGCGTGCGTTCGAACGAAACGATGGCGTCGATAACGTGGGCTTTGCTGACCGCGCCACCATAGACCGTGCGGAACGTGGTCGCGTATTCCGTCGCGCCGCGCAGGCGGTTCACGAGCTGCGACCACTCGAGTTCCATCAGCGTCACGACCACCTTCGACGTGTGCTCTTCGAGCGTTTGCGTCGAGCCGTCCCAGTTGAACGACGCGTTGAGCGCGGCATTGAAAATCGTCGGCGTGTTCCGCGACGGCGCGGTCGCGGGCGCGCGCTCGGCCAGCTGGCGCGAGTCCATGCCCCCCTTGTCGAGCGGATGACACGTCGCACACGAGTATTGGCCGCTACGCGACAGGCGCACCTCGGAGAAGAGGCGCTCGCCGAGCGACGCGCGCGCTTCGTCCACCGCCACCGTCGCGACGGGCACAATCGGCTCGGCCTGGCGCGCGATGGCCGCGGGCAGCGCCACCGTGACGCACAGCCCGACGATGAACGGTCGAGCACGAGCGCTCATCGCTACAGGATCGAGCCAAGCGCGACGAATTGAAAGCTGATCCGGCCGCGTCTCGTCAAGCGACGTCTCTTGCTGTCGTCATCCGTCGCAACGCGTCCAGCCCGGGCACTCCGACGCAAGTGCGAGCGCGTCAGGCGTTTCACGGCACGGCGGTGAGTGGCACTCGTGCCGCATGACCATGCCGTGGTTCGGTCGACGAAAGGAGCAATCAGATCATGGCCAACTCAACCACCGCAGTCGAACGCATCGTCCGCAAGGTTTTGAAGGAAGAGCAGGACGAAACCGTCAACGCGATCCGGGAACTCTCGGACATCCTCACCGAACAGGTGATTCCCAAGCTTTCGGGCGGCGCCAACGGCGAGACCGAATGGAACGAAGGTGAGGAGGACGAAGAGGCTCAGGAGAACCTCGTCCCCATGTCGGCGCTCGACGCCGGGGTACCGATCGGCCGGCGGAAGAAGCCTTCACCCAACGGGCACGATGACAGCGAGGATGCCGACGCGCCGGAGCAGGACGTGCCGAGGGCAGTGATCGACGCCTTCACGTCGCTCTATCAGTCGCTGTCCGCCGAGCAGGCCGCGGCGCTGGCCGAGCTCTTCACCACCATCGACGGCTCGCTCGACGACCAGGACGCCGACGAGTCGGCAGGCGAGGAAGCGGAAGACGAGGCAGTGCACGCGCGTGCGTGATGCACGCCGGAGGTCCATCATGCCGAACATGAACACATGGACGTCGCCCTCGCGCGAGCTGCGGCGTCTGACCCAACGTTTGACCGAGGCCCTCGGGCGCCGATCTCGCCCGCGTACCGCAGCGCCGCCAGCACCACGTCTGCGTGCGGCGGCGGCTCGCGGTGCGGTCGCCATCAGACCGGGCCTTCGCGTCGGTCCCGTGGGACGGTTGCTCGTGCGGATTCTCGAGCACTATCCCAAGCGTGGTCTGACGATCACCAGCGCCTACCGGCCCGGTCCGGGTAGCCACCATGGCGGCCTCGTCTACGGCAACAGCCCCACGGCGGCCGTCGACATCATCGCCAACCGCGGCGCGGCCGGAATGCGCGATGTGGCGAAGTGGCTCTACGACCGCTATGCGGCGGACACGGTGGAGCTCATTCACACCACGCCGTTCTCGACCGACCGGGGCTTCTACGTGAAGAACCAGAAGAAGTACCCGGGCGGCGGACCGTACTCGGCGCAAACGCGGCGCGAGCATCGCGACCACGTGCACTTCGCCAGCTCGAAAGCGCTGGCCCAGAGGATCCTCGCCCGGCCGGGCGCGAAGGCGCCGGCCGCGGCACAGTCGGCGCGCTCGGTCAG
>DAINCF010000163.1:0-13639 GCA_036732565.1 Vicinamibacterales bacterium
AATGGGTGGGGGCAGGTCGGCTATTCGGCGACCACACCCGTGCCGCAGCCGTCCAGCGGCGTCCCGACGGTGACCATCGACAACCCGTTTCCGAATGGGCTCATTCAGCCGAGCGGCAACACGCTCGGCCTCCTCAGCGGCGCGGGTACCGAAATTCGTTTCGTCGATCCCGACAAGGGTGCCCCTCGCGTACAGCAGTACTCCGCGGACATACAGCGGGAGCTCCCCGGCAACATGAGCCTGCTGGTTGGCTACATGGGCCTGACCGGCACCGATCTCAGCTGGGGCGGCACCGGCAACGCGTTGATCAACATCAATCAGCTCGACCCGAAGTACCAGGCATCGGGGATCGACACGCTGGCGTCGGTGCCGAATCCGTTCTTCGGCGTCGCCGAAGCGGGCGGCTTTGCCGGTCGGCAGACGATCGAGCGCGGCCAACTGCTGCGGCCGTTCCCACAGTTCGGCAACATCCAGATGCTGCAGTCCACGGGTGCCCGCTCGCAGTACCACGCCGGCGTCATTCAACTCCGCAAGCGGAACACCGGCTGGTGGGGCGGCAACTTCAGCTACACCTACAGCCGCCTCAACGACAACCAGTTCGGTCAGGGCAACTACTACTCGAGCGCGCCGCTGCTGCAGAACAACTACACGGTGATTCCGGATTCGCCGTACTACGATCCGGACGTCGAGTACGGCCGCAGCCTACTCGACACACCACACAAGGTGGTCCTTGCGCCGCGCGTCGAGCTCCCGTTCGGCGAGGGCAAGAGGTACCTCTCGAGCGGCCTCGGCAACCTGCTGGCCGGCGGATGGTCGATTACCACGGTCGTGACGTTCAATAGTGGGTTCCCGATGGGCGTCAGCCAGCTCGTGACGACGCCCTACCTGATGGGCGGCACCCCGCGGCCGAACATCGTCCCCGGTGAGGACTTCCTCGTCGGAGGCGACATCACGGATCGCATTCGCGCCAATCCGAACGACAACCTGTACCTCAATCGCAACGCGTTCGCGACGGCGGCGGCCAATCAGTTCGGCGACGCGCCGCGCACGCTGCCAGGCGTCTACTCGCCATGGCGGAACAACGTCGACCTGTCGATCATGAAGACCGTTCGCACGGGCGGGAACACCTCGGCGAGCGTTCGCGTCGAAGTGTTGAACGTGTTCAATCAGGTGCACTGGGCCGAGCCGCAAAGCTCGGTGTTCGGCAACTCCGCCTTCGGCCAGATCACGAATCAGGCGAACAACATGCGCGTGGCGCAGTTCACGCTCAGATTCGCGTTCTGAGCGAGAACGTTCGCCACCAAGACACGAAGGACACAAGGAACGCGTTCGCCACAAAGACACGAAGACGCGAAGAACACGAAGAAACGTAGCCACCGGAAGCCACCAAGGGCGCCAAGGCACCAAGAAGACGTCTTTCAAAGGACGACAATTCTTGGTGACCCTGGTGCCTTTGTGGTTAACCGTCTCCGTGTTCTTCGGCCTTGTTGGCTATCGTGGTGTTCGGGGCGCGCAGCATGGACCACGCCGCAGCGATACTCTGGGCCGCCCGGGACGGAGACCACCCGGAAGTGCAGACCCTGGTCGGTCAGCGTCCTGATCTCGTGCGCGTCAGCGACGAACATCTGAAGACACCGCTTCATTGGGCGGCGGAGCGCGATCACGATCGGGTGGCCGAGGCGCTCATCGCGGCCGGTGCCGACATCGAGGCGACGACGTCATGGGGCGCAACGCCGCTGGACTGGGCGGCGACGATGGGGAGCACGAAGGTGGCGGATGTGCTGCTCGCGCACGGCGCGCGCGGCATGAACCTCGTCACCGCGGCGGGTCTCGGCAAACTGGATCTGGTACGCGGGTTCCTCGAGTCTGACGCACCGCTCGCGTCGTTGGGCCGACGGCCGATGCCGATTGCGGCCGACGAGCACTGGGTCGCCGATTCCGCGGCCATCAAGGGCGATGTGATCTCCGATGCGTTCTATGCCGCGTGTCGCAACGGTCACACCGGTGTCGCGGCCGTGTTGCGGCAGCACGGCGCCGACATCGATGCGAAGGGCGTCTTCGGCGGGAGCGCGTTGCACTGGGCGGCGATCAACGGGCACACCCGCACGGTGGCATGGCTCATTTCCCAGGGCGCGGATCGGACGCTCACCGACCACCAGTTCGCCTCGACGCCCGAAGGGTGGGCGGCCGAAGGCCGCCACGACGACATTCGCGATCTGCTCCGCCGCGCCTGAACCTTCGTGAGGAACGTCGCGCGGAACCAGTACAATCCCGCCCGTGGGACGCAGCGTCCTAGCGAGCACTTCCGCGGTTCTGCTGACGATCGTCGTCGCCACGACTATCGTCCTATACGCCCAGCCTTCGCCTGCGCCGGGTGGGGTGACCGGCGCCTCTCTGTGGGTCAAGGCCGACCTCGGTCTGTCGGCGAACGCCAGCAACCAGGTACAGGAATGGCTCGACCAGAGCGGCAGTGGCAACACCACCACGCAATTACGTGCAGCGGCGCCCCAACACACGGATGCTATCGCCCCCTCGAATGACATCCTGCGCGTGGCGAACGGGATCAACTTCAATCCCACTGTGGATTTCAGCGGCGCGTCCGGCAAGTCGCTCAAGGGCAACGCAGCGACCCAATGGGACGTCACGCCCATAACCATCTTTGGGGTGGCCTTGCCCGAGGGTGCTCCAGGCGGCGGCGCCGGTGGCATCTTCGACGGCCTCTCGAATTGGACCGGCGCCGATGCGACCGCGGCGGGCGTTGGCCTTGCTTGGAATGGGACGAGCTATGTTCTAGATGGCAGTGGCTGCGGCACGGCGAGCACGATTTCACCGGTCGCAGGCCCCAGAGTGCTTCGAGGCATCTACACGAGTGGCACCAATCAGAATGGCGGTAGCGTCTGGTTGGATGGCGTGCAGGAGGACACCGGCACGAGCTGCGCGACCAACGCGACAACCCTGTTCGAGGTCGGCGGGCGCACCGCGGGATCTGCGACCTTCGACAATCGCATTTTCAACGGCAAGATCGCCGAGGTCATCGTCTTCAGGTCCGCCGTTACGGCCGCGGACAGCGACCGGATCGAGTCGTACCTCGCCATCAAATATGGGATCACGCTCCGCCAGACGCCAACCGCCAAGAACTACGCCGATTCGGGTTCGGTGGTCATTTGGGACGCGACGGCAAACGCGGCTTACAACCAGAACATCGCCGGCATCGGGCGCGACGACGCCAGCGGCCTCGTCCAGCGGCAGTCGAAGAGCATCAACGCCGGCGAGGTCGTGACCATCGGCCTGGGCACCATCGCCGCGGACAACCAGGCGAACCCGAACAACTTCCTCACCGACCGAAGCTTTCTCATCTGGGGCCGCAATGGCGGTGCGCCGACCCTCCTAGTGCCCGTAATGGGCACGCCTCTCGTTCGCCTGCAGAGCGTCTGGAAGGTCCAAGAAACAGGGGAAGTGGGCGACGTAGTGGTCCGCATCCCCGCGATCCTGCTGCCCGGCCCCTCCCCGGTGCTCCTCCGTAGCGACAACGACACCTTCGACAGCAGCGACACGCAAGTAGCGCTCGTCTTGAATGGCGCGAACTACGAAACGCCGACAGCCATCGATGTCGACGATGCTCATTTCTTTACCTTTGGCTCCGATCCGCTGGCGCCTGGCGGTGTCGTCGGCGCGACGTACTGGATCAGACCCGAAGAGATGGTCGCGTCGGGCACCACCCTCACCAACTGGGACGACGTCTACGGAGCACATACCACCGAAGTAATCGCTGCCACGGTGGTTCGGGAGCCGTCTACGTTCAACTTCCACCCGACCGCGAACTTCAGCCCGGGCTACATGGCGTTTGTGGGGCAGCAGCTGCTGTCTGGCGCCACGGCGGGCGAGCAGTTCACGATGCTGCAGAGCCTGGGCACCCACGCCACGGCTGATGGCTATCCTTCCGAATTTGGCGGCGGTGGCAGCGGACAGACCTGGCAATACGACTGGAGCGACAGCAACGTCTACAGCGGGTGGGGCAGCACGGTCCGCAAGATCTGGAATCCGTTGTTGGCGCCCGCGGGTGGACCGGCACGAGATGTCCTCCAGCCGCACATTTACAACGTGCTGAGCCAGTCCGGCGAGTGGACCGCGCGGTTCGACGGCCTGAGTAACTTCACGACCGCGACCAATACGGTGCAGTTCAACTCGAGCCCCTCGACTAACACGTATATCGGGGCGTCGCACAACTCGGTCTTCAACGGGCGGATCGCCGAGGTGATCGTGTACGGGCGTGAGCTGACAACGGCCGAGCGTCAGCGGGTCAACTCCTACGTCGCGGTGAAATACGGCGTGACTTTGGGGACGACCACGAGTCCAATCGACTACCTGACCTCCTCCGGCACGGTGGTGTGGTCGAGCAGCACCATCTATCAGAACGACGTGGCGGGCATCGGGCGCGACGACAGCTCAGGGTTGAATCAGAAGCAGTCGCGAAGCTTGAACACTGAGAACAGTGGCAATCTGGTCACAATCGGCCTGGGAGCCATTGCCGCCGACAATGCGGCGAACGTCAACACCTTTGGCGCGGACCGCACCTTCATGATCTGGGGCGATGACGCTGGCGCGCCCTTCCTTTCGACACCAATGTCTGGGCTCGTGCCAGGCACGAAGCGATTGACGCGCGTGTGGAAGGTGCAGGAGACCGGGACGGTCGGGACCGTGCTGGTTCGTGTGCCGCTCGCCGCGCTGGCCGGTAGCAACCAGGTACTGATCCGCAGCATCGACGCCACCTTCGACGCCACGGACACCATCGTGCCGCTGACCGCTGACGCGTCTGGGTACGAGGCGCCCTTCGACTTTGCCGATGGGGACTTCTTCACGTTCGCGGCGGTTACGATCGCTGCGCCTGGCGGCGTGAGCGGGGGTCTGGGCCTGTGGCTCAAGGCCGACCTGGGGGCGACGGTTGACGGCTCGGGCAACTTCGTCAACGGCAGTGGGTGGGTCGATCAGTCGGGCAGCGGCCGCGACGCGAACTTGATCTTCAGCGATCCGCAGCGGGTCGTCGGCACGGTCAACTTCAACCCGACCGTCCGCTTCGATGGTAACGACTACATGCGTTTCAGCGCGAGCCCGTTTGCCAATGCGTTCACCGCCGGCGAAGTGTTCACCGTGACCAAGGAAAACGCAGCTGTCGCCGCGGGCAACGGCGGCCCGTACGACTTCGGAGGTGGTTCCAACTCGCACTACACCTGGAGCAACGGGGCCATCTACAACGAATTCGGTACCAGCGTCCGTTTCGCGTGGAACCCGACCACCAAGTCGATCGTGGAAAACAAAGGTGGCGCGATTGCGACAGTCAACGGGCCCAGCGTGGACCCGAGCCTCTTCCACATCTATGCGACGCGATCCGCTCCCGGAATCTGGGCCGTGGGCTTCGATGGCTTCGACGTGGCGAGCACGGCAAGCCATACGGTGAGCTTCGTGATGGCGGCGGGGAACGAGCACATCGGGGCGACGAGTGGTGCAATCTTCAACGGTGAGGTGCCCGAGGTCTTCCTCTACAACCGTTCCTTGACGGCGACCGAGCGGCAATGGGTGAACTCGTACCTGGCCATCAAGTACGGCGTCACGCTGACGGACGCGGGCGGAGCGGCGCAGAACTACGCGAACTCAGCGGACGCGACGATCTGGACCGGCGTCGCGAACCCTGCTTACCACAACGCTGTGGCCGGCATCGTCACCGACGGCGCCTCCGCACTCGATCAGCGCGTGTCGCAATCCATCATTGCGGGCGACCAGATCGCGATCGCGTCTGGCGCGTTCGACTTCTCTGGCACGATCACCGCGCAATCGCCGCCGGCGACGATTGGCGACGGCTCGTCACTGGTCTGGGGCCACAACAACGGCTCGAATGTCGTGAACATCCTCGTGACCGATCCCAATGCGCACGCCGCCGGCATCGACGCGCGCATGGCGAGGATCTGGCGCGACCAGATCACCGGCACGGGACTCCCAGGGCAGCTGTCGATCCGGATTCCCGCCACGCTTATTGAGATCGCCAACCCCAGTCTCCGGACGCCGGCACTGCTCATCTCGCCGGATCCGACGTTTGCGACAGGCACCCGCGTAGTGCCGCTGGCGGCCACCGCCGGCTTTTACACGGCCACGTTCGCGACGTTCGGTGCGACCGAGCAGTACTTCACCATCGCCGGCGCGACCAGCTTTGTCACGATGACCAAGGCGTTCGCGCCGACAACGGTTGCGATCGGCGGAACGACTCGGCTCGTGTTCACCCTCACCACCTCCAGCCCGGCGCTCGTGAGCGGGTTTGCATTCACCGATACGCTGCCGAGCGGTCTGATCGTGGCGCCGATGGCGAATGCGACGACTAGTTGCGGGGCTGGTACCGTGAACGCATCCGGCTCGGTCATCTCGCTCAGCGGCGGGGCAGTCACTGCGTTCGGCACCTGCACCGTTGAGGTGTCCGTCACGACGGCCCCGGCGATCACCTCGCCGCTGCCGTGTCCGGCGCCCTCGCTGACCAATAGCGCGAGCAACGTCACCGGCCTGTCGCCAAACCTCGAACTCGCGAGCGGCTTCGGTGCGTGTGTCAGTGCCGTGCTCTCCGCCGACCTGTCCATCGTCAAGACGGCCCCGGTGACGTTCGATGCCGGGGCTACGGTGGCCTACACGCTGACGGCGAGCAACCACGGCCCGTCGACGGCGCAGGCCGTCACGATCACGGACGTGCTGCCGGCGCAGTTGGCATTCGTGTCGAGCCCGAACTGCTCGGCCGCCGGCCAGAGCGTAACCTGCAACGTCGGGACGCTGACATCGGGTCAGGTCGCTCCTGTGACGCTCAACGTGCAAGTGTTGCCAACCCTTCCCGTGGGCACCGTCGTCGACAACACCGCCTCCGTGAGCTCGACGACGCCGGATCCGAATTCGGCCAACAATGCTTCGTCGGTAGCGTCACCGGTGACTGGCCGCGCAGATGTGCAGATCGTGAAGAGCGTGAGCGGCGCCACCGTTGCGCCCGGCGATACCTATGCCTACACGCTGACCGTCACGAACAACGGCCCGTCCAGCGCAGCGAACGTGAACGTGACCGACACACTGCCCACCCAGGCGACGTTCGTGTCATCAGCCGCCGGCTGCACGGCCGTCGGTCAGAGCATGTCGTGCCCGGCGATCGCATCGCTGGCGGTCGGTGCAACGCAGTCCTTCGACCTCGTCGTTCGGCTCGACCCGAGCTACGTCGGTGATGGCAGCGACGTGCTGAACGTCGCGCTGGCCCTTGCGCAGACGAGCGATCCCTTCTTGGCGAACAACAGCTCGCGGTTCGGCGCGGCGCCTGTCGGCGGCCCCAACGCGGATCTCGCGATCGTCAAAGACGTGAGCACCGATCCAGTGACGTCGGGTACGCCCTTCTTCTACCGCCTGACCGTCGCGAATCAAGGACCGTCAACGGCGGCCAACGTAGTCGTGACCGATCCGCTTCCGGTAGGCGTGAGCTTCGTGTCGTCGCCGGATGGATGCACGGCGGCCGGACAAGTCGTGACCTGTCCCGCCACCGCATCGCTGGTGCCGGGACAGGCGGCCACCTTCGTGCTCGTGGTGCAACTGGATCCGTCGTATGTCGGCAACGGCAGCGACATCCAGAACGTGGCGTCGGTGTCGTCGACCGCGACGGATCCGGTGCTGAGCAACAACACCAGTAATCCAGCGACGCCCGTGATCGGCACGCCGGAAGCCGATGTGGCCATCGCGAAGGCCGTGGTCGAGCCCAGCGTGGCCCCGGGCGGGATCTTCACGTATCGCCTGGTCGTGACCAACGCCGGCCCGTCGACGGCGCTCGGCGTGGTCGTGACCGATCCGTTGCCGTCCCCAGTCACCTTCGTGTCGTCGCCGCAGGGCTGCGCGGCGGCGGGCCAACTCGTCACGTGTCCGCCGCTCGGCTCGATGGCAGTCGGCACGAGCGTGACCTACGACATCCGCGTGCGGCTCGAGCCGCTCTACCCCGGCGACGGCAGCGATATCGTCAACATCGCGACGTCCACATCGTCAACGCGCGATTCGGTGCCATCGAACGGCACGAGTGCCCCGGTGACGCTCTCGGTGATTCTGACCGGCGTCGACATCGGCGTCGCGCTCGCGGCATCACCAGTCACCACGGTCATCGGTGACCTCGTTACGTTCTCCACCAGCGTCACCAATCTGGGGCCGGATGCGGCCACAGGATTGACGGTCTCGTTGCCCTTGCCGGAGCTCGAGATGCGCTTCGACGGTGTGACTGCCAGCGCGGGTGGCTACGATCCGGGCACTGGCGTGTGGACGATCGGTCACCTGCCGATCGGCGGAAAGGCGACGATGCAATTGCAAGCGCGTGTCGTGGCGCGTGGTCTGCCCGTCGTGACCGCCTCCGTGTCGCACGTCGATCAGATCCCGCGGAACCCCGCGAACGACACGGCGAGCGTAACGCTCAACCTGACCGGCTGGAGCATTTCATCCGCCGACCTCGTCATCGACGGCACGACGACGCCAGTGGTCGCCCCTGGTGCGGTGGCGGCGTTCGAGCTCACGGCAGTCAACCGCGGTCCGGCTTACGTCATCGATCTGGTGATCACTGGCGATGTGCCGCTTGGAACGACGTTCGCTGGGGTGGCGCCGAGCGGCGGTGGAGCCTGCACGACGCCGGCGATGGGCGCCGGTGGCACGGTAACGTGCAAGTGGCCGGGTGTCACGGACATGGGTGCGGGCACGAAGCGAACGATGACGCTCGGCGTGCGCGTCGATGCAGGCGCTGCCCCGGCGACCAGCCTCACCAGCAGCTTTACGGTGACGAGCCTCAGCACCGAGTACTACCAACCGTCGAACCGCGTGACCTTGACGACTTCGGTGGCTGATGGCGGCGGTGCCGCGGACCTGGCGTTGACGGCGATCATGCAGAGCGAGGGTCGGGTCGGTACTGCGCTGGCGCTGACGTTGGGCGCGCCGACCCCGCTCCGGTTCACGGTCCGCAACAATGGGCCGATGCCGATCAGCAACGCGAGATACGTCATTGAGGTTCCCGATCTCGGGTATCTCCAGATCCTCGGCGCGGCGTTCTCGCAGGGCGTCGTCGAGCTGACCGGCCTCTCTGCGGCGGAGTGGCAAGTGGGGCCGCTGCCCGTCGGGGCAAGCGCGACGTTCGACCTGAACGTCGCGATGCAGAGCATGCGGGCGACGACAATCACGATGCGGCGAGTCACCAGTGCGCCCGCGGATCTGAGCAGCGCCAACGATCGGGCGACGCTGATCCTCGACGGCACGGGGCATCCGCTGGGGGGCGAGCGTCACACAGCCATCGGCACCGTGGATGGTGTGGGCACGAAGGAGGTCCTGACTGGCGCGGGTAGACTGGAGACGCCGCAGGTCCGGATCTACAACGGCAATGGCGATGCGGGGCTGCACTTCTATGCCTACTCACGCGAGTTCGTCGGCGGCGTGCGGTTGGCCTCGTGCGACGTCGACGCCGACGGCGTCGACGAGATCATCACCGGTCCCGGTATCGGACCGGGTCCACATGTGCGCGTGCTGCGTCTGCAAGACGAGGTGATCCGCGAGCTGGTGGGCTTCTATGCGTTCGACCCGAGCTTTGCGGGCGGCGTCAATCTGGCGTGTGCCGACGTCGACAACGACGGCCGCGCCGAGGTGATCACCGCGATGGGCCAGGACGGTTCGCAGGTCAAGGTGTGGGGAGTCGGAAAGGACCTCGTCGTGGAGAAGGCGTCGTTCACCGCCTACGAGTCGGGCTTCGTGGGCGGCGTGCGACTCGCAGCGATCGACACGACCGAAGCCGGCGGCAGTCAGTATCAGATCATCACCGTGCCGGGTCCGGGTCGGCCGCTCGAGGCGCGCGCCTGGGCGGTGAGCGGCGGTACGGCGACGTTGGTGAAGGCGCTGTCATTGACTGGGCCGGAGTATCAATTGGGAGCGTTCATCGACGTCGCGGATCTCAACAGCGACGGCTTGGCGGAGGCGGTGTTGGCGACCGACGTTGGGATGCCGGCACTGGTAGGCATCGTGACGATCGACAGCACACAGATCCACGGGACGTTCCAAGCGTATCCGTCGAGCTTCCTCGGCGGCGCCCGCGTCTCGCTCGGCGATGTCGACAACAACGGACAGATGGAGCTCCTCATCTCGCCGGGCCAGGGCGGCCGCCCGATCGTCGACGTCTACACGCTGACCGGCAGCATGGCCAACGTCGTGTTCAGGCTGAACCCGATCGAGATCCCATAAGTCCGAACCTTCGTGTTGGAACCTTCGTGTGGAACCCTCGTGTAGAACCTTCGTGAGGAACGACGTATGTTGTTGCCAATTGCCCAGTGCGTGCTGCTCGCGACGACGATCGGCCTGTTGGCCGACGCAACTGAGAGGGTTGAGCAGGAGGATGCGGTTCGCGAGCTCGTGGCGCGGTACGTCGATGCGCGCGAGCGGCGCGATCCGTCCGCGGTGAGAGCGTTGTTCACCAGCGATGCCGACCAATTGACCACATCCGGTGAGTGGCGTCGAGGCATCGATCAGATTGTGACCGGCACGACCGCCTCATCGGAGCGCAATCCCGGCAGGCGCGCGATCCAGATTGAGACGGTCCGCTTCCTTTCCCCTGACATCGCCCTGGCCGATGGCCGCTACGAGATCCAAGGCGCCGCCGGCACGCCGCGGCCGATGTGGACGACGTTCGTCGTAACCCGGACCAAGGACGGCTGGCGTATCGCGGCGATCCGGAACATGCGTCCTCAATGACATGGGCCTCACGAAGGTTCCGCACGAGGGTTCCCACGGAGGTTCCACACGGAGGTTCCGCACGAGGTTCCCACGGAGGTTCCGCACGAGGGTTAGGACCTCCGTGAGGAGCCTCCGTGCGGGCGATCGGTGATATGCGCTGGCCGTGGTGAAGGCCGAGAGGCTTCGATCCGATAACAATCCTGCAGTCGGTTATTCGAGTGGCGCACGGCTAGGGACAACTTGTGTCGTTCAGAGTCAGTTAACGGACGTTAGGCACGCACCGCTGCACACGAAAACGTTCATCAGCTGACAAGATCGGCGCCAGGTCCCTTCCTGCGGTCCGCGGGTGACGGTGGCTGCTAGTTACGGTTGAGCTGCAAGCTCCAGCCGACGTCTCGCTCAATGTCTCGTACGCCATCGGTCACTCGGCGTAGTTGCCGAGGTGTTCAGGTTTTCCAGCGCGCGAACCGCCTGTCACGACGAGGGTTGCGTCGACTGCAGCGGCATGTACTGCGACTGGGCATAGCGATCCTGTTGCTGCCCGCCGCGATCCCCGGCCTCGATCTCAGCCCGCCCGACGCGTTCGCTCAAGCCGCCACCGACCAGCCCGTGCCCGGCTATGTGCTCAAGTCGTGGACCACACGAGACGGCCTGCCGCAGAACATGGTGCGCACGCTGCTGCAGACGCGCGATGGCTATCTCTGGCTCGGCACATCGACGGCCGGTCTCGTCCGCTTCGACGGCGTCGAGTTCACCGTCTTCGACATCACCAACACGCCATCGCTGCCGTCGAATTCGATCTCTGCGCTTCACGAAGACGCCGACGGCGTCTTGTGGATCGGCACGGCATCCGGGCTCGTCGCCTACCGTGACGATGTCTTTGCGATCGAGCGCACGAGCGACGATCCGATGCACAGCGCGATCGTCACCGTGGTCGCCGACGCGGGCGGCCAGACGTGGGTGGCGTCCGAACGGCATGTGGCTCGGCGAGACGGCGATCAGTGGAGCACGATCTACAGTCGTGGCGATCTGCGCATTCGCACGTTGCTGATCGACGAGGCGGGCGCGGCGTGGATTGGAACGGATCGGGGATTGATGCTGTCGCTGTCCAACCATGTCGCGACGCTGACCACGGCCGATGGCCTCCCGTCCGCTGACATTCGTGCGCTGCTGCACACCACATCCGGCGAGACGTGGGTGGGCACCGCCCGCGGCCTCAGCCGATTGGATCGGCGCGCCCGCGTCGCGCGCCCGGACCCATCGCCGCTTGGCACCACGCCGATCACCCAGCTGTTCGAGGATCGCCAGCAGACGCTCTGGATCGGATCCGACGGCCGGCTGGCCACACGTCAGCGCGACGGGTCCTTGACGATCGGCACGATTGCCGATGCCGCGCACGGCGGTCGGATCTCTAGCATCACGGCCGATCGCGAAGGGCACGTCTGGCTGGGCGTCGACGGCGGCCGGGGTGGTCTCTACCATTTGGGTCAGCAGCGGGTCACCGTGCTCTCGAATGCGGACGGCTTTCCGTGCGAGAACATCGGTCCGGTCGCGCAAGCGCCGGACGACACGCTGTGGGTGGCGGCGATGTGCAGTGATGGGCGCGGGCTCGTGGCGTTCCGAGAGGGGCGCGCACGCGCCTACGCTGGACCGAGCTCCGTTTCGTCGATCCTGGCGGAGGCTGACGGTCAGGTCTGGGTCGGCACGTTCGAAGGCAAGTTGTTCCGACTCGATCGTGGCTCGTCCGCCGAGGCGCACGGCGCGAAGGCGGAGCGCTTCGTCGCGTATCCCGTTGACACACAAGAACCGGTGGGTGCGATCGCCGCGCTGCACCGCGACGGGGAGGGCGTGCTGTGGGTCGGCACCAGCGCGGGCCTCTTTCGCCATGTGCAGGGACGCTGGACGCGTGTGGGCGAGGCCGAAGGTCTGTCGAACGATCGCGTGCGGGCGATCGTCGGGGGCAGCGAGGGCACACTCTGGGTCGGCAGCGATGCTGGACTGCATCATTACCGGAACGGCCGCTTCACCAACTACGCCGCGGCGGAATGGTTGGCGCGGGCGCCAGTGCATGCGATTCACCTCGACGCCGGTGGGGTCACGTGGATCGGGACCCACGGCGGTGGGCTCTGCCGGCTCAAGGACGATCGCATCCACTGCTTCGGCACGCAAGGCGGGCTGTTGGATACCTCGGTGCATCGGTTGCTCGAAGACGATGCCGGCTACTTGTGGATGAGCGGCGACCGCGGCATCAGACGGGTGCTTCGACGTGAGCTCGACGAGGTGGCCGAAGGGCGTCTCGCGGCGTTGAGCGTCCTCGTCATCGACGAGGCGGATGGGATGAAGAGCGCGGAGTGCAACGGCATCGGCCAGCCCGCGGGCTGGAAGATGCGCGACGGCACCTTGCAGTTTCCGACGCAGCGCGGGCTGGTGCGCATCGATCCATCGAAGGTGGCCGCCGTCGAGTTGCCATCGCCGATGCCACGCGTGGAGCAGGCGCTCATCAACGGCACGGTCTATCCGTTGACCTCCGCGCTGACGGCGCCGCCGGGATCGATGGACTTCGAGTTCCGCTACAGCGCGCCGACTTTCGAGCGGCCGGATCAGATTCAGTTTCGCTATCGTCTCGATGGCCACGATCCGGACTGGGTCGAGGCCGGCACGCGCCGGGTCGCCCACTACGCCAACCTCGCGCCGGGCACCTATCGCTTTCATCTCGCCGCGCGCTCCGCGAAGGGCAACTGGAGCGAGGCCTCCGCTCCGCTGGCGTTGGCGCTGCGGCCCTACCTGTACCAACGCCTCCCGGTGCAGCTCGGCGTCGCGTTGTTCGGGCTCGTCGTTGGCGTCGCCGGAGTGCGGTGGCGTCTGGCCAGCGTTCGCGAGCGCGCCC
>DAINCF010000164.1:0-13569 GCA_036732565.1 Vicinamibacterales bacterium
CTCGCATCGTCGAGGCAGGCCTGAAGGCCTGCGCTACGTACAATTTCGCAGCGCGCGTCAAAGGCCGGGGGTTCTGGCGTGGGGTCCGCCTTCAGGCGGACCTGGAGGCCGGTTCACAGCCCCGGCAACCGCTGTCGGAGCAGCTTGGCCTGGCGCTCGCTGACGGAGATTTCCGTGTGGGCGGCATCGTCCATCGTCAGCAGAAAGCTGCTCTTGAAGTAGGGCCGGATATCCTTCACCTGCGCGAGGTTCACGAGCGCTTCGCGACGGGCGCGGAAGAACATGCCGTCCGGCAGCGCTTCTTCGAGCTCGTTCAGTTGGTGATTGACCCAGTAGCTGTCGCTCGCCGTGCGGGCTCGAACGATGCCGCTCTCGACGTGGAAGAAGACGATGTCATCCGGACGCAGCAGCACGAAGCGGTTCTGCTTGCGCGCCACGACCTGCTGCAGCGCCCGCGGCGACGCGGCCAGCATCTGCTGCACGTGACGCTCCTCGTCCTGTCTGTCGGCTCCGTGCTGGTGCAAGCGCCGGGCGCGCTCGACGACTCGGGCGAGCCGTTCCGGACTTACGGGTTTCAGCAAGTACGCCAGCGCGTTCGCCTCGAAGGCCGCCAACGCATGCTGATCGTAGGCGGTCACGAAGACGACCAGCGGCATGGTCGCATCGGACGGCAGCGCGCGCAGCACCTCGAAGCCATTCAGGCCCGGTACCTCGATGTCCAGGAAGACCAGATCCGGCTGCAGCGCGCGAATCTGCTCGAGCGCTTCGAGTCCGTTGCTGGCTTCGCCGGCGATCGCGACTTCTGGATGGCTGGCCAGCAGCCGGGCCAGCCGTCGCCTCGCCGCCGCCTCGTCGTCAACCAACAGGCTCTTGATCATGCGCATGAAGGGGCAGCCGCACGGTGACGACGGTGCCGCCGCGCGATGCGGGTTCGAAGCGAACCGACGCGCGATCGGCGTAGAGCGTGTCGAGGCGCTCGGCGATGTTGCGAAGGCCCACGCCAGTCGAAGGGGTCGCCCGGTGCGGGGTCGAAGGGGCCGAAGGGCCTACGCCATCGTCTTCAACCGACAACAGCAGATCGTCGTGGTCGCAGATGGCCGAGATCGTCAGATGACCTGAGCCGACCTTGCGCGACAGGCCGTGCTTGAGCGCGTTCTCGACGATCGGCTGCAGGATGAGTGAGGGGATGATCGCGTGTTCCGCGGCGGGCTCGACGACAAACGTGACATGCAGTCGATCGCCGAAGCGCGCCTCCTCGATGGTGAGATAGGTCCTCAGGAACTCCATCTCGTCGCGCACCGATCTGAGCGGCCGATGGCCGTTCGTGAGCACGTGGCTGAACACCTCCGCGAGACGCAAGGTCATCGCCTCCGCTCCGGCGGGGTCTTCCTGAATCAGGTCCGCGATCGTGTTCAACGTGTTGAACAAGAAGTGAGGATTGATCTGCGCTTGCAGGGCGCGCAGCGTCGCTTCACTGACCTGCCGCTGCAGGTCGGCTTCGCGCGTCAGCCGATCGATTTCCTCCTGTTCCCGACTCACGGCGTCGAGGCGATGACCCAGCGTGGTGGCCGCGGCGCGGAGAAACTGCACTTCTCGACCGAGCAGCGTGGGATGGTCCCATCGAGGTGTCGCTTCCAGCAGATCTTGCGCACCGTCGGCCGTCGGAACGGGGACGATCACGACATTCGCGTCCTTCATCGCCAGCGCGGCCGGCGTCACGCGCGCGTGTTGCAGCGCCATCGTCTCGCGGACGAACCGGGCGGCGTGCTCGTGAAGGGCCGTGCGATCGCGGGCGCCGGCGAGCTCGTCTCGCAGGCGCGTCAAGGCGCGTTCGTAGTCAGGTTGCCGGAACAACCATCGATCCACGATCGAGACGATCAGCCTGTCGACGGCTGCAAACGACAAGAGCAGCGCGGCAATCGCCAGAGCACCCGCGACGAACGTCACCGCCATCATCGAGCCGCCCGCCAACGGCGAGGCGTCGGTGGGCAGCCGGGCGAGCACGCTCGCGCACATGACGCCCAACAGCACGGCGGCGATCATCCGAAGGCTCTGGCGAATGAAGACGTCGGCCAATCGGAAACGCGCCAGGAACAAGAGGGCGCCGAGCGTCATGACATGCGTCGCGACCTGGCGGCCGATTCCGAGCGACAGCACCGCGGGTGGCTCGCTCGGCATGATGCCCTTCTCGAGGAACACCGACACGCCGACGACCAGCGCTCCGAGGCCGGCCATCCCGATCCCCAGCCGCGAAGCCAGCGTCGTCCGCCCACTCCGATAGAACTTCCAGCCGCCGATGCCGAAGAACAGGGCGACGTGATACGCGAGGAGGTTCCACAGCAGGTGCTCTGATGCCGACGCCCCGCCGAGGATCTTCGGGGCGCCGAGCAGCGCGATGAGGAGCATGCCGACGGCAAGGGAGAAGTGCGCGAGCCACATCGACCCACCCGACGGACGATCGACGCCGTGCCACATGATCAGCGCGCCCGCCGGCGACAGCGCAGCGCCACAGAATGCGGCGAACATGGCGATGCCGACGAGCCCACTGTCGAATGGCACCCCCAGCAGCACGCCAGCCGCCGCCACGAGGTTCCCGGCGTTCCAGAGCAATATCGCCCAGACCAACAGAGCGTAGGGCCGCGCATCTTCGAACCGCGCGGCGCGACGCACCAGCGCCGCCAGCAAGAGCACGATGACGGTGCTCGCCGTGTAGCCAACGACCTGGGTGACGAGCAGCCACTCGCTGACGATCCCGCTGTGAAACACCGGTTGTCTCCGAGTCCACTATACGAAGCCACCCGGCACGGCGAAAGCCCATCCCGCCCAACGCGGAAATACGGACCCTGAGCGCGCTCGCGCGCGCATATCCGCGCCCGCCCGATTCGCGTGTGTCCGCCTGCCGCTCCCTCGTAGCGTGCTAGTCCATGAAGACAGCCATTTTGTTGGGCTTCCTCCTGGTCACGGCTCCCCTGGCGGATGCCGACGCTGCGCAAGGGACCGCCAGCCGTGGCTCACTGGAGGGCACGGTTCGAGATCGCCAGACGCGTCAGCTCATCGTCGGCGCCACGGTGCTGATTGAGAACACGCCGCTCGTCGTAATCACCGACGCCGACGGGCGCTTTCGCCTGGACGATGTGCCTGCCGGCACGCACAGCCTCCGTGTCGAGGCACCTGGCTACGTCCTCTTGTCGCAGCCTGACATCCTGGTCTCGCCCGGACGCTCGTCCGCGCTCGAGGTCGAGATCGATCGAGGCGCGGAGGGCGTCAGCGAGACTGTGGTCGTGCAAGCTCGCGCCTTCGAGCGGCCGCCGGAGGTGACGACGTCCGAGTACGGCATGCGCTACGAGGAAGTGCGGCGTTCGGCCGGTGCGATCGGAGACATCAATCGCTTCGTCCAGGCGCTGCCTGGCGTCGTCATCGCGGACGATCAACGAAACGATCTGGTCACTCGAGGCGGCAGTCCGAACGAGAACCTCACACTCGTCGACAACGTGGAGGTGCCGAACCTCAATCACTTCGGCGCACAGGGCACGGGCGGCGGTGCCATCAGTATGCTGAACACCGAGCTGCTCGCCGACGCGACGTTCCTCACCGGCGGCTTCCCTGCGGCGTTCGGCAATCGTTTGTCCTCCGTCCTCGACATCCGCCTGCGGGAGGGCAACCGCGCCAGGACCGAGGTTGAAGCCGACGTCAACTTCGCCGGCGTCAGCGCCGTGCTCGAAGGGCCGCTTGGATCGAGAGGGTCCTGGATCGCGACCGTGCGTCGCTCGTATCTCGACCTGGTCACCGGCGTCATCGACCTTCCCGCCGTTCCGGAGACCACCGCGTATCAGTTCAAAGGCGTGTACGACATCGATGCGGCCAACAAGGTCTGGGTGGTCGGCATCGGCGGCCGAGATTCGATCGACTTCGACGTGGACGAGGAGGATCTGGAGGATCCGTCGCTCATCAGCGCGGAGAACCGCGGCTGGCGAGCGGTCACCGGCGTCAACTGGCAGCGCCTGTTCGGCAAGCGCGGCTACGGCATCCTCGGGGCGTCGTACGCGTGCAGTCACTTCGGCGTCGAGGCGCGCGATCGGGAGCTGAACGATCAGATTGAACGAATCCCGCGAATGCACGTCCGCCCTGAAATACGACGCGTCCTTTCAGGTAGGGCGAGGGTGGGCAATGAAGGCCGGTGGTGTGTGGAATCGACTCGATAGCGATCTGCAGATCGACCAGCCGTTTGGCGTCCAGAACCGCTACTCGCTCGATCCGACGCGCGTCGACGTCATCAGCCTCCACACCGCGTTCGACACCAGCATCGGCGCGGGCCACGTGCAGATGTCGGGTCCGATCGCGCCGCGCGTGACGCTGACGTTTGGCGGGCGGATCGACCGCTTCGCGTTTCTCGACGCCACGACCGTGAGCCCTCGAGCAGGCCTCAGCGTGGAGCTGACGCCGACGCTGACGGCCACGGCGTCATTCGGGCGGTATCACCAGCAGCCCGACCTCGTCTTCCTCACCGCGGATCCGATCAATCGCGATCTCAATCCGATGCGCGCGGATCACGTCGTCGCTGGCGTCAGCTACCTCCCCCGTCCCGACCTCAAGCTCTCCGTCGAGGCGTATCGCAAGACCTACGCCCGCTACCCGGTCAGCCTCGACTATCCGACGCTGTCATTGGCGAACACGGGCGACGTATTCGGCATCAGCGGTCTGTTGTTCCCGATGGTCAGCGAGGGCGAAGGACGCGCGCGTGGCGTCGAAATCTTCCTGCACAAGAAGCTGACACGGGGTCTGTACGGCCAGGCGAGCTACAGCGTGTCACGGACCGAGCACGCCGCGCTGGACGGCGTCATACGGCGCGGCGCCTTCGACGCGCCGCACACGATGTCGTTCATCGGCGGGTACCGCCTGGGCGACACGTGGGAGTTCTCGACGCGCTTCACGTTCGCCTCGGGGCGGCCTTACACACCGCCTCTGCTCGATCCATCGCAGGAGCAGAATCGCTGGATCTCCGACCTGACGCGCGTCAACGACGAGCGGATGTCGAGCTACAACCGACTCGACGTTCGCGTCGACCGGCGTTTCGCGCTGGGGCCGACCCACACGACGCTCTTCTTCGAGGCACAGAACATCTACAACCGCGAGAACATCGCCCGCTACGTCTGGAACCCGAAGACCCGCATGCCGTTCGCGGAGCTGCAGTTCGGTTTCCTGCCGATCTTCGGAGTGAATCTGGAGTTCTAAGTCACAGGTCTCGCCACCAAGACACCAAGGACACCAAGAACTCTTCCAACGATTGTTCTTCCGAAGAACTTGGTGTCTCCGTTGACTCTGTGCCTAGATTCTTGGTGTCTTGGTGCCTTGGTGGCTATCGTCTCCGTGTCTTCGTGGCTGATGTTTCGTGCTCTTCGTGTTTTCGTGGCTAGAAATCGAGTCGGAAGCCCAATTCCACTCGCCTCGGACTCGAGTCGGCGTGGACCGTGGCCGGCTGGCCGAACAGCTGCGAACGGATGCTGCCGCCTGCCACCGTCGGCGTCGCGCCATTGAAGTGATTCGTGACGTTCAGCGCTTCGACGAACAGCTCCAGTCGATCCAGCTTCGCCCGCGACAGGTTGATCATCTTCGAGACCCGCAGATGTGCCTCCGCGTAAGCCGGCCCGCGCGCGAAGTTGCGCGGCAGGTTGCCGCTGCGTCCCGTGAAGTTGCCGTTGTAGGTCGACACATCGAGCGGATCGCCGTCGGGGTTCGCCAGATCCGGCCGGTCGGTGGTGGTCTGCCCGTCGCGATTGTTGTCGATGCCGGTCGTCACGTTGAACGGCAGCGCGGACCGCGCCTGGGTGAAGAGCCCGATCTGCATGCCCCACGGCAGCGCGTATACGAGGTTGACCACCAGCTGGTGCCGTCGATCGTTGTTCGCCACGGCCTTCTCCGCGGCGCGGTTGTAGTTGTCCTGCGGGGTGAAGCCGAAGTCCTCGACGTCGCGCACTTGCTTCGACAGCGTGTACGACACACCGAGCTGCGGGCCACGCCCGCTCCGCCGCTCCAGCCCGAGCAGGAGCGCGTTGTACCAAGAGTTCCCGGTCGTCTGGTATTGCACCACGCGCAGGAAGTTGCGATCTGGACGAATGCCGGTGATGGGATCGGGCGCATTGATGTCCGGAGCGTTGTACAGATTGCGTCCGCGGCTGTTCACGTAGTCGGCCGACAACGCCATGCCACCGCCGATCTCGCGTTTCATGCCGAGGCTCAACTGCCGCGTGACCGGTGTCTTCACTTCATCCGGCGCGACGGTCGTGCTCGGCAGCGGCGCCGTCTGCGTGCCACGTGAGTAGGGATCCGGGTATCCCGGGTTGGCAATGTTCACGCCGACGAACCGCCGGGCCAGCATGATGTTGCCGGTGATGTTCAGGAACACCTTGCTGTAGTACTGGCCGGCGCCGCCGCGGATGACGGTCTTCTGGTCGTTGAAGGGATCCCACGCGAAGCCCACGCGCGGCGCGAGGTTCAAGGCCGCATCCTCCACACCGGTCGCCTCCTTGAACGCGTTTTCCCGGTCGTAGCGGACGCCGTAGTTCAGCGTGAAGTTGGACGTCATCCGCCAGCTGTCCTGCGCGAAGACGCCGACGGTGTCGTTGCGGCGCAGCAGGTTCGGGTCGCCGATGTTCTGGGTGAACTGCGTCGGATAGGTGGCCAGGTTGTTGGGATCGAACGGCAAATCAGTGGCGAACGTGAACGTGCCGCCGGTGTTGTTGTGAAAGTAGCTCGTCGTGCGAATGTGGCTGTAGTCGACACCGAACTTCAGACTGTGCGCGCTCAACGAATAGCTGAAGCTGTTGACGAGCTGCCAACGGTCTTCGGTCCGTCCCTGAGGTTGATTGTTCGCCTTCCCGAAGTTGCCTGACGGCCTGTTGATGGTTGGCGAGAACAGCGGCACATGGATGACGTTGTCCGCGAAGTGCCGACCGAACTGCACGCGCAGCTCGTTGAGGACTCGCGACGTCAGCACCGCCGTGTGGCTGAACACGCCGTCCTGGTTGCGGTTGATGCTGTCGGCGCCGCGTTCAGCCGTATCCAAGCCGCCAGCGCCGTTGTTGAGCTCGGTCGCCTCGTCGTAGCGATAGCGGACGAAGATGGTGTGGTTCTCGGTGAGACGGTTGTCGACTCGGAAAAAATACTGATCCCCGGTCTCGTTGTTCGGGATCTCACGCTCGGAGACCGGCACGAGCGGCGACGTGATCACCGCCGTCTGATCCAGCCGCACGCCTTCGTAGTTGCCAAAGTAGTGCATCCGGTCGCGCTTGATGGGCCCGCCGACGAAGCCGCCGTAGCGCTGTTGGCTGAACGGCGCCTTGCCCGAGCCCTGGGCCTTGGAGAACGGGTCCTGGGCATCGAACGACTCGTCGCGATGGAACAGGAATCCGCGGCCCTGCATGTTGTTGGTGCCGGTGCGCGTCACGACGCTGATGACTGCGCCCGAGGCGTCGCCGTACTCCGCCGAGAACTGGTTGGAGATGACCACGTACTCGCGGACGGCTTCCATGGAGATGCCACCGCGCGGGCTGGCGAGCACGTTGTTCTCGTTGCTCACGCCGTCGATGCGAAACGAGTTGTTGCGGTTCAACTGACCGCCGGCGTTGACGCCGCCACCACCGACGCCTGTGACACCCGGCGCCGTTTGCGCCAGCGCGGTGAACGTGCGACCGGGCACCGGCAGCGCATCGAGCTGCTCGCGGCTCACGCTCGTACCGAGCGTGTTGCTGGTGACTTCGATCAGCGGCGCTGCTGCCGTGACCGTGATTGTCTCTTGCACCGTCGCCACCTTCACGCTCATGTCGATGGTCAGCTCCTGCCCGAGCGCCAGGGGCACCTTGTTGCGGACGGCGGTGGCGAAGCCGGTCAGCTCGGTTTTGATCTCGTAAACGCCCGGCGGCAGCGCCACGGCGCGGTAGCGTCCACCCTCGTCCGTGACCACGCTTCGCGTCCACCCGGTCTCCACGTTGGTCAGCGTCATCGTCGCGCCGGGCAGCGCCAGACCCTGGTCGTCCTTGACGGATCCCTGGAAGGTCCCACCGGTCTGGGCCGACGCCCCGCTCGCGACACTGACGATCAGAAGAACGAGCCAAAGGCTGGAGACACATCGCAGGTGCGTAGCCATCGATCCTCCTCTGCCAATCCAACCGCAAGAACAAACAAGAACGACGCGCCGGCGGGCGCCGGCGAACAACGTGCCCGTTGTATGCGCTTGTCGGAAGCGTGTCAAGCAACTACCATGACGCGCACGTCGAGTAGACCGAGCTCGGAGATCCAGGAGTAATGGGCATGACAATCATGCGTGGATGCGCGGCGCTGACCCTTGCGTTGCTGGCCTCGATCCCGGCCACCGCCGTTGCGCAGAGCATGGAGCGGGACGGCTACGTGCTCCCCCCCGAATCGGTGCAGGAGCTGTTCCGCCGCGACAAGAACGTCGCCACGCTCGATCGACTGAGCCCCGATGGCGACCACTTTCTCGTGCCGCAGTTCCAGGAGCTGACCGACCTCAAGCAGATGTCGCAGCGCACGCTGCGGCTGGCCATGCTCGAGATTGTCCCAGCCGTGAATCGCGAATGGCGTCTGGCCACCTACGGTAACTACGGCCTGAATCTCTACTCGTTGAAAGAGCGACGGACCTATCCGATCAAACTGCCCGCCGGCATCTACGTGAGCGACATGCGCTGGTCGCCCGATGGTACGAGGGTGGCCTTCATCGCGCACCTGTCGACCGCGTCGCAGGTCTGGGTCGCGGAGGTCAAGACCGGCGAGGCACGCGCGGTCAGCGAGGCCCCGGTGATGGCGACGTTGGTAGCGCGTCCCGGAGGCGGCGGTGAGGCCGCCGATACGCAAGGCGGTCGTCTCCTGCAATGGCTGCCCGACGGATCGCTCTTGACCGTGCTGGTGCCTTCAGATCGCGGGCCCGAGCCGACCGAGCCCGCCGTGCCGACGGCGCCGATCATCCGGCGTAGTCGCGACAAGGAGACGCCGACCTCGACGCAACCGTTTCTGCTGCGCACGCAGAACGACGAGCGGCAGTTCAAGTACTACACGACGGCGCAGCTCGCGATTGTGTCGCCCGGGCGGCCCGCGCGCGCCATCGGCAAGCCGGCCATGTACCTGGACTACTGGCTCAGCCCGGACGGCAAGCACATCCTGCGCGAGACCATCGACGAGCCGCTCTCGTATCTCGTCGGCTTCAACGGCTTCGGCCGAAGGCTCGAGGTCATCGATCTCGACGGCAAGGTGCTCGCCGAGATTCGCAAGCGGCCGCTCCAGGAAGCGCAGACTCGCGGTAACGATCCAGCGGCCGACAATCTGCCGCGCGAGGTTGCGTGGCGTCCCGACGGCAAAGGCCTCTCGCTGCTGTGGCGCGAACGCGCCAACGGCAATGGCACCGAGGATCCCAACGCGCCACCGAGAAAAGATCGCGTGATGCTGCTGACGCCGCCGTTCGACGTGGCCCAGGCGCAGACGATCGTCTCCACCGAGCATCGCGTCAGCGAGGCGCGCTACTCGAAAGATGGCCGCTTTGCGTTCATGACCCTGGCCAAGCGCGGCCAGAACGGCAACAGCGGCAACCGCCGGGACCTCGTCGCCTACGACCTCACGGCGCCGCAACCGGCGATGTTCGTCCTCAAGGGCAACATCGATTCAGACGATCCCCTGAAACTCCCGGGCGACGTGATGACGACGGCCACGGCCAACGGCGTGACGTCTGCCATCGTGTCGACGGATGGCAGCGCGGCATTCCTGACGGGCGACGGCCACAAGGACACGTTCACCCCACAGCCGTTCGTCGATCGCGTCGTCATTCGCGACGGCGCGACGACACGCGTCTTCGAGGGCTCGGCGGAGACCTTCGATCAGCCGCTCGTCGCCTTGGATCCAGACATGTCGCGGCTCATCGTCTCGCGCGAGAGCAAGACGACCGTACCCGACAGTTACGTGTGGACGTCGGCGTCGAAGCAGTTCGAGAAGCTGACGCAGAACAAGGATCCGTATCCGGAGATCACCAACGCACAGCGGGTCGACTTCGATTTCACGCGTCGGGATGGCGTGAAGGTGCAGGCGCGGATTTCGCTGCCCGTCGGTTATCAGCCGGGCTCGCGCGTACCTGCCGTGTTCTGGACCTATCCGCGAGAGTTCGAGGACGAGAAGGCGTATCAACGCGGCGCCATTCGCGCGCGCAACCGGAACGCCTATACCCCGTTGAGCTTCCTGCGCTGGTCGGACATCTGGCTGACGCAGGGCTATGCGCTGGTCTATCCCGACATTCCGGTTCTCGGGAAGGACGGGCGGTTCAACGACAACTATCGCCCGAACCTGGAGGACACCGTCTACTCGGCCATCCGCAAGGTCGATGAGCTCGGCTACGTCGACGTCAACCGCATCGGTCACGGCGGCCACAGCTACGGCGCGTTCACCACGGCCAACCTGCTCGCGCACACGCCATTCTTCAAGGCCGGTATCGCGGGCGACGGCGCCTACAACCGCACGTTGACGCCGATGACGTTTCAGGGCGAGCGGCGCAGTTTCTGGGAGGCGCCGATGACCTACATGGACATGTCGTCGTTCTTCTACGCGGATCAGATCTCGGCGCCGCTGCTGATGTATCACGGCGCGCAGGACAACAACTCGGGCACGTTCCTGATTCAATCGGAGCGCATGATGCAGGCGCTCACTGGCCTGGGCAAGACGGCCGCGCTCTACATCTACCCGTTCGAATCCCACGCGCCCCGCGCCCGCGAGAACTTCCTGGACCTCTGGGCCCGCTGGCTGGAGTGGTTCGACAAGTACGTCAAGAACGCGCCAGCGAAGCCGACGACGACGTCGCAGCAGTAGGCGCGGCTCTCGTTGCCAACGTAGGGTCGGCTCGCGAGCCGCCCCTGCACGAGGCGCCTTGCACTTGACAATTTAGTGATCTCGTGCCAGGGTAGCCGCGCTGAGATCACTTGTATGGCTAGTGAACAGAAGCAGAAGGTCGAGCTGCTGCAGGGCACGCTGGATTTGATCGTCCTCCGCGCCTTGCACACCATGGGTCCGCAGCATGCCTACGGGCTGGCCTCCCGTCTCGAGCAGGTGGCGGAACATCCGCTGATGCTCAATCAGGGCACGCTGTATCCGGCGCTGGTCCGCCTCGAGCAGAAGGGGTGGATCAAGGGTGCGTGGCAGAAGACGGAGACGAACCGCGACGCGAAGTACTACGCGATCACCAAGCCCGGCCTCCGCGCGCTGGAGAAACACGCCGAGCGCTGGCGCCGGCTCGCGGGGCTGGTCGACAAGCTGCTGCTCAACGAGTCGTAGCCGACGGCGCGGGTCAGGCGTTTCTTCGCTCATCCCTTGACCTTCCTTCACACACGACCCGCGGAACGCGATTTACCACACGTACGTAGCGCAGGCCTTCAGGCCTGCCTGAGGCCGTGGCAGACCTAAAGGTCTGCGCTACGTACGAAATGTTCGCAGTGCGCCCCAAAGGGCGTGGGGCCGCCTTCAGGCGGGTCAGCGGGTGGCGGGCGCGGCATCGAAGGCCGCCCGGCTTGACCGGACGGCCAGAGATCGAGAGGATGGGGCTTCACCACAGGAGCCGCACGATGGCGCGCCACACCAAAGCGGGACGAAACGACCTCTGCCCCTGCGGCAGCGGGAAGAAGAGCAAGAAATGCTGCCAGGCGAAGACGTCGACCGCCTGGAGCAGCAAGCTGATGCTCGGCGTCGTGTTCGTCGTGATTGCCGGTGCGGTCATCGCCGGCATCATGTCGTTCAACGAAGGGTCGACCGGTCCGGCGCCGGGCAAGGTCTGGTCACAGGAGCACGGACACTACCACTAGGCCTCGCTTCGCTCACGCGTAGGCCGGCGCTACGCGCCGGAAGGAAAGAACACGTTCAGCATCTCGGACCGCACCGGCTTCGTCGCCAGGCTCACGCCGACGAAGAGCGCGGCGCTGACCAGCACGCCGGCTTCCGCCGGATCGAGGCCGAGAAAGTACGGAGAGGCGACGAGGCTCCACGCGACGCAGGTCACCAGGCCGCCGAGCATCGACGCGAGGGCGCCGGCGGCGGTCGCGCGTCTCCAGTTGAGACCGATCACCACCGGGACGAACAGGAAGCTCACCATCAACTTCGCCGCGTAGAGCACGATGAAGTTGACCAGGCTGAGCTGACGGAACGCCAGCACCACGGGAATGGCGCTGAACAACACGACGGCGAGTCGTCCGGCGCGGACTTTGGCCCGCTCGCTGGGCGCGCGTGCCAACAGCTTGCCATAGAGATCGTGCGAGACGGCCGACGCGGCGGTGAGCAGGATGGCGCCGCCGGTGCGCGTGAAGGTGACGACCGCTGCGAGCAACACCAATACACCCACACCACTCGGCAGCAGGCTCATGCCCAGCACCGGCGTGCCCAGGTCGGGCTCCGGCAGATATGGCATCGCGACGCGCATCGACAAGCCGAAGATGAGCACGCCCACGCCGACGAACGCCTGGAACAGAAACGACCAGCCGATGGCCAACTGCGTGGCCCGCTTACTCCGCATGGCGTAGATGGCCGAGATCTCGTACGGCGCGGCCGCGAGGCCCAGTCCTACTGCCATCGACAGCGTCAACAGCTGCCGCCAGCCGAACCAGTTGGCCGTCAGCCGCGGATCGATCGCATAGAGCGCGGCGCCGAGCTCGTGCAACCCTCCGATGTGCTGCACCAGGAACGGGACGGCCAGCACGTAGCAGCCGAGGAGCAGTCCGGCTTTCAGTAAGCCGACGTACGCGTTGCTGTACATGCCGCCGAGCACCGTATACACGGTCGTGATACCCGCCACCAGCAGCACCGCGTTGGTGTAAGAGATGCCGCCCACCAACGCGAACAGCAACCCGCCGGCCTGATACTGCGCCGACAGCATCACCGAGTACGCAACCAGGATGAACACCGCCGAAATCCCGCGCGAGGCCGGGCTGTCGAACCGCGCCGCGAAATAGTCCGGCAACGTGAAGCCCTGATGATTCCTGATGCGCGGCGCCACGAACAGCGCGCAGACGATCCAACCGATCCACACGAGTGGCCAGGACCACGCATAGCTGAACCCGGAGTAGTAGTGAAAGCCGACGATACCGATGGTGGCGCCGGCGCTGACTTGATTGGCCATCAGCGTGGCGCCGCCGAGGATGGGACCGAGCGAGCGGCCGGCAACGAGGAATCCCTCTTCATTCGACGTGCGCCGATAGCTCCACAGCCCAATCCCGCAGACGACGCCCATGTAGATCACCACCGAGGTCCAAAACAGCGTGAGGTGGGTCACGCCGCCCCCCGCGATCGGCGGCCGAACACCCACAAGTACAGCGGCACCCACACGACCATGATTCCGGTGAACAGCCAGAAGCGCCACTCGAGCCCGCCCGATGGCCATGACGTTTCGGCGCCACAGCCCGCGGATGCCTGCCGCGGCACCCGCAGGCGGAGCATCGACGGCACGGCGAGCAGCTGCGCCTGCCACACCGAGCTCGCCGTCGCGCGATCGAAGCGAGGAAAGAGCACGCGTGCGCCGTCGATCGACGGCGCACG
>DAINCF010000165.1:0-13548 GCA_036732565.1 Vicinamibacterales bacterium
ACGCGGCCGTGCCGTCGCAGCCCAACCTCGTGCGCCTGCAGGCGGCAGTCGAACCGCCGCGGCAGGAGCTGTTTCGTCGGTTCAACATGGCGCCGGGCGCGACGGCCGCGCTCGTCGACATGCGCGAGCGGCTGTTGCCGACGCTCGCCCGCCACCCCGAGCGCGTCGGCCTCGATGCCGACCTCGTGCACCTGTTCCGCTCGTGGTTCAATCGCGGGTTCCTCGTGCTGCAACGCATCGACTGGCGGTCGCCGGCCCTGATCCTGGAGCGCCTCATCGAGTACGAGGCAGTCCACCAGATTGACGGCTGGCCCGATCTGCGGCGCCGGCTCGCCGCGGACCGACGCTGCTATGCGTTCTTTCATCCCGCTCTGCCGGACGAGCCGCTGATCTTCATCGAGGTGGCGTTGACGCGCGGCATGGCGGCGCACGTCCAGCCGCTGTTGGATCCGGATGCGTCCGTCCTGGACCCGGCGGACGCTGACTGCGCCATCTTCTACTCGATCACGAACTGCCAGGAAGGCCTGCGCGGGGTCTCGTTCGGCAATTTCCTGATCAAACAGGTGGCCGACGATCTGGGCCGCGAGTTCCCCCGCGTCCGCACGTTCGCGACGCTCTCCCCCATCGTCGGCTTCGTGGCGTGGCTGAAGCGCCAGAAGGCGGAGGGGGCCGCTGCCACGCCCGCTCCGATGCCGCCGAAGCTTGCGGCGCTCATCACCGAGCTGCACGATGTCGGGGCGCTCGAGACCGCCGACGAAGAGCTCCGCGATCTGATCCACGCCTGGTGTGCGTACTACTTGCTGCACGCCAAGCACGGGAAGGAGCCGCTCGATCCGGTGGCGCGATTCCACCTCGCCAACGGCGCGTCCCTCGATCGCCTCAACTGGATGGGCGACACCTCACCCGCGGGCCGCCAGCGCTCGCTCGGCCTGATGGTGAACTACGTCTATCGCCTCGACGACGTCGAGAGCAATCACGAGGCGTACGCCAAGCAGTACCGGATTGCGGCGTCGAAGGAATTCGAGCGGCTCGTCAAACGAGCCGCGAGCCTGGCCACGCCAGGGCGTCCACGAGCGTCCGGTCGAACCGGCGGAAGCTGACGCGGCCCTCGCGTCCCGGCTCATTCTGCCACCTTCTGCGTGTCTTGCCGGATGCCCATGTGTCACTTGCCGCATGGATCATCCGGCCATTCTCCTCGACGATGGGTCTGCGCCGTATACGCTGCCAACCTGCGCCGAGGTAACTGTCATGAGAACCACGCCGTTGATGACCGCTTCAGCTGCCGTCCTGTTCCTGAGTGGTCCCATTGAGGGACAGCACATCGCACATCCATCCAGACCCGAGCCGCTCGACGTCGAAATGTTCTATCAGTTCAGTCAGACCGGAAACGACGCCGAGGTCACGATTGGCGTCGAGTCCGGCAAGGCCATTGATGTCCTGGTCATTGTCGGTCCGCACGGCCACCGCGTCGGCACCATCCAATCCAAAGACAACCTCGGGCTAGCTGAGATCGAGCTCGAGAGCGCCGAGCCCTCAGTAGCAGAGGTCCAGCGGGCCTATCCAGTCGGCGTCTACCGATTCTCGGGACGGGCCGTGGATGGGACCAGGCTCGAGGGTCGAATCGGCCTCACGCACGACGTCGTCGCGGCGCCGGATTTCTCCACCTTCAGTCCCTGCAACGAAGAGGTCGACCCGACGAACCCGGTCAGCATCCAATGGAATCTGGTGGCGGGCGCCTCCGGGGGCTATGAAATCATCCTCGAACAGGACGACACCGGGGCGAATCTCCGAATCACGCTGACTTCCGGCCAGACCACCTTTGTGATCCCGGACGGGTTCCTCGCCCCTGGGTTGGAGTACGAGATCGAAATGAAGTCGGTCACTGCAGGAGGCAACAAGACGTCCGCCTCCTGCACGTTCAACACACGGTGACGGCCGTCCTCCGGACCGTCGCCCCGGAGGGTAGTGCATTGACGTTCCCACGATTGAGTCGCTGGCAAGCGGGAGCACTCGCGATTGCCACCACAGCGCTCTTGCTGGTTCTCGAGATCCTCGATGAGCGCGAGTTCGACGCTCTCGACCTCGGTTTGGAGCTGGTCGAGATCTCATTGATCGTCGCCACCAGCGTCATCGCAATGGTCCTCGTCACGCGGGTCGACGAACAGGCACAGGCACACCAGCAGGTGATGCGCGAGCTGGAACTAGCCAGACGCGAAGGCACGGAGTGGCGTGCTCGCGTCCACGACATGATGCGCGGTCTTGGCGCCGCCATCGACCAGCAATTCGACGCCTGGCGTCTGACGCCCGCCGAAAAGGACGTCGCGCTGCTGCTGTTGAAGGGGCTGTCGCATAAAGAGGTGGCGGAGCTACGCGGAAGGGCCGAGCGCACCGTGCGACAGCAGGCGCTCGCGGTGTATCGGAAGTCCAAGTTGAGCGGTCGCGCGTCGCTGGCAGCGTACTTTCTGGAGGATCTCCTCCTGCCGTCGCTGGCTCCCGAAACCAACGACGCCGCGCATTGATTCGCCGCGCGATCGAGCGGTCACCGGCGAACGCACGTCCATCGAGGAGGCGATATGGGTTCACAGGTGATTGTCGGTGCGGCCATCGTCTGTCTGTTGGGAGCCAGTCCGGCAGACGCGCAATGGATGGGATCGGTGACGGGTGGCGTCAACCTGGGCGGCGCGGCCGAACAGACCTATCCACGCGCGGCCCTGTCGGTCGGATGGTGGAGGGAGCAATTAGGACTCGAGCTCGAGGCGGGCATCATCCCGCTGTTCTTCGAGTCCGAGCCCGGTGATGAGGTGGAGATGGTCGTGACGGTGATACCGAGGGTGGTCCTCGGCACCCGACCATTGACGAACGACGTGATGCCCTTCGTCTTCGGCGGTGTTGGCGTCGTCACCTATGCCCTCACGAATTCCGAGGACCAGTTCGAGTACGGCCGCACCCACGGAGCCATCAGCGTGGGCGGCGGCGTGATGAAGCCCATCTCCGCTCGCTTCGGTCTGCGCGCGGAGGCCCAGTACATCCGAGCTCTTGACGATACGAATCCGCCGCCGGCTTTCGGCTGGGATCAAGCCAGACTACATTTTTGGACCATCAGTGGAGGGCTGACGATCCGGTTCTAGCCGTTCGGCAAACCTATGGGAGTTGACAGTCTACATCCATGGGTGTAGATTGTCTACATGCTGAGGCCGGCGCGCTACAAGACCCGGATCGAATTGCTCCAAGGCACGCTCGACCTGATCATCCTGCAGACGCTCCGCTGGGGGCCGCAGCACGGCTACGGCATCAGCCAGGCGATCGTCGCCGGCTCGCGTGATGTGTTCCAGGTGGAAACCGGCTCGCTGTACCCGGCGTTGCATCGGCTCGAGAAGCAAGGGTGGATCAAGTCCGAGTGGAAGACGTCGGAGAACAAACAGCGGGCAAAGTACTATCAGCTGACGGCCGCCGGACGGAAACAGCTCGCCAGCGAGCACTCGCGATGGGCGCAACTGGTCGAGGCGATGACGGCCCTCCTCCAGCCGCGCGACCGCGAGGCGTGACCCATGCGCTGGCCCGCCTTCTTGATCACCGCGGCCTTGGCGAAGGTGGTCCTTCGCCGGCGCAGCCGCATCGATCGTGACATCGCCGACGAGCTCGACGCGCACCTGTCGATGGCCATCGCCGATCGCGTCGCGCGCGGCGAGTCGCCGGAAGACGCGCGATTGGCGGTGATGCGCGAGCTCGGCAACGTCCGCATCGTCAAGGAAGAAACGCGCCGGGTGTGGACGTCGACGACGTTCGAGCAACTGTTTCAGGATCTGCGTTTCGGCGGCCGCATCCTCTGGCACTCACCTGGCCTCAGCGCCTCCGCCGTCGTTCTGATCGCGCTGGTCATCGGCGGCAACACCACCGTGTACTCGGCCGTGCACCGCATCTTGACGGCGCCGGCGAACGGAGTGACCGCGGATCGCCTCATCGGCCTTGGCGAAGTCAACGCCGAAACGCCGCGTTTCGGGTATCTCACGAGCTATCCGAACTTCCTCGACTACGCCGCGCGCGCCACAACGGTCGAACGCCTCGTCGCCTGGGCCAGCGAGGGACTGACGCTCGGGATCGATGGCACTCCGCACGCCGTGTATGGATCGCCGGTCACACCCGGGTTCTTCGAGACGCTCGGCGTCAGCATCACGGTCGGTCGCGGCCTCCGCCCCGATGACGAGCGGCTAGATACCGCTGGGCTCGTCGCGGTCATCAGCGATCGGCTGTGGCGCGAGCATTTTCAGCAGGCACCGGACATCGCCGGCCGCGGCATCACCGTCAACGGGCAGCCCACGACCATCGTTGGCGTCGCCGGACCGGGCTTTCGCGGCGGCAGCATGACGCCGGGCGAGGACATCTGGCTACCGATAGAGCCCTATCACCAGACATCCAACACGCGCGAGGCGCTGAGCGATCGTCGCCGCGTATCGGTGCTCGCCGTCGGCCGGCTGGCGCGGGGCGTGTCGCCCGCCGAGGCACAGGCCGAGTTCGCCGCGATAGCCACGCAGCTGAACGCCGCGTATCCCGACGAGAACAAGAATCGGCGCGCGATCGTGTTTCGATACTCAGGGACTGCGTTCCTGCCGGTGTCGAACATGGCGCCCGTGTTTCTCGCGGTCTTCAGCCTCATCACGGCGCTCACCCTGCTCATCGTCTCGGCCAACGTCGCGAACCTGATGCTCGCGCGGGCGGTCGTGCGCCAGCGCGAGACCGCGGTGCGCCAGTCGCTCGGCGCGTCCCGCGGGCGCATCGTGCGCATGCTGCTCGCCGAGGGGCTCACGATTGCCCTCACGGCCTGGGCGGCGGCATTCATGTTCGCGTGGTGGGTCTCGCGCGCGCTCGTGGGATGGCTGCCGCCATCGGCGCAACAGGGCCAGCTGCTGCCGGACATGCGTCCAGACTGGCAGGTCGCCGCCTACGCGATGCTGCTCGCCCTCTGTGCCACCCTCGTGTTCATGATGGCGCCGGCGCTGCGCACGTGGCGGCAGCCGGTGCTGCCGTGGCTCAAGGCCGGCGAACAGGGCATCGCCCAGGGCCGATCGGCCATCTCCAGCGGACTCGTCATCCTGCAGCTGGCGTTTTCGGTGCTGCTGCTCACCACGGCAGGCCTGGCACACCGCTCACTGTCCTTGCTGGACTCCGGCGACGTCGGCTTCGAGCAGGACAACCTGCTGCTGGCCACGGTGCGCACCAGCCGCGACCGGTTCCTTCCGACCGAGAAAGAAGGGACACCCGACGATCGTGCCGCGCGATTCGTCCAGCTCGAACGGCTGCGCGAACGTCTTGGCAGCATCCATGAAGTGACTGCGGTCACCTACACACGGCGGATCCCTGGACCGTATCTCCTCTCGCCAACGCCGGTGTGGCGGAGCGGCAACGGGGAACCGATCGACGCGATGCGCCGCCTCATCGGTCCCGATTACCTGCAGACGCTCGGCCTCTCGGTTGTCGCAGGGCGCGACTTCGGTGGTACTGATCGTCCGGGCGCGCAGCCTGTGGCGGTGCTGAGCCAACGTCTCGCAACGATGCTGTTCCCTGGGCAGTCGCCGCTTGGACAGCGGGTGCAGATTGGAGCGAAACGTCAAGAAGAGGCAGAGGTCGTCGGCATCGCCCCCGATGCGCTCTACGACGGCCCAACCCACGATCCGCAGCCGGCATTCGTCTTCCTCGCCGAGCAGCAGTTCGAGAACGGGCCGACCGTGCGGCCCACCTTCTTCATCCGCTACCGCGGCACCCTCGACGCGCTCACGCCGGCCGTGCGTACGGCGATTGCGGACGTCGATGATCAGCTACCGATCGTGGGCCTGCGTACGATGCGCTCGACGCTCGAGTCGGTGACGGGGTTGGAGCGTCAGATCGCCACAATGCTGCTGTTCTTCGCCGGTGCATCGCTGCTCATCGCCGGACTCGGCCAATACGCCATCACCGCGTTCAACATGCGCCGCCGCACGCGGGATTTCGGCGTGCGCATGGCGCTCGGCGCGTCCTCCCAGCAGATTCAGTCCGGCGTGCTGCGCGAGGCGCTCCGATTGACGCTCGTCGGTCTCGTAATCGGCTTCGGGTTGAGCGTTGCCGTCGGTCTCGCCTTCAGAGGCATCCTCTTCGGCATCACGCCGACCGATCCGACGACCTACGCGGCCGTGTTCGCCTTGCTCGCGCTCGCCTCGCTGGTGGCATCGTATCTCCCTGCCTGGCGCGCCAGCCGCGTCAACGTCGTCGAGGCGCTGCGACAAGAGTGAGCATCCGCGCCGAGGTCCGGCTAAAGCCGGACCCCACGTACGCTAAAGCCGGACCCCACGTACGATCTCGAGCGTCCTCGTTACGATCTCGAGCGTCCTCGGTCGTGGGGGTCCGCCCCCTCAGTCGTGGGGTCCGCCTTTAGGCGGACCTGATTATTGAGATGTCGCGCGCGACAGCGGACCAAACGCGCGCGGCGGCGTGCGGTGATGCGTGGCAGCCTCGTAGGCCGCTGCCACTCTGAGTATCGCGGGCTCTTCGCCCGGTCCCGCCCAGAACGAGATGCCCACGGGCAAGGGCAACTCCAACGTGGTCCTTCGATCTTCATTCGCGACGCTGACGTAGGCCGTCTTCTCCGCGTTCAACGCGAACTGCGCGTCGTAGGCGATGCGATTGAAGCCGGCAGGCACGGTGATCTCGGGGATACCGACGTTCGCGCTCGTGGGATAGCGGCCGACCGGTCGACTGTTCACGGTGGGCTGATCGGCGTGGCCAATCCTCGTCGGCGGAATCGTCGTGGTCGGATTCACGAGCACGTCGAGCTTGTTCTGCAGCATGACTTTCTGCACGACGAGCCGCATGACCTCGCGCATCCGGACGTTGTGGGCAATGCCCTCCGACGCAAGGTCGACGCGGTTCTCCCAGTTCTTCATCGCCACCACGCGCCCGTGGACGAAGTACGTCGCGTGAGCGTTCAAGCTGGCCCAGTCCGTGATGCGAGCGTCGCCGCGACGGAGGAGATAGCGCGCGAGATCGAAGCCGAAGCTGGCCGAGGGTGGCCCGGTGTTGATGCTGCGCAGGTTGATCCGCTCGGAGAGCGGCGCGAGCCCTTCCGCGGCTTTGACGATGTACTCGCGCTTGGTGACGTCGAAACCCGGCACGTCGAAGAGCGGCGCGCCGTCCGCCCCTTTGCGCTGGAGGTACTCGGGCATGTGGAACGGCAGGATCTCGGCGATGGCCTGTTGAAACGTATAGGTCATGTTGGGGATCGATGGGTCGTCTGGGTACAACGGATCGGACGATTCGACGATCTCCGCACCGAGTCGATCGCGAAGCACCTTGGCGATCTCGTCGTTGACGAGGTCGCTCATCGCGACGTCGTTCGCGGCGTGCTTGACCATGTACTCGCGGACGATGCCGATGCGGACGCCGGCGAGCGGCTTGACGTGCTGGCCGTTCGCGCCTGGCGCGGTGAACGACGTGTACGGCGCCTTCGAGACCAGCCCCTGGGGCAGCGCGCTGTAGATGTCGCGCGGATCGAAGTAGCCGCGCTGCGGATCCTTGAGCGCGTCGAGCACGCGCGCGGTGTCGGTCACCGTTCGACAGTGGATGCCGGCGCGATCGAGATACGGATCCGCGCCGATCGCGCCACCGTACGGCAACAGCCCCTTGGTGGTCACCAGACCGACCACGCCGTTCCTCCACGCGGGCTGGCGACAGGAGCCGCCCGTCTCTTCGCAAATCGAGCACGCGGCGAGGCTGGCGGCGACCGATGACGCCGATCCCGAGCTGGAGCCGCCGGTTTCTCGCGCGGTGTCGTACGGATTGCACGCCGTGCCGCCCCACGTGCTGCGCGCGCCCGCGCCGTACTCACGCGACGACGCCTTGGCCGTGCCGCCGGGATCACCGCTCCCTGCGTTGTATTCCGCCAGATTGGCTTTCGCGTAGATGATCGCGCCCTTCGCGCGAAGCTGCGCGACGAGGGTGGCGTCCTCGGGCGGCGCGTCCGTCGCGTAGTTCACATCGGCTCCGCCCGTCGACCGCATGTCGGTGGTGTCGAAGACGTCCTTGAACGAGAATGCGACGCAGTACATCGGCAGCGCGTTCAGGTCGGGCTTGCGGCCATACCTGGCATCCAGCTCCGCGGCACGCTCCAGCGCATCGGGTTGCCTGCGAAACTCCTCGCAGGCCGCCGGACAGCTAGCAGGAAGCGAACCAGCCGAGGGCGCGAGATCGCATGTGGCCTTGCAGGACACCGATCGCTCACCGCGAAGATTGAGGGTGCTGAGGGCATTGAGCTGACCAGCGTTGGCAATGCCGGCGACCATCCCGTACTGCTGCTGCACGCTGGCATCCGACGCGGTCGCGTCCATGCGGCCGAACTCGATGGTCACCCCCTTGTATTGATCGAGGTCCGGAAGGATCGTGGAGACCGCCGTCGTGGCGGAAGCGAAGGTCACGGGTGCGCCAGCGCGAACCGGGCCATGGCCAGGAGCGATCGAGGCGCCATCCTTCGTCACGAGGGTCGTGCAGGCACCGTTGTACGCTCGCGCGCGATCGACGTACGCCTGCACCACAGCGCGGCAGGTCGTGCGACCTTCTTGAATCGCGCGATGCATGCCGGCGATCGTCGCTTCCTCGACCTGAAACCGGCGTGTCTGTCCGTGACCGACATCCGGAGCAAGAACGGCGAGCAGCGATACAACCCCGATCCAGCCGAGCGGCCGTCTAGTCGTCGTCACTGGGCCTCCCTCGTCGGTCCATAGCATACGTGCTGTGGCCGAGAGGGAAGCCATGACGATTCAGGGCACCGATGAAGTGGTGCCCTCCGGCTACGACTTGCCGTCCGGCGTCGGGGCGTGGACCGCTCCAGCCATGGCCGCGGGCGCCTCGTCTTCGTGCACCGACTTCGCGGCGGCGGCCGGCGCCGGTCCCGGCGAGATGGCGGCGGCCAGTGCCTCGTCGAGCGGCAGGCGGGTACGCAGATCCGCAAGCTGTTGCTCGTCGGTGAGATTCAGCCGCAGCGGCGTCATCGAGATCCACCCCTGCTCCAGCGCCCACCGGTCGGTGCCCTCATCGGCGCCTTCGATCGGCGCCACCGTGAACCAGAACATCTCGCGGCCGAGCGGATCCTTGGTGGGGACGATACTGCCGTCGTACTTGCGGACGCTCACGCCGGTCCACACGAGGCCGCGGGGGTCGCGGGGAAAGTTCACGTTCACCAGCGACGGCATCGACTCGGCGAGCAACGTGCCCAGCACCTTTCGAATCCAGGGCTTGAACGGCTCGAAGTCCTCGGCGCCGGCCGGCCCGCTGAGCGCGATGGCGCGAAGGCCGAGCAGCACCGCTTGTTTGGCCGCCGCCACCGTGCCGGAGTGCCAGATGCCATGCCCGAGGTTGAAGCCCAGGTTCACACCCGAGAGCACCACGTCGACCTTCTCCCATTGGTGCATCCCGAGCGCCACGCAGTCCGCGGGCGTCCCGTTGACACGATAAGCCGCCATGTTGCCGATTCTCGTTGCGCGGTAGGACAGCGGCCGCGAGGCCGTGATCGAGTGCCCCGCCGATGATCGCTCGACGTCGGGAGCGACGATCCGCACCGTGCCGAACTCGGAAGCGACCTCTGCCAACGCCGCAATGCCTGGACTGTAGATCCCATCATCGTTGGACACGAGGATTCTCATGGCACTCAGAACGTGCAAACCTGTCGCCATCCCCCTGCGCCACGGTCGTTCGCCTTTCGCGCCGTCGCGGACCAGATCTTGAATGCATGGGCTGACTGATGAGGCTGACGACGTGAAGATGAGAATCTGTCTGCTCTACAACGCCAACGCCGGCGATGGCGTGTCGAGCGCGGACCTCCGTGCGCTGCTCGAAGAACAGGGCCATGAGCTCATGCATGTGGTCGAGAACGACGACGATCTCGAGCAGGCACTCGACGAGTCCGTCGATCTCGTCGTCGCCGCGGGCGGCGATGGCACGGTCTCGAGGGTCGCAAGCGCGGTGGCGGGCCGGAGCCTCCCTCCCACGGCGGACCCTCCGCGCGGCGGGGACCCCGGGCTGCCGTTCGCCATCCTGCCGCTGGGCACCGCCAACAACATCGCACAGAGCTTTGGCATCGGTGGTGATCTGCGCAAGGAGATTGCGCGCTGGCGACGCGCGCGGCCGACGAAGCTGGATCTCGGCGTGGTCCACGGCTCGTGGGGAGAAAGCCGGTTCATCGAAGGCGTCGGGGCGGGATTGATCCCAAGCGGCATCGCCGTCATGGACACCGAGCCCAAGCGCCCCGCTGCGAGCGCGGACGAGGAGCTGCAGCGAGCGCTGCGGCGCTATCTGGAGGTGCTCGCCGGCTTGAAGCCTCGTCCGTGGCGACTCGTCGTCGACGGCAGCACCATCGAGGATGAGTTCCTCCTCGTTGAAGTCCTCAACATCCGCAGCGTAGGCCCCAATCTCAAACTCGGTCGCGGCGTGAATCCGTCGGACGGGTGGCTGTCAGTGGTGACTGCCGAGGAGGCGCATCGGTCGGCGTTGGCGGCGTATCTCGAGAATCGCCTCGAGGGTCGCGACCAGGAGCTCGATCTCCCGACCCGTCGCGCCAAGCACATCGACATCGAAGGGTTGCATGAGATCCACATCGACGATCGGGTCCGTCACTGGCCGGGCATGGGTACGGTGTCGATCGCTGTCGAGCCGGACGCGGTGCGCATCCTGGTGTGAGGATCGAATCGATGACCAGATTTCCACAGGCTCGCAAATTTCTGGAAGGAGGCTGTCCCCCTCGAGAATTCTGCATCGGCGAAAGGATCGTGCCAGCCCCTACTTCAGGCTTGCGTAGACGGCCGTCTCGAACTCGGCGGCGGCACGGACCGCCGGGGGATCGGCGAACGGGAGCGTCTGCATCATCAACACAGCGCCGATGCGCTTGACGGGATCGATCCAGAAATAGGTGTTCATCGCACCGGACCAGCTGAGCGATCCACTCGACCGCTGCCGGGCATCTGATTTCGCGCCGCCAGCAATCTGAAAGCCGAAGCCAAACGCATCGCGACCGCTTCCGGGGTTCGAGCCCTGGGGTAGTTGAATGGTCAACGCGCCGATCTGATTCGTGCTCATCTCTTTGAGCGTGGCTTCGGCGATGATGCGGCGGCCATCGAGCGTGCCACCGTTGAGGATCGTGCGCAGGAACCGTCCGTAGTCGGATGCGGTGGAGTACAGACCCCAATCGCCGAACACCTGCGGCGTGATGGTATCGGTTGGCTTCTGTTCGACCAGGGCATTGTTCTTGCGCTCGTGCGCGGTGACCAGCCGGGCGCGCTTGTCGTCCGGAACTGAAAAGGCCGTGTCCGCCATGCGCAGCGGCTTGAAGATCCGCTCCTCGAAGAAGGCATCGAGCCCCTGCCCCGAGACGCGCGCGACGATCCGGCCGAGCACCCTCGTGCTCGGGCCGTACGTCCATCGCTCGCCCGGCTCGTGGACGAGAATGCTGGTCTCGGGAATGCTGGGCGCGCTGTCCTGCACGCGGCGCAGGAGATCGCTCGTGAAGACATAGGCGATCCCGGACGTGTGCGTCAGGAGGTGGCGAACGGTGACCGGCGTGTCTGGCGGTCTCGACACGAAGTGCCCCACCGTATCGACGGTGATGACCGCCTGCATCGCATCCTTCTCGTCGAGGTGCTTCGCGATCGGGTCGTCGAGCGCGAGCCGCTTCTCTTCGACAAGCATCATCGCGGCGATCGACGTTACCGGCTTGGTCATCGAGTAGATGCGGAAGATCGCGTCGGGGCCCAGCGGCGTGTCGGCCGCGACATTCGACTTGCCGAAGGCCTCGCGGTAAATCTCGCCGCTCGGGTTCACGACCAGGGCCACCATTGCGGGTGCATCGGATCGTTCGATCGCCGCCTGCAGGGCGCGCGAGATGGCGTTCGGGGACGTCAGGCTCTGGGCCATGAGGTCCAATGTACGCCAAGTGGTGGGCCGCCCTAAAGGGCGGCCCCTACGAAAAGGTGGCTTCGCAGCGGCCGGCCTTGACGGGTCCCCAACGCGGCAGCCGCGTTGGGGTGTCTTTAGGCCGGCCGACGTTAGAATACGCGCCATGAGACGCATCCCCGCCTTGCTGGCCATCTGCTTCGTTGCGGTCCTCGCCGCGTCATGCGGCCAACCCTCATCGAATACCGCGCCTCCCCCTGCCCCCTTCTCGGTGGTCGAGGCCACGATGCAGGACATGCAGCAGGCGATGGCGTCGGGGCGGGTGACGTCGCGCGAGCTGGTGCGCCAGTACCTCGAGCGCATCGCGCTCTACGAAGACCGGCTCAACGCGGCGCTGGCCGTGAACCCGCGCGCGCTGGCCGAGGCCGAGGCGATGGATCGCGAACGGGCGGCCGGCAAGACTCGAGGTCCGCTGCACGGTATTCCGGTGGCGCTCAAGGACAACATCCACACCACCGACATGCCGACGACGGGCGGCGCGTTGGCGTTCGCCGACTATGTACCGCCGTACGAGGCGACACTCACGAAGAACCTGCGTGACAGCGGCGCGATCATCATCGCCAAGACCGGCCTGACCGAGCTGGCCAACTGGGTCGCCGGCGCGCCCACGCCCATGGTCGGCAACTACAACGGGGTCGGCGGCTTCGCCTTCAACCCCTACGATCCGCGCCGCGATCCACGCGACGATCCCGGCGACGGCCGGCCCGTCCTGCAGACCGGCGGATCGAGCTCGGGCATCGGCACCGCGGCGAATCTCTGGGCTGGCAACGTCGGCAGTGATACCGGCGGATCGATCATCAGCCCGTCGAACGCCAACATGCTCGTCGGCATCCGCCCGACCATCGGACGGATCAGCCGATACGGTGTCATCCCGATCACCGCCGACCATGACACCGCGGGGCCGATGACGCGAACCGTGGCCGATGCGGCGATCATGCTCGGCGCCATGGAGGGCGCGGCGCCGGATCCGAACGATGCCGCGACCAAGACGTGCACGCCGCCGACGAATCGCGACTACACGACGGCGCTCGACGCCGGCGCGCTGAAGGGCGCGCGCATCGGCATCCCGCGCGCGTTCTACTACGATCCCGTCGGCGACGAGCCCGTGCGGCCGGTCCCGCCAGGCACCACCGCTCCGCTTGGAGGCCGAGGTGGTCTGAATCCCGATCAGGCCAAGGCCATGGCCGAGGCCATCGCCGTGTTGAAGCAGCAAGGCGCGGAGATCGTCGACCCAACCGACATCCCCAGCTTCCTCGACAAGGACCCCAACAACAACTTCCTGAAGTTCGACTACTGCGCGGGCGCGGACCACGCCAAGGGCAAGGACGCCAGCTGTTCGGCCAATTTCAAGTACGGCATGAAGCGCGATTTCAACGCGTGGCTCGCCAGCCTCGGCGCTTCGGCGCCCGTGAAGACGCTGACCGAGCTCCGGCAGTGGAACCTGAAGCACGCGAAGGCCGGCGCGATCAAGTACGGACAGTCGCGACTCGACATCTCCGACGAGATGGACCTGACGGCCGATCGCGCGCGCAATGATGCGGACCACGCGAAAGACTGGCGCCTCAGTCGCGAGCGCAGCAT
>DAINCF010000166.1:0-13546 GCA_036732565.1 Vicinamibacterales bacterium
GATCGCGCCGGCATCGCCGGTCGAGATCCCGCCGGTGCGACCGCGGAGGGTCGCCTGCTCGATCAGATCGTTCGCGCGCGCCTTGAGCTGGTCGACGACGGCGTCGATGTCGCGTCGCGCCTGGCGCACGCGATCGTCGAGTCGTTCGTTCAAGCGCTTGTTGAAGCGCTCCTCGCGTTCGGCCAGCGCGCGCTCGCGCTCCTGCAGCTTGGCGGCGCTCTCGTCGGTGGCGCGGCGGTCGCGTTGCAGCTTGATCCGCTCCGAGTCCAGCGCCCTGGCCTGCGCGTCGACTCGCTCGAGATGCGCCGCCAGCCGCTTCTGGTCGTCACCAAGGAAGCCACGCGCCGCGGCGATCACCGACACCGGCAGGCCCAGGCGTAATGCGATCTCGATGGCCAGACTGCGGCCGGGCGCGCCGTAGATCAATCGGTAGGTCGGCGCGAAGGTACGCGGATCGAAGGCGAACGCCGCTGTCACTACGCCGTCGGTTTCCGTGCCCCACGTCTTGAGCGCGTCGTAGTGCGTGGTCGCGCACACCATGGCCCCACGCTGTCGGAAGTGGTTGACGATGGCGGTCGCGAGCGCGCCGCCTTCGTTGGGGTCGGTGCCGGTGCCGACCTCGTCGAGCAGCACGAGCGCCGGCACCTTGATCGCGCGATCCATCGACGCGATGTTGGTGATGTGCGCCGAGAACGTGCTGAGGCTCGCGGCAATCGACTGCTCGTCGCCGATGTCGGCGAATACGCTCTTGAAGACCGGCAATCGCGCCACGCGCGCGGGCACGTGCAAACCCGCCTGCGCCATCAACGCGAGCAGGCCGACGGTCTTGAGGGCCACGGTCTTGCCGCCGGTGTTCGGACCCGTGATGAGAAGGACCGACGCCGAAGGATCCAGCTTCAGATCGATCGGCACCGGCGTTGGCGGATCCCGACGCTCCGATTCGTCATCCGCGTCCGCCGCCCGCCGTGCCACCTCGGCGATGAGCAGCGGATGCCGCGCTTCGGTGAGCTCGAAGCCGCCCTCTGTCGTCAGCTGGGGCCGCGTGCCGCGAACCATCGCCGCGAAGCGCGCCTTGGCTTGCAGCACGTCGAGTGTGGCGGCGACGTCCAACACCACCGCGAGATCGTCCGGACGCGCGCGAAACCGATCGGTCAGCTCCAACAGGATGCGCAGGACTTCTTCGCGCTCCTGTTCTTCGAGCTCCACGATGTCGTTGTTGATTTCGACTGTGGCGCCGGGTTCCAGGAACAAGCTGGCGCCGCTCGTCGAGGTGCCGTGCACGATGCCCGGCACATTGCCGCGATGCTCGGCACGCACCAGGAGCACGTAGCGTCCGTTGCGCTCGGTGATCACCTGCTCTTGCAGATACTTGGATGTCTCGCGCGCGCGAATGAACTGCTCGAGCGTCCCTCGCAGGCGTTGTCGCTTCTGACGCAAGCGCTCGCGGATGCTGGCGAGGGCCGGGCTGGCCTGATCGAGCACCTCCCCCGAGGCATCAATCGCGTGATGCACGGCGCTGGTCTCGTGCTTGAAGCTCATGACCCGCGCGGCCAGCGCTTTCAGGATCGGAAACGATCCCGTGGCGTTGATGATGGCGGCCCGCGAGCGCTCGACCGACTCGACGAAGTCGGCCACGAGACGAAGCTGCAGCGGCTCGAGCGGGCGTCCCTCGATCTCGAGTCCGCCCAGGGCATCTTCCAGCCCGGCGCCGGCGCGAAGCGGGAACAGGGCGTTCTGCTCGAGGTACTCGACGGTCTCGGTGGTCGACCGCAGCGCGTCTTCAACGGCATCACGCTCGGCCAACGGTCGGAGATCGGCCAGTGCGGACGCGCCCAGCGGCGTCAGCGCAAGGCTCCGCACGGCGGTCACGACGCGATCGAATTCAAGGGCACGGACGGCGAACGCGCTCTGCATTTGGTGATTTGGTGATCTGGCGATCTGGTGATTCCGATTACGTGGTCGCTAAATCACGCGACCACCAAATCACCAGATCACCAAATGCTGTCCTCACAAATGGTTGATCATACTGGCCATACAGCCGGCGCCGAAGCCGTTGTCGATGTTCACGACCGCCACGCCGTTGGCGCACGAGTTGAGCATGCCGAGGAGCGCGGCGATGCCGCCGAAGCTCGCGCCGTAGCCGATGCTGGTCGGCACCGCGATCACTGGCACGTCCACCATCCCCGCGACCACGCTCGGCAGCGCCCCTTCCATGCCGGCGACGACGACGATGACGCGGGCGGCCTCGAGACGCGTCCGCTCGCGCAGCAGGCGATGCAAGCCGGCGACGCCGACGTCGTACACGCGCTCGACCACGTTGCCCATGAGCGTGGCGGTGACGGCGGCCTCCTCGGCGACGGAAATATCCGAGGTGCCTGCCGACAACACGGCGATGGTGCCTCGTCCCGGCGGGAGGTCGCGGCTCACGGTGATAGCGCGTGCAAGCGCGTGATATTCCGCCTCTGGGACCGCCGCGGAGACCGCTGTCCAGGTCGCCTCATCCGCGCGGGTGACGAGGAGCGGCTGCCCGCGCGACACGATCTCGCGGGCGATCGTCGCGATCTGATCGGGCGTCTTGCCGAGGCCCAGGACGACTTCCGGGAACCCCTGACGAATCGCGCGATGGTGATCGACGCGCGCGAACCCGAGATCCTCGAACGGCTGATCGCGGAGCGTCGCGAGCAGGCGCTGGTGGGCCGCGTCGATGGTCAGCCCGCCGCCGCGCACGGCGTCCAACAGGGAACGAAGCTCTGCCGGTGTCATGCCGCTATCATCCCCGTTTCGTTGACTTTACCGTGCCTGTCCGGCAATCATTGCGTGTGCCTTTTGCGCGGGAGCCCTGGTAAATGACGCCCGCTGAGACGTTCGTCCTCGCAGCATATTTTTTCGTCCTGCTGATCCTCGCGGCCTACGGGTGGCACCGGTATTACCTGGTCTACCTGTACATGAAACACAAGCACGAGCTGCCGGTTCCGCTCGGCACGCTCGATCCGCTGCCGCGCGTCACCATCCAGCTTCCTTTGTACAACGAGATGTACGTCGTGGACCGGCTGGTCGAAGCGGTGTGCCGCATCGATTATCCGCGGGATCGCCTGGAGATTCAGGTCCTCGACGACTCCACGGACGAGACCCAGGACATCGCCAGCCTGGTGGTGCGGCGCTGTGCGGCGCAGGGCATCGACATCAAGTACATCCATCGCACCGACCGCACGGGCTACAAAGCTGGAGCGCTCGATAAAGGCTTGAGGATCGCGAGCGGCGAGCTCGTCGCGATCTTCGACGCCGACTTCATCCCCAAGCCGGACTTTTTGATGCAGACGGTCCACTACTTCTCGGACCCGACCATCGCGATGGTGCAGGCGCGCTGGGGGCACATCAACGAGAACTACTCGCTGCTCACCAAGATTCAAGCAATCCTCCTCGATGCGCACTTCGTGCTGGAGCATGGCAGCCGCAATCGCGCGGGTTGCTTCTTCAACTTCAACGGCACCGCGGGCATCTGGCGCCGCGAGGCCATTTACGACGGCGGCGGCTGGCAGCACGACACGCTGACCGAAGATCTCGATCTGAGCTACCGCACGCAGCTGCGCGGATGGAAGTTCGTGTTCCTCCCGAACCACGTCGCGCCGGCGGAGCTGCCTGTCGAGATGAACGGCTTCAAGTCGCAGCAGCATCGCTGGGCGAAGGGCTCGATTCAGACGTTCCTGAAGCTGATGCCGCGCATCCTGCACTCGGATCAGCCGCTGAAGGTCAAGGCTGAAGCGTTCTTTCATCTGTCAGCGAACTTCAACTACCCGCTCATGTGCGTCCTGTCGGTGCTGATGGCGCCGTCGATGGTCATCCGCTACAACATGGGTTGGTACGAGATGCTCCTGATCGACATACCGCTGTTCTTTGCGGCGACGGCCTCGGTGGCAAACTTCTACATGGTCTGCCAGCGCGAGCTGTATCCGCACACCTGGACCGAGCGGTTGCGCTATCTGCCGTTCCTGATGTCGATCGGCATCGGGCTGGCCATCAACAACACCAAAGCCGTGTTCGAGGCGGTGTTCCACAAGCCGAGCGAGTTCGCGCGCACGCCCAAGTACCGGATCGAGGATGGCTCGGACGAGTGGATCGGCAAGAAGTACCGGCAGTCGGTCGCGATCCAGCCGATGATCGAAGTGGCTCTCGGTCTCTATTTCACGGTCACGGTCTTCTACGCGCTCGCCAACGGCATCTACGGCACGCTGCCGTTCCTGGTGCTCTTCCAGGTGGGCTTCCTCTACACCGGCCTCATGTCCATCGTCCAGCAATACGCGGGCGACGCCGTGGTCGAGGTCGCCGAGACGAAAGAGGCCGCGTAAGGGCGGTTCGCAGACCGCCCTGCCAACAGCCTTGGTCGCGTCGGACGTGTCGTCTCCGCTCGCAAGCGGTGAGCAATTTTGCACAGACTCGGCTGGACGAGGCCTGCTAGCCTGCCTCATGACTATCACTGAGCGCACTGCCGATCGCGTGTCGGTTCTCGATCTCGCCGGGCGGCTGACGTCCACAGATGGAGCTGGCTTGCTCAAAGCGGCGGTCGAGCGCCTGGTCGGGGTCGGACGAACGCGGATCATCCTCAACCTGTCCGAGCTCAGTTACATGGACAGCGCCGGCCTCGGCGAGATGGTCGCGTGTTATACGACGGCATCGAAGGCTGGAGGCGCCGTCAGGCTCGCCCACACGACTGCGAAGATTCAGGACCTGCTGTCGATCACCAAGCTCATCACCGTGTTCGACACCTACGACACAGAGGCGTTGGCGCTCGATAGCTTTGCCGAGCCCGTTGGCGTCCCTGCGCGCGCGGTTACCGCGAAGATGTCCTGAGGGCCGCTCAGTCGAAGTCCCCGCTGTCGTTCCTGTCCAGCCATTCCAAGATGGCTCGGATGCTGCCTTGGGCGACAGCGATGCAGGTATCGGCGGCTCCGTAATACATCATCAGCGTGTCACCGTCGTCCGCGGTCGTCGTCCCGCAGGGGAATACGACGTGATCCACGTCTCCGCGCATTTCATAGGGCGTCTCGGGCCCGAAGATCCACGAGTCGCCGCGGAGGAGACATCGGTCCGGATGTTCGCGGTCCAGCAACGCGGCGCCGACGCGGTAGAGCGCTCCCGACGCGGTGTGCCTCACGCCGTGATAGAGCATCAGCCATCCGCGCGAGGTTTCGATCAGGGGAGGTGACAGGCCAATCTTGTTCGCGTCCCACCATCCGCCGCGCCGGGCCTTCAGGAGCAAACGATGCCCACCCCAGTTGCGGAGATCGGGTGAGTACGAAATCCAGATGTGGGCGCCAGATTCAGCCACCGGCCGGTGGAGCAGCGCGAACTGGCCGTCGACGCGAATGGGCAGCAGCGCCGCGTCCTTGTCCTCGGCCTGCATGACCACACCGAGCCGCTCGAACGTGCGAAAGTCCTCGGTCAGCGCCAGCGCCACGCAGGGACCGCCTCGACCGAATGCGGTGTACGCGATCGCATAGCGGCCCAGCTCCTCGACATACGTGATCCGCGGGTCTTCGACGCCCCACAGCTCTTCCGGATGCTGCTGCGGGTCGGGGCAAAACGTCGGCTCGGTGTCGATGATCCAGTTGGTCAAACCGTCCGCAGAACGCGCCGCGCAGAGATGCGAGTGGCCACGACGGTCCTCGACGCGGCACAGCAGAAGGGTTGTGCCGTCGACGAGCCGTACGGCGCCGGCGTTGAAGACCGTGTGCGCGGGATACGGCCAGTCGCTCGCGCAAAGAATCGGATTCGACGTCGTACGCTGGAACAGGACGTCGAATGTACGGGATGGCATCAGGTTGCTAGTAGTCACAGGCGTTGTGGTCCAAGGCGATCGACATCACGCATGTCGGCCAGGGCCAACAGGAATGCCAAGGTTGATTCCGCACCCTGATTCTCGTTGACCCGCTCGGCGTGGAGACCGTCCCGACAACCGCCGGTCGACGCGTCGTACACCCACTGGCCGAGCGCGTTCTCCCCGAGAAACCAGTCGAAGGCGCATCGTGCGCGATCGTTCCAGGCGGTGTCCTCCGCGATGCGCGCGGCGTCGAGGCAGGCTGAGACGAGGGTGGCTGCTTCGATGGGCTGCTGGTCGAACTCGGCGCGCGGCGCGCCCCTGACATGGAATCCATTCGTCCCGACCGGGGCGAACAGTCCTTGCGGCGTGACCTGCGTCGCCACGAGCCAATCCAACGACTCGAGTCCCGCGGCGACGAGATCCTCACGGTGAAGTCGGGCCCCTGACACGAGGAGCGCGTGCGACAGTTGCGCGTTGGCATAGGTGAGCCGGTCCTCGAACCACGTCCAATCAGGCCGGCGCCCCGTCGTCAACAAGCGCAGCAGTTGCTCGGCGAGCGTCGTGCGAATTGCCTGGACTTCACGATCTCCTTCGAACGCCCGGAGGTACTCGTCAATCCCCAAGAGGGTCGACGCCCACGCACGCGGGCTCGTGAAGTCGCGCACCGCCGGAAGTGCCGCATGGAACAAATTGCCGGCGAGACTCTGCCGGCCCGGGTCGGCAGAGCGGCCGACCACGACGCCGAGCGCGTGCAGTCCGCGGCCGTGACTGTCTTCCGAGCCGAATTCCTCCAGCCACTGTCGGGAATAGGAGAGGAAATTCCTGAATCGGCCGCAGGATGGGTTGAACGCCGCGTCGATGAACGCGAGATACCGCGTCGCCAACAGTCTGACGACCTCGACATCGTCAACGCCGCCTTCTTCGAGGCGCGCCATCAGCAGCAGTGCCCGGGCGTTGTCGTCGAGACAGTAACCTTCGTTGTAGCGCGGCACACAAAACGTCGCGTGCTGTAGGATGCCCGTGTCGTCGGTGAGCACGCGCACGTGCTTCAAATTGACGTCGGGCAGCCCAGGCGCGCGTCGCGCAAGCGTTTGGACCTCGACCACGTTGCGCAGGCGGCTGGCGTGCGTGTCCCGTGCATGTGTAAAGCTGTCGACGTAGCGAGCGCCCACGGACGGCCACAGCATGGTATGGCCGTAGGCGGCCGCGCGTTGCTGCATGTTCAGACGCAGCTGGTCGTCGTCCAGCAGACGGATCACGGCGGATCCGATCGCTACAGGGTCTCGCCACGGCACGAGGACGCCTCGGTCCTCGGCCAGCAGCTCACTGGCATACAGATACGGCGTCGAAATGACGGCTCGGCCCGACCCGAGCGCATACGCGAGCGTGCCCGACGTGCTCTGCTCCGGATTCAAGTACGGCGTGATGTAGATATCGGCGGCCGCCAGAAACTCGGTCAGTTCCTCTTGGCTGACGAAGCGGTCGTGGAAGATCACGTGCTGATCGACGCCCAACTGGCGGGCTCTGGTCTCGAGCATGAGACGATACGCTTCGCCGTGACGTGCCTTGACATGCGGATGCGTCGCGCCGAGCACGACGTAGAGCGTCTCCGGGTGTGCGGCGACAATCGCCGGGAGGGCCTCGATCGCGTGCTCGATGCCTTTGTCGGGTGAGAGCAACCCGAAGGTCAGCAGAACGGCGTGGCCGTCCACACCGGTTCGGCGCTTGCTGTCCGCCGTTGCCGGAAGCTTGGGAATCCCGTGCGGCACGACATCGATCTTGCTTCGCGCGACTCCATACGTGGACTCCAGCGTCTCGGCGCCATGCGCGCTCATGACCACCAATCGCTCGGACGTTTCTGCCAACGCCTCCATGACCATGCGCTGCGCGTTGTTGGGAGCTCGCAGTACGGTATGAAGCGTCGTGACCACCGGCATCCGCAGCTCTCGCAGCAGCAACAGCACGTGGCTGCCGGCCTTGCCTCCGAAGATGCCGAATTCATGCTGCAGCGACACGACATCCACGGCATTGACATTCAGATAGTCCGCGGCGCGCCGATACGACGCAATCTCGGCCTCGCTGATCTCGAAGCGGACGTGTTCTCCGTAGCTGTAGTGCGTGCCCGGATCGTTGACGGCGATGACGAAGCAATCAACGGTCGGCGAGGCTTCGGCGACAGCGTCCTGCAGATGCGACGTGAAGGTGGCGATGCCGCATTGGCGAGGCAAATGGTTGCCGAGAATCGCGACACGCCTCAGCGCACCGGTCGGTTCATGTATGGCCCCCGAGGGCGGACTCTGCCGGGTTGACGGCGCAATCGTTGTAATCACTGGTGCAGGGTTACCGGAGGGCGAGAATGGTGGCAGCGGTCAGCAGGGAGAGCATGAGCAGGGTCGTGGCCAGCTCGCGCCATCGTTCGAGCATCAGTTGCTCATGATCGCGGCCTTGCTGTGTCCAACGCTCCCATCGCTCGATAGCGGCCGCATCGGTCGAGGTGGACGCAAGAATAGCGATTGGGCGAGGTGTGCTGTCCATGCCCTCGATGGTACCGGCCGGCTGGCCTCGAGGGCTGCTCACTCTTGAACATCAACCGTGAAGATTGCGGTGGTAGCCGTCCGCCGCGCGCGAAGCCCAGCCATGGTACAGTGGTGATACCAGACCGCTGCCGCGTTATAGTTGCGCGCGGTGGCCGCCCGCGCCATGGCCCGACTACCGAAGACGCGTCGGTTCGACGCGCAGGCATTCCTCGATTCTGCCGGCGCGGCGCGGCGCGTGCTGGAGTTTCCCCGGAATGCCGTCATCTATACCCAGGGCGAACCTGCCGAGACGGTGTTCTACGTGCAACGCGGCCACGTGAAGCTCTCCGTGGTTTCGACGACCGGCAAGGAAGCCATCGTCGGTATGCTGACGGTGGGAGACTTCTTCGGTGAAGGGTGCCTCGCCGGGCAGCGCGTCCGAATGGGGACCGCCACGGCTCGAAGCGCTACCACCGTGGTGACCGTGGCCAAGAAGAAGATGCTGCGTTTGCTGCGTCAGCAGCACACGATGTCGGACTTGTTCATCGCGTATATCCTGGCGCGGAACATTCGCGTCGAAGAAGACCTGGTCGATCAGCTGTTCAATTCGAGTGAGAAACGGCTGGCTCGGACGTTGCTGCTCCTGGCCCGATTTGGCAAGACCGCCGAGCCGCTCAGCGTGCTCCCGGCAGTGTCGCAGGAGACGCTCGCCGAGATCGTCGGCACGACCCGATCGCGCGTCAACTTCTTCATGAACAAATTCAAGCGCATGGGATTCATCGATTACCGCGACGGACTGCAGGTCAACAGCTCGCTGTTGAGCGTGATCCTTCACGACTAGTCGGGCGCGAGCCCGCAGCCTCGCCCTCGACACCCAGGTGAATCTCGAATGTCAGGCCAGGGTGGCGTCACGCGTTCGTCAGCCCGCGCGCGTACTCTGAGCTCCGTGATGTCGAGCACGGATTCCCGGGTCTGGCCGTACTACTTCTGCACCACCCTGATTGCCGTTCTCGGCAGCACGGCCCTCGTGCTCGCCGGCTCGACCACCCTGGCCATCGCCTGGACCTTGAACTTCAGCGTCATCGGCATCGTGATGGGGCTGGCGCCGTCGCTGCGCCGGCACGTCGGCTCCCGGTTCGTGGGCGGCGTCAGCCAGGCGGCGCTCGGCCGCTACGAGCGGCTCGGCATCCGGCGGTTTTCGCGGCTGCTTCCGGTGCGGCGCTCGCCGCGCGTGCGGCTCGAGGGTGGACGTCGCGGCCTCGGCCTCCTCGACGCCCGTTCGCGCGCGGCCGAGATCTCCCACGGCCTCATCTTCCTGGTCCTGGCATGCGCCGCCGGGGTCTGCGCGCTCATCGGCGAGCTCCGGGTGGCCGCATGGACGACCGTCTTGAACGCGATTTTCAATGGTTACCCGGTGCTGTTGCAGCGCTACACGCGCGCCAGGGTGTTACGTCTGCGCGCGCGGGGGCGTTCGACGATCTAAGATTCAGGTATGGCCGAAGTCAAAAGCAACGCTGGTCTCGAAGACGTTGTCGCGACGTCATCCGCGATTTGTTACCTGGACGGCGATCGCGGCGTGCTCGCGTACCGCGGACACGACATCCACGATCTCGCGCGGCACGCGACGTTCGAGGAGACCTGCTACTTGCTCTGGCATGGGCGGCTGCCGACCCGCGCCGAGCTTGGCGATCTGCAATCGCAACTGGCCATGGCACGGGCGCTGCCCGAGAGCGTGATCCGATACATGAACATGCTGCCGGCGTCCCACGGCATGGATGCGCTACGGACGATGACGTCCGTGCTGGGGCACTACGATCCTGACGCATCGGAGAGCTCTGCGAGCGCGTCGTATCGCAAGGCCGTTCGTCTGACCGCGCAGATGGCCAGCCTGGTGGCCACCTGGGGCCGCATGCAGCAGGGCGGCGGTCTGGTGACCCCCGACCCGGCGATGGGCCACGCGGCCAGCTTCCTCTACATGCTGACCGGCCAGCGTCCCTCGCCCACGGCAGTGCGGGCGATGGACATCGCGCTGACGCTGCATGCCGATCACGAGCTGAACGCGTCGACGTTCGCGGCGCGGGTCGCGGCCGCCACGCTGACCGACCTGCACTCGGCGATCGTGGCGGGCGTCGGCACGCTCAAGGGCCCGCTGCATGGTGGGGCCAACGCCGAAGTGATGAAGATGCTGATCGAAATCGGGCAGGATGCCCCGGCCGAGCGCATCGATGCCTACGTGCGCGGCAAGCTCGCGCGCAAAGAGAAGATCCCCGGCTTCGGCCATCGCGTCTACAACACCGAGGACCCGCGGGCGACACACCTCCGACAGATGTCGAAGGAGCTTGGACAGAAAGCGGGGAGCACGCGCTGGTTCGACATGTCCGAGCGCATCGAAGCCATCGTGCGGACCGAGAAGGGGCTGTACGCGAACGTCGATTTCTACTCGGCGTCCACGTATTACACGATGGGGATTGGACTGGAGCTCTACACGCCAATCTTCGCGGTGAGCCGCATCTCCGGGTGGACCGCCCACGTTCTGGAGCAGTACGCGAACAACCGCTTGATTCGCCCGCGCGCGGAGTACACCGGCCCGAGCTACCCGCAGCCCTGGATCCCGCTCGAGCAGAGGTAATTGGGGGATAATAAAAAGATTACCCTGGCAGAACGGGCGACGTTGGATCCACGCAACATCCGCAACTTCTCGATCATCGCGCACATCGACCACGGCAAGTCGACCCTGGCGGATCGCTTCCTCGAGCTGACCGGCGCCCTGCAGGCGCGCGAGATGGAAGCCCAGGTGCTCGACAGCATGGACCTCGAGCGCGAGCGCGGGATCACGATCAAAGCGCATCCGGTGCGGCTGAACTACACGGCCGCGGACGGGCAGTCCTACGTCCTGAACCTGATCGATACCCCCGGTCACGTCGACTTCGGCTACGAAGTGACGCGCTCGATGGTCGCGTGCGAGGGAGCGCTCCTCCTGGTGGACGCCTCACAGGGCGTCGAAGCGCAGACGCTGGCCAACGCCTATCTCGCGGTCGAGCACAACCTCGAGATCATCCCGGTCATCAACAAGATCGATCTACCGAGCGCGCAACCTGACGAAGCCCGTCGCCAGATCGAAGAGATCATCGGGCTGGACGGCAGTGGCGCGATTCTCGCGAGCGCCAAGGAGGGGACCGGTGTCCGCGACATCCTCGAGGCCATCGTGCATCGCCTACCGGCGCCCGAAGGGCTGGCCGACGCTCCACTCAAGGCGCTGATCTTCGATTCCTGGTACGACGCCTATCGAGGCGTCGTCATCGTGGTCCGAGTCATGGACGGGGTCGTGCGACCCGGCATGAAGATCCGACTGATGAATGCGCTCCAGGACTACGAGGTCGAGCAGCTGGGCGTCTTCACGCCGAAGCCCGTGCTCGTCGAGGAGATCGGCGCTGGCGAGGTCGGCTTCCTCGCGTGTGGTATCAAGCGCGTCGCCGACGCGCAGATCGGCGACACGATTACCGAGACCGCGCGCCAGACGGCCGAGTCGCTGCCAGGCTTCAAACCGCTCAAGCCGATGGTGTTCGCGGGCCTGTATCCGGTCGAGAGCCATCAATACTCGGAGCTGCGCGAGGCGCTGGAGAAACTGCGCCTCAACGACTCCGCCTTCTTCTTCGAGCCCGAGACGTCGATGGCGCTCGGCTTCGGTTTCCGGTGCGGCTTCCTCGGCTTGCTGCACATGGAGATCGTGCAGGAGCGGCTGGAGCGCGAGTACGACATGGACCTCGTCACGACCGCGCCGGGCGTGCTGTATCGGGTGACGACGACCGACGGAGAGGTGCGTGAGATCGACAGTCCGGCCAAGCTCCCGGACCCCGGCATGATCGCGACGATCGAGGAGCCGATCATCACCGCCACGATCCTGACGCCCTCGGAGTTCGTGGGCGGCATCCTGCAGCTCTGTCAGGACAAGCGCGGAGTGCAGAAGGCGCTGGAGTACAAAGCATCGGACCGTGTGCTCATCAGCTACGAGTTGCCGTTCAACGAAGTGGTCCTGGACTTCTACGATCGCTTGAAGACCATCTCGAAGGGCTATGCGTCGCTCGACTACCATGTCACGGGCTACTGGGCCTCTCCGCTGGTCAAGCTCGACATCATGGTGAACGGCGAGCCGGTGGACGCGTTGTCGATCATCGTGCACCGAGACCGCGCGTATGATCGCGGGCGCTTCGTCGCCTCGAAGATGCGCGAGCTCATCCCACGGCAGATGTTCGAGGTGGCGATCCAGGCCGCCATCGGGTCGCGCATCATCGCCCGCGAGAGCGTCAAGGCGATGCGCAAGAACGTGCTCGCGAAGTGCTACGGCGGCGACATCACGCGCAAGCGCAAGCTGCTGGAGAAACAGAAGGAAGGCAAGAAGCGGATGAAGCGCGTCGGCCGCGTCGAGATTCCGCAAGAGGCGTTTCTCGCCGTCCTCAAGGTGGGTGACGAATGACGACGACCACGCAGACGTTCCGCAAGTCGACCGTGCGCGAGTACTTCGAATCGATCGTCGTCGCCGTGATCCTGGCGTTGTTCATTCGCACGTTCGTGGTGCAGGCGTTCAAGATTCCCACCGGGTCGATGGAGCCGAACCTGCTCATCGGGGATCACCTGCTGGTCAACAAGTTCGTGTTCGCACCCACGGCCATGGGTATCGAGCGCGCGCTGCTGCCAATCCGCGACATCCGCCGTGGCGACGTCGTCGTCTTCAAGTACCCGGAGGAGCCGGATCGGGACTTCATCAAGCGCGTGATCGGCCTGCCGGGCGAGACGGTGGAGGTGCGCGATCGGCGCGTCCTCGTCGACGGCACGGCGATCGAGGATCCGTACGCGCACTATCTCTTCCCGGCGATGTCGGGGGGTGAATCGGCCGGCTTCGACGTACGCCAGCGCTACGGCCCCGTCACGGTGCCCGATGGGCACTACTTCATGATGGGCGACAACCGTGACAACTCACAGGACAGCCGCTACTGGGGGTTTCTGCCGCAGCACTATGTGAAGGGGCGGGCGCTGATGATCTACTGGTCGTTCGGCGGGTCCGATGCCTCGGCGCAAGGCCGGTCGGGTCTCGGCTCGCTGCTCAGTATCTTCACCGACACCCGCTGGGGACGCCTGCTACACCAGATTCATTAACATTCGTGGGGGCCGGCTTTAGCCGGCCCTCAGGTCCGCCTGAAGGCGGACCCCACGC
>DAINCF010000167.1:0-13493 GCA_036732565.1 Vicinamibacterales bacterium
CCTACCGAGGGCGACATCGTCCACGCCCGGCAGCTCACCAATCCGCCGAGCCATCTCTTGGAGGACGGTCTCCCGTGTCTCGTCGCGTACGCCTGGTCCGAGAATGGCGGGAAGGTCGACCGCCAGGACTCGTCGCAGCTCATAGCCGGTGTTCGCGGTCTGCAGTGCCGTCAGCGTCGCGACCAGCATGCCGGCGCCCGCAAGCAGCACAAAGGTGCACGCGATTTGAGTCGTGGCAAAGATCCGCAGACGGCGGTTCGTGCCTGGTGTGATCCGCACGCCACCGGCGAGACCCAAGCCGCCGGAGCGATCGGCGGATGGGAGCCGAGGAATGTAGGCGAGCAGCACGGCCGCCATCACGGCCAGTGCTGCCCCGAGCCACAGCACGCCGGCGTCCACCGTGGACTCGAGCGCGCGAATGGAGAAGCGTGCGGCATAGCGGCCCGCCACGCTCGCGAGTGGACCCGCGAGCAGCAGCCCCAGGCCGGCGCCGGCCGCACAGAGAACGAGGCTTTCGGCGAGGAGCGTGCGTCGGAGCGCGCCCCGCCCCGCGCCAAGCGCGGCACGCACGGCAAGTTCTGCTTCACGGCGGACCGACCGGGCCAGAATCAAGTTCGCCACGTTCGAGCAGGCGATGACGAACACCACCGCGGCAGCGGCCATGAGCACGAGGAGAATGGTCCGTGCGGGTGACGCGATTTGATCTTGCAGTGTCCTGACCTGCAGTTGGATCCGGGCCTGCGGGGAGTACGCGTCGGGATGCTCGCGCAGCATCGACGCGTGGACGCTGGCGAGCTCTGCGCGCGCCCCGTCCATGGTGGCGCCCGGGGCCAGCCGGCCGAACAGGTCCGTCATCCGGTGCTTGCGGTCGGTATTCATCGTCGCGCCCAGATGGTGCGGGCTCGTCACCATGTTCGCGATGATCTGGGTTTCGGTTGGATAGGGCACCGAGCGTTCGAGGACGCCGACCACGGTCGCAGCCGTTGAGCCGAGGCGGATCGCCTGGCCAATCACCGCCGGATCGCTGTTGAGCACGTCCGCCCAGAAACGGTGCGTCAGCACTACCGCACCAGCCGCCCCGGGGCCGTCATCGGCGGGGCTCAAGAGCCGGCCGAGCACCGGGCGAAGCCCCATCACCTCGAAGAACGATCCGTTGACGACACCCGCTCTGACGAGACGCGGCTCCCTGCCGAACCCGATTAACGTGAAGTCAACGGTGGAAAAATCGCCGAAGGCAGCGATGGTCGTCGCGCGGGACTTGAAGTCGTCGATTTCAGGCACCGAGAACGTGAGGTTCTGGATGCTGAGACCCTCGGCAGCTTGGCGAATGTAGATCAGCCGATCCGCATCGCGATTGACGAGCGGACGGAGCAGCACACTGCGGACGACACTGAAGATCGCCGCGTTGGCACCGATGCCCAAGGCGAGTGTGATCACCACCGTGCCCGTCAGGGCCTTGGCGCGAAGCAGGGAGCGGAAGGCAAACCGGATATCGCGCGCCAGCGCCTCGGTTGCGTCGAACCAGCGGCCGTACCAGACGCGCCGCATCTCGTCGCGGACGGCTGGGAGATACCCGAGCTCGATCAGCGCCGCGCGACGGGCGCGCGCGGGATCTTCGCCGCGGTCGATCCGCTGCTGGATGCTGATGGCCACGTGGCCGCGGATTTCCTCGTCGAGGTCGCGTTCGTCAGGGGCCTTGGACATAGTCGTAGACAGCCTACGTCCTGAGACGTAGATTGTCTACGACTAGTTCCGTCTCGGGCTCGTCAGTGCACCGGTCGCAGGAATCGATTGACGGCGCGGTCGGCGATCTTGCGACCGTGCGCGACCCCCACTTCGACGGCGTTCCGGAAGTGAATGCCGATGAAGATCCGCGACTCCGCATTTTCGGTCTCTGCCTGGGAGAAGCTCACATACGAACGAATCACCGGCGACGGATCGCTGCACGTCTGCCCGCTGGGCAACGACAGGCTGCACGCCGTGAAGCTGATGTCATCGGTTCCGAAGAACCGCCTGAAGACTTGCGCGGCCGTGCCCCCTTCGATGGCGTGGCCCGAGTCGTAGTCCGGGATCGGATATGCGGGTACTAGCGACGTCCATGTCGCGTCCCCGATGGTGTTGCGGTTGCCGTCCGTGTCCCCGGTCCGAATCGCGGTCTCGGGACGCCAGAAGCTGTAGTGGTATTTGGTGTCCCACGATCCGATGTAGCCATCCGCCATGGCCATGTTGAGCAGCGCGAAGAGCCGCGCGTTCTCCCAGAGGTCGAGCCCCTGGCTGGCCGACAGCACCCGACCGAGTCGGTTCCACGCAAGCGGGGAGCTCTCGATCCAGAAGAGGCCGATTTCGGTCTGATCGGCTGTGCGCGCGCTGAGCGTGGTGATGTCATCGCCGCCGAGGTACTTGATCTCGTTGTAGTCCGCTGTGTACTTGTGGCTGTTCACTTTGTATGGCGGCTTGGGCCGAAACTGGGAGCCGTGTTTGAGCGCGAACGGCGTGACGTTGCCCCAGCCCGGCGCGAACGCGAAATTGAATGCCTCGGTGAAGCGATACTCTCCGGGATTGGTCCCCTGGGGGTAGGCCGTATCGAACAGGAGCTGATCCGATCCATCGTCGACCCGGAGCGCGAGGATGACCGCGGCGGCCGCCTGGCCGACGAGGATGCCCTGGCTCTTGGCGGCGCCGTCGGGGATCGCGGCCAGCGCCGCGGCGTAGTCGGCTTCGGCGCTGGCCACTCCCAGCTGCGGGGAACAGTTCGGGATAGGTAGCGATGGCGTCTGGGCCATCACCGCGACCAGCACACCCCGCGCCGCCGCGGCAATCGCCGCGTCGGTCGAGGCCTGCGGATCGGCCTTTGCGTTGAACGCGTACGGTCGCGATCGACGGTCGATGGCATTCAGGGCGTCGTGGATAGCGAGATGCATCATCGCGTAGGCTCGGGCTTCATGCGGCCCGAGGCCGGCGGGGACGATGCACGCGGCGGTGGCGGCTTTGGCCGCATTCACATTCCAGTCGGTCACGGCATCCGCCGCGACAAAGCGGGGCACGAGCAGTGCGAGTCCGAGGCACAGGCAAACAGGCGTTCGCTTCACGGTTGTCTCCTTGACTGCGGGCGTTGAGGGTCGACGGCATGAGCGGCTCATGACTCTCTAAACGTCGCGCGCCGCTGTCTCGGACAGGCGCCGCCGACCGAGCGGAATTGCGGGCCGCCTCTGCTAAGATTCGGCCGGCATCCCTCAGGCAGCTTGTATGCCCGACGACCGCCTTCCACCCAAGCCCCCGGCGGACGCGCAGGTCACCGGTGTCGGCGATCCCGAGTCGACCTTCGCCCTCATCGAGCGGGCGCGCGCGGGCGATCAGGAGGCCGTCGAGCGTCTGTTCGCCCGCCATCTCAGGCCGCTGCAACGGTGGGCGAGCGGGCGATTGCCCACGTGGGCTCGCGACCTGGCCGACACCGACGACCTTGTCCAGGACACCCTGCTCCAGACGTTTAAGAGAATTGGAGGCTTCGAGCCTCGCCGGGTCGGCGCGCTGCAGGCCTATCTCCGGCAGGCGGTGGTCAACCGGCTGCGCGACGAGCTGCGGCGGAAGGGACGACGGCCCGAGTCGACGGACATTGAGGGCGTCGAGCTCGATGCGGCGGCGGACTCGCCACTCGAGGAGGCCATCGGCCGCGAGGCGGTGGAGCACTACGAGCGTGCGCTCCAGCGGCTGAAGCCCGAAGAGCGCGAGGCGATCATCGCGCGCGTCGAGATGGACTACTCCTACGAGGAGTTGGCGCAAGTGCTCGGCAAACCGACCCCGGATGCGGCGCGTAAGACCGCGCAGCGCGCGCTCGTGCGGCTCGCAGAGGAAATGAAGCGTGCCCGAGAATGAAGGGCTGATCGACGATCTCGCCGGAGCCATCCTGGATGGCGCGCCCATCGACTGGGCGTCAGCGGCATCGAGCGCGGAGCTCGCCGATCGCCCGCTGCTCGATGAGCTCCAGTTGCTCGCCGCGCTTGCGACCATTCATCGTCAGCCCACACGCTGCTGGCCGGAGGTCGCGGAGCGGCAACGAGCCGCGGTTGCTGGGAACGATCGCGTAGAGATCCTCGAGCAGTGGGGGCATCTGCGCGTGCTCGAGCGGATCGGCCGCGGTGTGTTCGGCGACGTCTATCGCGCATGGGACACGCGACTCGATCGCGAAGTGGCGCTCAAGCTCATGCCCGTGAGCCGCTCCACGAGCGATCCGCGCGGGACGTCGATCATCGAGGAGGGTCGGCTGCTGGCTCGCGTGCGCCACCCGAACGTCGTCACGATTTACGGCGCCGAGCGGATCGAGAATCGCATCGGCCTCTGGATGGAGCTCGTCAAGGGCCGCACGCTGCAACAGGCCCTCGAACAGGGGAACACGTTCAGTGCGGCCAAGGCGATCGCCATCGGCCTCGAGCTCGCGCGAGCGATTGGCGCCGTGCACGAGGCGGGTCTCGTGCATCGCGACATCAAGCCGCACAACGTGATGCTGGCGGAGGACGGCCGCGTCGTGCTGATGGACTTCGGCACGGGACACGAACTGGACGAGGGCTCGCGCCCGGCGTTGGCCGGCACGCCTTTGTACTTGGCGCCCGAGCTGCTGAACGGTCACGCGCTCACCGTGCGGAGCGACGTCTACAGCTTCGGCGTGTTGCTCTTCCATCTCTTGACCGGGTCGTATCCGGTGCACGGGCAGAGCCTGCGCGATCTCCGCCTGGCTCACGAGACTCGTGTCACCAAGGATGTCAGGAGCGCGCGCCCGGACGTGTCGCCAAAGCTCGCGCGGATCATCGAGCGCGCGATCGACCCACGGCCCGAGCGCCGCTACGAAAGTACCGCCGCGATCACCACAGAGCTTGCCTCGCTCCAGCCGCGGCCCGGACGCGTGCGTTTCGCGTATGAATGGGCCGTGGCCGCGATGGTGCTCTTGGCGGTGACTACGTGGGAGGTTCGCGGTCGCCAGGTCGGATCCCCGAATACGCCCATCGCCCTCCTTGCGCGCGTCACCGGGGCAGCCCCGCTCAGCCACCCCGAGCGGGCGAACAGTACGACGCCGATTCGCTCGATCGCGGTGCTGCCGTTCAAGCCCCTCGTCGCGACGGAAGCCGATGAGCGGCTTCAGCTCGGCATGACTGAAGCGGTCATCAACCAGCTCAGTCGCATCGAGACCGTGCGAATCGAGCCGCTGGCGAGGGTTCGCCGGTTCAGCGCTATCGATCAAGATCCGCTGGAGGCGGGACGGGCGCTCGGCGTAGATGCCGTGGTCGACGGGCACTTCCAGCAGACCGACCAGGGCGTTCAGGTCCGCATGCGCCTGGTACGGACGCTGGACGGAATCGCGCTGGCGACCAATCAGTGGCATGAGCCTTTCAAGAACATCCTGAATGTCCAGACAAGGCTTGCGGAATTGCTCGCTGAGGCGCTGGCGTTGACGTTGACACCTGCTGAGAGGGCCCGCATCCGGACGCAGGACACCAACAGTCCGGACGCGTTTCGCCACTACATGTTCGGTCGCTCCCACATGGAGGTCCGCAATTTCCAACGGATGATTTCCGCCGAGCGCGAGTTCAGCGAGGCGTTGAGGCTCGATCCCAACTACGCGCGCGCACATGCGGCGATGTCTCTGACGTTGATTCAGATGGCCTGGCTCGCCGGACGGTCAGGTATCGATGTCAAGGATGCCGCAAAGGAGGCGGCGTTGAAGGCGCTGGCGCTCGATGAGTCGGTGGCGCTTGCGCATTCAGCCCTGGCGCAGATTCACGCCTACTTCGAGTACGACCCCATCCGTGCACAAACCGAGCACTTGCGCGCGATGGAGCTCGACGCCCAGGACGTCTGGGTCCTTCGAGGGTACGAAAGTTTTCTTCAGCACCACGAGGCCTTTGATGAAGCGCTCGAGGTCAATGCCAGGCTGCTTGCGCTGGATCCGACATCGGCGTATTCGAATCGCCTCAGAGCCACTATCCTTTATTCTGCGCGGCGCTACGACGAGTGCGTTGCCGTCTGCCGGAGGACCCTCAGTCTCGATCCGGACGACTTGGCTCTGTCGCACCAATGGCTTGCGAGGTGCTTGGAGCAACAGGGCAGGCGGACCGAAGCCATCGATGCTTGGACGAACCACCAGGCTGCGCATGGTGACGCGGCGCTCGCCAAACAGAGGAAGGCGCTGTATGCCACAAAGGGCTGGGAGGTCTACTGGCGCGAACGCTTGCGGCTGGCGGGTAGCTTGAACGTTTCGGCAGCAGCGGCGCACCTCCGCCTGGGCAACGTCGACGAGGCTATGCAGAACCTCGAGCATGCGTACGACGAACGCAACCCGTGGGTCGGCAATACCCATCACCCCGAGTGGGATCTGGTGCGAGCGGATCCCCGTTTTCGGGCAGTCCGCCTGAGGGCCGGCCTGACCGACCAGATGAACGTCGAGCTCGCCAGACTCCGCGGCGCCGCACGGCGCAGCGCCGTGCGTTGAGATGGGCATCGACCGCATTCTTTGGCGGCGCCTCGATACGCCGGGACACGATCACGCCATCCTGAAGTTCGAGCACGAGGGTTGGCACATCGACGGCTGCGCGCTGTTCGTCGAAGACTCGCGAGCGGCACGCCTCGATTACCGCGTGCGGTGCGATGCGAGTTGGCGCACCATCGACGCGCGAGTCACTGGCTGGATCGGCGATCGTCTCATCAACATGACGGTCGAGGCCGACAGCGAGCGCCGCTGGCGCGTGAACGGAGACGACGTGCCGGACGTGACGGGCTGCATCGATCTCGATCTCAGCTTCACGCCCTGCACCAACCTCCTGCCGATTCGACGACTCGGGCTCGCCATCGGCGAAGTTGGCGACGTGCGCTCCGCGTGGCTGGCGCCGGACTTCACCGTGCAGCCGCTGCCGCAGCGGTATCGACGCACCGGCGAGGCCACCTATCACTATGAGAGCCCGGCGCACGATTTCACCGCCGACCTGCGCGTGAACGAGGCCGGCTTCGTGACGCACTATCCCGGTCTGTGGGAAATCGAGTCGACGGCCGCACCCGCTCAAAACAAACGTGGGGTCCGCCTTTAGGCGGACCTCAGGGCCGGCTGAAGCCGGTCCCCACGAATCTTGAAACGGACTCTCAATCAGCAGGCTTGTCCAACGCGAACGACCCCGTGCGGATCTCACCCCCCGGCTCGTACGTCGCGATGACGACGCCGGTCGTCGCCGTCTTGCTGTCGACCAGCTTCAATCCGGCCGGAACCGTGCCATCGGCGAACAGCCGCTTGCCCTTACCGACCACGAGCGGGAAGATCATCAGTTGATAGCGATCAACGAGGTTGTGCTGCATGAGGGTCTGCAGCAGATGGCCGCTGCCGTGGACCTGGATCTCCGGACCTGACTGCTGCTTGAGCTTGGCTACGGCTTCGGCGACGTCGCCCTGAAGCAGCGTTGAATTTTGCCAGTCGACGCGATCCAGCGTCTTCGATGCGACGTACTTTCGCGCGTTGTTCAGGGCCTTCGCCGCCTCGAAATCCCCGGGCGACTGCTCCTCGGTGACGCGCGGCCAGTGCGCGGCAAAGATCTGGTACGTCTTCCGGCCGAGCAGCAGGTCGAAGGGTTTGCCCATGTAGGCGCCCATCTGCTGCCCCATCACATCGTCCCAGTAGTGGACCGACCACCCACCATACGCAAAACCGTGGGAGCGGTCTTCTTCAGGGCCGCCCGGTGCTTGCATCACGCCGTCGAGGGTCAGAAACATGTTCAAGGTGAGGGGTCTCATCGCGGGTGCCTCCGGTCTCTACTTACACGTCGACTGAGCGGGCGCGCTATCGACATCTCATGGTCGACGCACGCGCGAGCTCATCCGACGTGCCGCTTCACCGGGGAACCCTGAGCGGCCAGTGCGAGTTCGGCTGCCACTTGAACACGTTGCCGGTGAGGCTCGCCACGTAGATGTCGCCGGTCTGCGCCACCGTCAGCATGTGACCGGGGGACTCCATCGCGCCGAGGATCTTGCCGGACTCGATGTCGATCTTCATCAGCTGGCCGGCGAGCGTGTCGTAGGTGATGTTCTCGGTGTTGTTGCGGTGCGTGAGCACCCACATCTCGTCTTTGGGCGTGATGAAGAGGCTCTGCGTGCACCCGAGGTGGTCCCAGGTCTTCAGCAGCTTGCCGTTCTCGTCGAAGATCTGGATACGGTTGTTTTCGCGGTCGCTGACGTACACCCGATCTTTTGAGTCGACGCCGATCGAATGCGGCACCCGGAACTGACTCGGTCCGCTTCCCGCCGTTCCCCACGTCGTCACATAGGTGCCGGCCTTGTCGAACTTCACGACACGGGTATTACCGTAGCCGTCCGACACGTAGAGGTTGCCTTTGGAGTCCCAGGCGACGTCGGTCGGACGATTGAAGGTCTTGGCGTCGCTGCCCGAGACGCCCTTCGTTCCCAGCGTCTGCAACAGCTTGCCGTCGCGCGTGAACTTCAAGATCTGATGACCGGCGTCGTCGACCGCCCACACGTTCTGGTCGCGGTCGACGCGGATGCCGTGTGGCCGGTCGAACATCCCCTTGCCCCACGAGCGAAGGTATTTGCCCTCCGCGTCGAAGACCACCAGTTGATCGGTCTTCGGATCGCGCTTGAAGACGTAGACCTCGTTGCGGGTGTCGGTGGTCACCGCGGAGACGCGGCCGAACTTCATGCCCTCGGGCATCGTCTCGGGCTCTTCACCGAACCGAATCTGCACGCCGTACTTGAGCAGACTGCCGGCGTGTGGATGCCAGCCGTCTGGGACGTACCCCTGATCGGGAAACTTGCCTTTGGGGGCGTTTGGGCTGGGCACGCCGAGGGGGAGCGGTGTCCCCTGTGCTGCTGGCTGTGGCGGCGCCTGCTGGGCGAGCAGGCCGGCGCCGGCGACGATCAGCGCAAGAACCGTAATCCTGAGCATGTCGATGACTCCTCGTGGTGCGGAGACGATACTCCTTCTCCGGCCGATCTCAGCCGATTAGGGTATCGCCGACCGAGGCGTCACTCCGACATGGGCGGCGTTACGCGACTTGCTCGACGGCTTCGTTCTTCTTCCGCTTCTTCTTCGCGGCTTTGTCCTCGTCTTCGGCCTCGACGGCCTCACGATCCTGTGCGCCCTCCTCGGTGAGGAGCGCCATCATCTTCCGATAGAGCCGTTCCACGAGCTCTTCCTGGAACTCGATCATCCAGACGACGTTCGGGTTGCTCGCGGCCTCGGCGGCGATCTCGGTCGCCAACTCCAATGCGCGCAGCCGAGTTTCGGTGTCCACTTTCTGTTTGCTCATGGGTTGCGTTCCTGGCGCGGAAGGAATTTCCAGCGAGGCGCCAATCCTGGCAATCTAGTGGGAAGTACAGTTGAAATCACAACTGGGCCGTTCCGTAGGAGCGGCCCGCAAACTGCTCCCCGAGCTCTCGGTTGATGGCAGTTATCCTGTCGATACGCTCCACTAGTGGACCACGGCGGCGTTGCCGTACGGTTACGAACGGCCGACGGTCGTGTAATGTGCGCGTCGAGCAAGAATGTCGCGCGTGTTGAGTATGATGGCGCGCCGTGACCACCGTCCTCGCCGTTCGTTCCCTCGGGCTCCGCATTGCCCTGTGCGCCATGCTGGCCGCGCTGATCGCCGCCTACGGCTCAGGCGCGTCGTCGCAACAGGCGCAGGCCCGGCGCCATCTCCTCATTCTGATCGACGGCCTCAGACCCGACTACGTCACGGCAGAGGTGATGCCGAATCTCACGGCGCTTGGCAAGCGCGGTGCGGTGTTCGATCGCCACCACTCGGTCTACCCGACCGTGACGCGCGTGAACGCCTCGTCGATCTCGACCGGCGCGTACCCGCAGACGCATGGCCTGATGGGCAACTCCGTGTTCTTCCCGAAGGTTGATGCAGCGAAGTTTCTCGATACCGGCGACCGCAACAACCTGCTGAGCATTGCCGCGACCGAACCGCGTTTGCTCACCGCGCCGACGCTGGGTGAGTCCCTTCAGAAGGCCGGGCGCAAGATGCTCGTCGTCAGCTCGGGGTCGAGCGGATCGGCGTATCTCAACAACCACACCGTGGCGGGGGGCGCGATGCTGCACGATCAGTTCGTGCTCCCGGAGTCGTTGCGCGCGGAGATGGCCACGATCGGGCCGCGACCGACCGACGGTGCGCCGGCGGGCACGGGCGATCGCTATGCCGTCGATGCGCTCCTGAAGGTCGGCCTTCCGAAGGTCGATCCCACGGTGACCGTCTTGTGGCTCAGCGATCTCGACTCGACCGCGCACGAGAAGGGAATAGGGGACCCAGCGACGGTCGAGATCCTCAGGCACGTCGATCGCGAGATCAAACGGATCGAAGACGGCCTCAGGGCTGCGGGTCTGTTCGAGTCGTACAACATCTGGGTAACCTCGGATCACGGTTTCTCGACCTACACCGGTGCCATCGATCTCTCCGCGCTCTTGAAGCCATTCATGCGCGCGAACGCTGATGGGACGCCGCGCGTCGTGGCGGGCGCCGGCGCGATCTACGTGCGCGACCGCGATGCGGCGACCGTCACCACGATCGCGCAGGCACTGCAGCAGACGAAGGGCGTGGGCGCGATCTTCACCGCGGCGGCCAAGCCCGGATCGTTCGAGGGGACGGTCCCAGGTACGTTGTCGTTCGATGCCGTGCGCTGGAACCACGATCGGTCGGCGCAGGTCTTGTTCTCGCCCGACTGGACCGACGCCGCCAACACGCACGGGTTTCGCGGCACCACGGCGTCGAACGGCACGGCGGGGCATGGCAGCTCGAGTCCGTGGGACGTGCACAACACGCTGATCGCCGCGGGCCCCGATATCAAGCGCGGCGTCGTGGTCGACGTGCCGAGCGCCAACGTGGATTTCGCGCCGACGTTCCTGAAGCTGCTCGGCCTCGCGGTTCCACCCTCCGTGCAGGGACGATCGCTCGACGAGGCGTTGATCGACGGGGCAGCGGTGGACCGCACGGCCGTGAAGGCCGTCGAGCACACCGTGCGCACCGAGGATGGCCGCTATGCGCTGACCGGGATGTTCTCGATCGTCAGCGCCGGCGGCCGCGAGTACCGATACTTCGACGGGACCAAGGTCGCGAGACAGTAGCCTTCTAAAAAAGGCCTTCGAAAAAAGACACTTCGAAAAAAAGTCCTTCGAAAAAAAGTCCTTGACGTGGCCGCGCCATCGGTTGTATTAAACCAATATGTTAATTAACCTATTGGTTCAATGCGTATGGCGAGCGACCACCTGAGCACGACGTTCGCGGCCCTGGCCGACCCCACTCGGCGGGCCATTCTCGCGCGGCTCGCGTCGGGGGAGTGTGCCGTCACCGAGCTGGCCGAGCCGTTCGAGATGAGCCTGCCCGCCGTCTCGAAACACCTGCGCGTGCTGGAGCGGGCGGGCCTGATCGCCCGCAGGGTCGACGCGCAGTGGCGCCCCTGCCGCCTCGAAGCCGGGCCGATCAAAGACGTGGCGGACTGGGCCGAGCGCTATCGCGCGCTCTGGGAACAGCGCTTCGATCGGTTGGAGAGCTATCTACAAGAACTGAAGCAGAAGCAACAGAAGTCAAAGGAGACGAAACATGACCGCAAGCGGCGCAGCAAATAGCGATACCTTCAACGTCACCACTCCGTCGGATCAAGAGATCCGCTTGACGCGCCTGTTCGATGCGCCGCGAGATCTGGTGTTCGAAGCGATGAGCAAGCCCGAGCACATCATGCGGTGGTGGGGCAACCTCGGCGAGGGCTACTCCGTGCCCGTGTGCGAGGTGGACTTGCGGCCCGGCGGCAAGTGGCGTTTCGTCAACCGCCATCCGAAAGGCGACGCCGCATTCTACGGCGTCTATCGGGAAGTGAACCCACCCGACCGCATCGTCTTCACCGAGATCTACGAACCGTTTCCAGACGCTGAGTCCGTGGTCACGGCGACCCTGACCGATGAGAATGGCAAGACCCGGCTCACGGTCACCGCGTCGTATCCCTCGCTCGAGGTTCGCGATATGGTGCTTGGCACCGGCATGGCGAAGGGCGCCGCTCTCAGTTACGACCGCCTCGAAGAGGTGGCAAAGGAGCTGCAACGGCGAGCGTAATGGACGACTTTACGGCGGCCGAGATCCGGACAGCGGACACCACGATCTTCGTGCGTTCGGCCGGGTCTGGGCCGCCGATCCTCTTGCTGCACGGCTTTCCCCAGACCCATCTGATGTGGCGCGGCGTTGCGCCGACATTGGCTAAACGGTTCACCGTCGTGTGCCCCGACTTACGCGGCTACGGAGGCAGTGGCTGCCCGGCGTCCACCCCGGATCACGCGCCGTACGCCAAGCGGGCGATGGTGCAAGACATGCTGGCCGTGATGGAGCATCTGGGATTCTCGCGCTTTGCGGTTGCTGGACACGATCGTGGCGGTCGCGTTGCGTACCGCATGGCCCTAGATCATCCCGATCGCGTCGATCGTGTCGCCGTGCTCGACATCATCCCGACGGAGACCGCGTGGGCACGCGCCGACGCACGGCTTGCGCTCGGCTTCTGGCCGTGGTCGTTGCTCGCGCAGCCTGAGCCGTTGCCCGAACGCATTCTGGAAGCCGCCGCAGACGCCATCGTCGACAACGCGCTGTCGGCGTGGGGCTCTCCCGCGACGACGTTTCCTCCCCAGGTCCGTGCCGCTTACGTGCTGGCGCTTCGAGGCCCAGGTCACGCTCATGCGATCTGCGAGGAGTATCGCGCCGCGGCGACCATCGACCGGCAGCATGACCGCCTCGACCTGCAACGCGGTCATCGCATCGTGTGCCCGCTTCTCGCGCTGTGGAGCGCCACAGGCGCTCTCGACACGTGGTACGCCGACGATGGTGGACCCCTCGGCTTGTGGCGTGCGTGGGGCGACGATGTCCGCGGACACGCAATCGATGGCGGCCATTTCTTTCCTGAGGAGAGGCCGGAGCAGACTGCCCACGCGCTCGGCGAATTCTTCGCCGAATTTAGTGGGTCTTAGACCGTCATCATCACTTGGGCAGGAATTCACGATTACTACCTCACGGTGCAGATACCGACGTTGGCCCGTCGGGGATGTGCCCGCCGCGAACCCGCTTCCGCAGACCGGCAGACCACGCTTCCGGCGGCTCCGGGAGATTCGGCGCGGCGCCTCACTACGCCACCGAAACGCCCAAGTTCGCAAGTCCGGGGCTCCGTTCGCAGCCCGGCTGCGCCGGGCCACTGAAGCGGTTCGGTGTAAAACCTCACCGCCGCACGCGTCGCGCGTGCAGGACCGCCTGCAGCATGGTCTGCCAGCATTCGGTGAGCGGTCTGCTCCAGAGGGTTCGCGGTGGGCACGTCCCCGACGGGTCGCAGTTGACGACTGGCGCTGCCGAGCAGAGCCTCTGCCACCCATCGGGGGCTCTTCCGCCGTGAACCCTCTGGAGCAGCCGCACACGCGTCGGTACGCAGACTGCGCTGGAGACGCCCGACATGCGTGCCGCCCAACGCGGCGAGGT
>DAINCF010000168.1:0-13481 GCA_036732565.1 Vicinamibacterales bacterium
CGAAGCGCGATGTCGGTGCAGCGACGGTGTAGGGGCGGTTCGCGAACCGCCCCTACCTCAAGTCGTGGGCGAGCGTGCGGACCAACTCGAGGTCGGCCTCTGGGAACGGGAGCGCGGTCAGCTCACCGCGTGGCACCCAGCGCAGGCCTTGTCCGAGCATCGGCTTGGCCTGGCCGGCGAACTCGCAGCGGTAGAAATGCAGCTCCACGATCTTTTCGGGATACGCATGCGTGACCTGGTGCACACGCTCTTTGACATCGGTCACGATGTCGAGCTCCTCGAAGAGCTCACGCCGAAGCGCCTCTTCGTGCGTCTCCGTCGGTTCGCACTTCCCACCGGGAAACTCCCAGTGTCCCTCGAGGTGCGTGCCGGGCGATCGGAGCGTCAGCAGGAACGCATTCTCGCGCTCGATGACCGCTGCCACGACGACGATGCGGCTGGGCGCGGGCTCAGTCACGCTTCTTGACCTGAACGTCGGGCGTGAACGGATAGGCGACGCAGAAGCCCTTCATCGGGCAAACCAAGCACTTCGGCTTGCGCGCCACGCAGAGCAGCGCACCGAAATCCATCAGGGCCTGGTTGAAGTCGAAGACGTCTCGTCGCGGCACCAGCGCGTCGGAGAGCAGCCACAACTGTTTCTTCATCGCGTGACTCTTGGGATCGCCGGTGCCGATGAAGACTCGAAAGAGCACGCGGGCGACGTTGGTGTCCAGAATCGCGGCGCGCTGTCGGAAGGCAAAGCTGCGAATGGCGCCGGCCGTGTACGCGCCGATGCCCTTGAACGACAGCAGCGTCTCCTGGTCCGACGGCAGCTGCCCACCGTAGTTCGCCACTGCCTCGCGCGCAATGGAATGCAGCCGGCGCGGCCTGATGTTGTAGCCGAGCGGTCGCCACGTGTCGGCGACCTCGTCGATTTCCGCTGCCGCCAGCGCTTCGAACGACGGGTATTTCTCCAACCACTCCTCGTACTTGGGCAGCACCCGATCGACCTGGGTTTGTTGCAGCATGACCTCAGACACGAGGATGTGGTACGGGTCGTCGGTCGTCCGCCACGGCAGCGACCGACCATGCGTGCGATACCACGAGAGGAGATGGCGACGGAACCGTTGGCGCAGTGGTGGCGGTGGGAGAGTGTGCAGGTAGCGCCCCTATAATCGAGACAGTGAAAATCTACACGAAGACGGGCGACGCCGGGGAGACAAGCCTGTTCGACGGCACGCGCGTCAGCAAGAACGACCCGCGTGTCGCCGCCTATGGCGATGTCGACGAGGTCCAGGCCAGCCTCGGCGTCGCGGTCGCCGCGGGCCCGGCCGACGATCTGGCCGCGATGCTGACGACGATCCAGCACGACCTGTTCGCCCTCGGGGCGCAGCTCGCCGACCCGCGCCACAAGATCGCCGCGCGCGTGACCAAGGCCGCGGTCTCCGACGCGCGCATCACGCAACTGGAGACATGGATCGACACGCTCGACGCCGAGTTGCCGCCGCTGCGCCAGTTCATTCTCTCGGGCGGCACGATGGCCGCCGCGGTGCTCCACCTCGCGCGCACGGTGTGTCGGCGCGCCGAGCGCAGTGTCATCGGCCTCGGCGAGGAGGCGTCGGATCCCACCATCCGTGTGTATCTGAATCGCCTCTCGGATCTGCTGTTCGTCATGGCCCGCGTCGTGAACCATCGGGCGGGCGTGTCCGAGACGAGGTGGTAGGTTCTGGGGTTCCGGGGGTCTCGGTTCCGGGGTTCTCAGGTTCTGCGGTTCTCAGAGCTAACATGGAGCTGATGACCTCCGTCATCGCCCACTATCAGGAGCTGGCGCTCAAAGGGAAGAACCGTCCCTGGTTTCTGCAGCAGCTCATCCGAAACGTCCGAGCCGCGCTCGCCGGTCTCGACGTGCGACAGGTGCGGACGCCGATGGGGCGGGTCGAGGTGGTGCTCGGGTCCGACGCGGCCTGGACGGAGGTGCGGGAGCGCATGAGCCGGGTGTTCGGGTTCGCGAACTTCGCGATTGCCGGACGCACCACGCTGGATCTCGATGTGCTCGGTGACGCCATTCTGCGCGACCTCCCGTCGGGGCCGGTGGCCAGCTTTCGCATCGCCGTGCGTCGCGCGGACAAGCGCTTCCCCATTCCCTCGCCGCTCGTCGAACGCGAGCTCGGCGCGCGCGTGGTCGCCGCGCGCGGATGGAAGGTCGATCTCTCATCGCCCGCCCTCGTGATCGGCGTCGAGATCCTCCCGAACGAGGCGTTCTACTACTTTGGCAAGCTCCCCGGCGCCGGCGGGTTGCCGACCAACACCGCCGGTCGTGTCACGGTGCTGCTCTCGGGCGGCATCGACTCACCCGTGGCCGCGTGGCGCATGATGCGGCGTGGTTGCTCGGCGACGTTCGTCCATTTTCACAGCTATCCGTTTCTGTCGCGCACGTCTCAGGACAAGGCCCGGAAGCTGACGCGCGTGCTCACGGAGTACCAGGGCGACTCCCGTCTGTATCTGGTGCCCTTCGGGGAATTGCAACGACAGATCACGTTGACCGTGCCTGGTGCCATGCGCGTGATCGTGTATCGCCGCCTGATGCTGAAGATCGCCGAGCGCATCGCGCACGAGGTGCGCGCGCGTGCGCTGGTCACCGGAGACTCGGTCGGGCAGGTGGCATCACAGACCGTCGACAACCTCGCCGTGATCGATCCTGCGAGCGCGCTGCTGGTGTTTCGTCCGTTGATCGGATCGGACAAGGAAGAAATCACCGCGACGGCCGAGCGCATCGGTACCTATGCGATCTCGATCGAGCCGGACGAGGACTGCTGTACGCTGTTCACGCCTCGCCACCCCGTCACCCGCGCGCGGATGGCTGAGGTAGTGCACGCCGAGCGTGACCTGCCGATCGACGACATGGTCTCCAGCGCGGTGACCGCGACCGTCGTAGAGCGCTTCGAGTATCCGGTGATAACATCGCCGGTTGCCTAGCGGGGCTTCGCCTCGCCAGGCACAGCGTTGGCTTGCCCCGCCTCCGGCGGGGCGTCGAGTGAGGGTCCAATGGTTTTCCCATCCGTCAAGGAACTGACCGAAGCGTTGAAGCCGGCCGCGGTCGTGTTGTCCGACCGCGTGACCGTCTCGAGCCCGGTGTCGCCGGAGCTCATCGATCGGCTGGCGTCCACCGCCGCCTTTGGTTCCGATCCCGAGATCAAGGGCACGGCGCGGTGGGTGCTGCGGCACCTGGGCGCGGCGGCGGGTCTTCGTTTCGCGTCCATTCACGATCTCTACATGGCCATGGGACGCAAAGACGCCGGTGGCTTCACGGTGCCGGCAATCAACGTCCGCATGATGGCCTATGACACCGGGCGCGCCGTGTTCCGCGCGGCGAAGCGGTTGTCGGCGGGCGCGTTCATCCTCGAGATCGCGCGGTCGGAGATCGGCTACAGCGAGCAGCGTCCGCACGAGTACGCCGCGATCATGATGGCGGCCGCCCTGCGCGAAGGCTTCACGGGGACGCTGTTCCTGCAGGGCGATCACGTGCAGGTCAACGCCAAGAAGTGGGCGGGTCCCGACCGCGATAAGGAGATCGAGACGCTGCGCGGCCTCATCGCCGAGGAGATCGCCGCCGGCTTCTACAACATCGATATCGATACGTCGACGCTCGTCGACCTCGAGAAGCCGACGCTCGACGAGCAGCAGGCCGTCAACTGTCAGCTCGCGGCGGACTTCTCGGCCTTCATCCGCAAGCAGGAACCGGCGGACGTCACCATCTCGGTGGGCGGTGAGATCGGCGAAGTCGGTGGCAAGAACTCCGACGTCCACGAGCTCCACGCCTATATGAAGGGCTACAACCGCGCGCTCGCGGAGAAGGACGGCGACCTCACCGGCATCAGCAAGATCAGCGTGCAGACCGGCACCGCGCACGGCGGCTTCGTCGGCCCGGACGGCAAGGTGCGGAGCGACGTCAAGATCGACCTGGTGGCGCTCGAGGAGCTGTCACGGGTCGCGCGCGACGCGTACGGACTGGCCGGCGCGGTGCAGCATGGCGCGTCGACGCTCGGCGCGGACGCGTTCGATGCGTTCCCGCGCGTCGGCGCCTGCGAGATTCACCTGGCGACCAACTTCCAGAACATGGTGTACGACCATCCACAGTTCCCCGCGGCGCTGAAAGAGGAGATGTACGCCTGGGTGCGCGAGCACGCGCAGGAAGAGAAGAAGCCGAAGGACACCGAGGAACAGTTCCTCTACAAAGCACGCAAGAAGGCGATTGGCCCGTTCAAGAAGCACGTGTGGGACCTGCCAGCGGAGGTGCGCGCCACCATCGGCCAGACGCTCGAAGATCAGTTTGCGTTCCTCATGCAGAAGCTGATGGTGCCGGACACAGCGGCCGTGGTGAAGCGCTTCGTCACGCCGTCGGCGACCATCGTGAGCCGCGAGGACGAGATTCGAGCGGCCGGCGGGAAGATCACGGCGGCAGAGCGTAAGGCCGAAGGGCTGTCCGATTGACGCAGCCCCAGGGTCTCAGGCCCTGAGTCTCGAGTCTCAGGTCTTGAGCCTCAAGCCATCGAGATAATCGCGCAGCGCTTCGCGCGTGCTGCGAAACGCGAGGTCGTCCCACGGGATCGAGGCTTCATCGAACGTCCTCGCTTCGAGCCCTTCATCGTCCACCGCCAGCTCGCCGCCGATCTTCGTCGCCGCGTAGACGACGACGATCGGAGTGCGGCCGGCGTACGAGTAGATGTTGATGAGGTGGTCGATGCGGACGTCGAGCCCCGATTCCTCGCGCGCCTCGCGCAGCGCGGCGAGCGTGATCTCCTCGCCGCGATCGACGTAGCCACCCGGAAATACCCACTTACCGTAGCCTGGCTCGATGGCCCTCCGCACCAGCACGATCTCCCCAGCCTCTCCCACGCGAATGACCGTGCCCACCGCGATCTTCGGGTCCAGATAGAAGACGAACCCGCACGACGGGCTGGTGCACACCAGCCGCTTCGGCTCGGTGATCTTCAACACGCGCGGCTCGAGCACAGAGCCACAGACCGGGCAGAAGCGAAACGGTGGGGAGGAGTCGTGTGAATGCAAGGTGCCCAAAGTGCCCAAGGTGCCCGAGGTGCCCGACGTGCCGTGATGGTTGCGCACCCTGGGCACCCCGCGCACCTCGGGCACCCTGGGCACCTTGAAGTATAAGATCCCCAGTATGTCGATTCTGAAAGTCGCACGGATGGGGCATCCCGTCCTGCGCGAGCAGGCGCGACCGATCGAGCCGCGCGAGCTCAAGACCGTCGCGCTGCAGAAGCTGATCGACGACATGATGGAGACGATGGACGAGTACGCGGGCGTGGGCCTGGCGGCGCCGCAGGTGCACGAAGGCGTGCGTCTGTTCGTGGCGCATCTCGATGACGAGGGACGAGGCGAAGGCGACGCGGTGGCCATCGTCAACCCCGAGATCACCGTGATCGGCAGCGAGATGCTGGAGGGATGGGAAGGGTGCCTCAGCATCCCCGAGATTCAGGGCCGCGTGCCGCGTGCCGCGCACATCATCGTGCGCGCCTTGGATCGCCACGGCAAGCGCATCGAGATCGATGCCGAGGACTACCCCGCGCGCGTCATGCAGCACGAGACCGACCACCTCGACGGCATCCTGTTCTTCGATCGCATGCGCACGTTCGGGTCTCTGACCTATCTGCAGGAGTACTCGCGTTATCATCGCAAGCGCGAAGAAGAGGAAGAAGAGGACGAGTAGGGGCGGCTCGCGAGCCGCCCTACGGCTATACTTTCTTCCGTGGGACTCTCGGTCGCACTCGATACTGCCCCTCCGAAGATCTCGCTGCGAGCCAGCCCCGCGATGCCGTACGACAGCGCCATCGCCGCCGCGCGGACCTGCTATTCGCCGCGCGTCATCGACCCGTCTGAGATCACCGACAAGCAGCGCGATTCGATCGGCCCGCTGACCTTCGACGGCGGTCACCACACCGTCTTCCAGCACGCCTCGTTCGAGTTCGGCATGGAGAACATCTCCCGCCAGCTGGTCTGGAGCGTGCTCCATGCCTATCCGTTCTACAACTCCGAGCAGAGCAGTCAACGCTATGTGAAGCTGCGCGAGCCGCGGGCGTTCGTCCCGCCGATCGAGGGCGAGGCGCTGGACGTCTACACGACCGCCGTGCTGCAGGCATGGGACGCCTACGCGGAACTGTCGGCGCTGCTCAAAGACGAGGCCTGGGCCATCCTCAAGGAGCTCCGTTACGTTCGCCCGACGAATTCGCTTGAACGTCTCCGTGCGGTGGAGCGCGAAGCGGAGAAAAAGGCGATCGAGACCGCTCGCTACGTCATCCCGCTCGGCGCGTTCACGTCGATGGTGCACACCGTGTCCGGCATCGTGCTCCATCGGCTTCACCGGATGCTGAACGCCGGCGACACCCCGCACGAGGCGAAGCTCGTCATCGGCGAGATGGTGAACCTGGTGAAGCAGGAGGACCCGTTCTTCTTCGAGAAGGTGGGTCTCGAAACCCTCGCCGCCGGGGACCTGCCGGAAGCCGCGTTCCCGCATCCCCGGGCGGCCGGAGACGCCTTTGCGGCCGACTTCGATCGCCGGCTTGGCGGTCGCGTCTCGCGCCTGCGCGACTGGTCCACGCGGGCGGAGGCGCTCGTGGCCGACGCGGTGCGCTCGACATTCGGTCTCAGCGAAGCGGAGCTCGACGATGACGAGGCGATCGATCGGGTGATGAACCCCGCCCGCAATCGTTATCGCGTCGAGATGCTCAACGTCTCGTATCACTCACCGCTGATGCGGGCGTTGCACCATGCCACCTACGTCTTCGACAAGAAGTTGAGCCACACGGCGGATTCGCAGGATCAACGCCATCGCATGGTGCCGGCCTCGCGTCCCCTGCTGACGTTCGCGGACACCGAGAGGCCCGATTACGTGACGCCTGCGCTCATCCGAAAGCATCCTCGGGCGAGCGTGGTCTTCGAGCGTGCGATGGTCGATGCGTGGAAGGCGAAGAACCGGCTGCTGGAGTTAGGAGTGCCGCTCGAGTTCGCGCTGTATGTCCTGCCCAACGCCAAGGCCTTGCGTCTGGTGGAATCTGGACCGCTGATCGCGCTGCAGCATAAATGGACGCTCCGCACGTGCTTCAACGCCCAGGAAGAGATTTATCGGGCCTCGATGGACGAGGTCGAGCAGGTCGCCGAGGTTCACCCGCGTCTCGCGCGATTTCTCGGGCCGCCGTGTGTGCTGCGTAATCGCATCGTGTCGCCGCGGTGCACCGAGGGCTCGCATTTCTGCGGCGTGCCGGTCTGGCAGACGTTTCCGAACGCCGAGCGGCGACTCTGATGGAGCGTATCAACCTGGAGTCGACGGGCTGCCGAGCGCGTGGGGAGCGACTCCCGGTCCGTTCCTACGGAACGGCCCAAGGCTGGTTTCAACGGGATCTTTCAGCATTGTGATCGTGCCGTGGGTCGCGCATGTCTATACGGCGATGGGCGCGGTGGCCGCGCTCTACGCGACCCTCGATGTCTTCGCCGGAGAATTTCGCGACGCGTTTCTGTGGCTGACGCTGGCGACCGTCATCGATACCACCGACGGGTGGCTCGCCCGCGCGCTCCGTGTCAAGGAACGCCTGCCGTCGTTCGACGGCAGCAAGCTCGATGACATCGTCGACTACCTGACGTATGTCTTCGTGCCCGTGCTGCTGCTGCTCGAAGCGGGGCTGCTGCCGCCGACGTGGGGCGTCGCGGTCGCCATCGTCGTGCTCCTGGCCAGCGCGTACGGTTTCAGTCAGGCGGAGGCCAAGGTCAACGCCGGCGACTACTTCTTCACCGGCTTCCCGTCCTACTGGAACATCGTCGCGCTCTATCTGTACGTGTGGCGCCTGACACCGGTCGTGACCGCGGTCTTGCTGCTGTCCCTGGCCGTTCTCGTCTTCGTGCCGATTCGCTACATCTACCCGTCGCGCACGGTCACGCTGCGGCGGACGACGGTGACGCTCGGCGTGGTCTGGGGCGCGCTGATGATCTGGACGTTGTGGCGGCTTCCCGACCCCACGGGTCCGTGGCTCACCCTGTCTCTCGTGTTCCCGATCTACTACACAGCCCTGTCGATCTGGCTGCATCTTCGGTCGATTCAACGCTCGTAGGGGCGGCTCGCGAGCCGCCCTTACGGTCTCGCGATAAGATCGGTGGATTGTCGCCGCTCGTCATCATCTTCCTCACCGTCTTCATCGACCTGCTCGGCTTCGGCATCATCATTCCGCTGCTGCCGTTCTACGCGGAGTCGTTCGGCGCCAACGGGCTGATCGTCGGCCTCCTGGGCTCGGTCTTCTCGCTGATGCAGTTCGCGTTCGCGCCGGTGTGGGGGCGCTGGTCGGATCACATCGGCCGTCGTCCCATCATCCTGTTCGGGCTGCTGGGATCGTGTGCGTCGTACACCGCGCTGGCGCTGGCGGATTCACTGACGCTGATCTTCGTCGCGCGCATCGTCGGCGGCATCGCCGGCGCCAATATCGCGACGGCGCAGGCCTACATCGCGGATGTGACGACGCACGAGAACCGCGCGCGGGGCATGGGGCTGGTGGGCGCGGCGTTCGGCCTGGGCTTTGTCTTTGGTCCCGCCATCGGCGGCACGCTGACGCACTTTGGCCCATCCGCGCCGATGTGGTGTGCCGCGTCGCTGTGCCTCGCGAACTTCGTCGCGGCGTGGTTCCTGTTGCCAGAGTCCCGGCACGGCCAGCCGACCGCGGAACGCCTCGGGCGCATCGCCGCGTTTCGGCGCGCCCTGCTGCGGCCGCAGCTCATGGTCCTGCTCGCGCTCTATTTCATCGTGACGGCCGCGTTCTCCAGCTTCGAAGCCACGTTCGCGCTGTTCAGCGAGCGTCGCTTCGGCTTCACCGCGGCAACCATTGGCTACGTCTTCGCGTTCATAGGCGCGGTGCTCGCGCTGGTCCAGGGCGTCCTCGTCGGCCGGGTTGTGCCGCATGTCGGTGAGCGGCGACTGATTCCGATCGCGTTGGCGGCCATGGGCCTGGCGATTGCCACGGTGCCGTTCGCGCCGGGCGTGCCGACGCTCATGGCCGTGCTTGGCGTGCTCGCGCTGGGCATGGGCTTCAACTCGCCGTCACTGTCGTCGATGGTGTCGCGCATGTCGGATCCAGGCGATCAAGGCGGCGTCCTGGGCTTGGCCCAATCGCTGGCCAGTCTCGGCCGCGTGGTCGGCCCCGTCTGGGGTGGCTTTCTCTTCGACCGCTTCGGCCTGACCGTCCCCTACATCGGCGCCGCCGCCCTCATGCTCTTCGCATGCGCCGTGGCGCTGAGCAGCCTGAGCGAGCCCAAGGCCGCGGACACGGTTGCGGCCGAAACGACCGTAGGTGCGGGTCTTTAGCCGTTCTGGTCCGCCTAAGCCGGACCGGACAGGCTTGCCGTCTTGTGAAGGTGTTCACATAATCGAGACTTGAGCTCTCTCGTCTCTCGGTTCGCGCTCAGCACACTGCTGCTATTCATCTCGTCGATCGGCGTCGCCGTGCCGGCCGCGCAGCGACCCGCTCCGGGCGAAGAGTCGGCGGACTGGATCGCCATGCAGGCCGACGAGCGCGATACCGGCAGAGACTCTCGCCTCGACATGACCATGACTTTGTTCGACCGACAGTCGCGGACGCGCGCGCGGGGATTGACGGTGACCACCCTGCGAGCGTCGGGCGCGCGCGGCGATCGGGTGCTGGTGCGATTCGACGCGCCGAACGACATCAAGGGCACCGGTCTCCTCGTCTGGGAACACCCGTCGGCCGAGGACGAACGGTTTCTCTACCTCCCCTCGCTCGGCCGCGTCCGGCGCATCGCCGGCGCTGAGAAGCAGGAGAGCTTCGTCGGCAGCGATTTGTCGTACGAGGACATCGGTGGACGCGAGCTGAACGATTATCAGTACGCCATCGTCGAGCGCGATGCGACGTGGACGAGCCCCACCGGCGAGGCGTTTCCGGTGTGGCGTCTCGAGTCGAAGAGCCGCGACCTGCAGGCGGCATTTCCGCGCGTCGTGTCGCTCGTTCGCAAGGACAACTTCGTCGTGGTCAGCGCCGACATCTACAACCGGCGCACCGAGCGCGAGAAGCGATACGAGGTGCGCGATCTCCGGCAGATCGATGGCATCTGGACGGCCATGGCGCTGTCGATGGCCAACGACCTGCAGCGCACGCGGACGGAGCTGACGGTCAACACTGCACGCTACAACGTCGGACTCACCGACAGCGCGTTCACGCGACGCGAGCTGGAGCAGCGCGCACGATGATGACGCTGCCGGACGTCGTCATCACCGCCCTGTATCGATGGCGGGTCCCAGTGGTCGTCTTGGTGATTCTGGGCGCCGTGTGGTTCGCGCCCGCAGCCGACCTCACCGCCATCGACAACGATCTGAGCGCATGGGTGTCGAAGGACGACCCGGTCTACCAGGTCTACGATCGTTTCCGCGACGAGTTCGGCGGCACCAGGAACCTGATTGTCGCCATCCGCGGCGACCGCGTCTTCACGCCAGTGGGGCTCCAGTTCCTGGATCGCGTCACCGCCGACATCGAGCGCGTCGAGATGGTCTCGCGGGTGCAGAGCCTCGCGACGGCCAACATCGTCCGCCCCCTACCGGCGACGCCGGACGACGATGGTGGTATCGAGGTCACGCCGATCCTCGAGCACCGGATGGACTCGGACGCCGATGCCGCGGTGGTCAAGGCGGATGCCATCGACGATCCGTTGATGCGCGGCGACCTCGTGTCCGACGATGGCAGGGTCGTCGCGATCATCGTCAGCTTCGACGAGGATCGGATCGACGATGCGCGGGCCGGCGTCATCGCTCGCATCCGCGACATCGTCACCGCGCAGCTGCCGCCGGGATTCGAGGCGTACTTCAACGGGAGCCTCGAGATCAGCGAAACCTACAACCGCGTCACCATCGCGAACACCCGAAACCTGACGCCGCCGATTCTCCTGATCACGCTCGCGGCGCTCTACGTCATGTTCCGATCGATTCGGAAGACGCTGCTGATCGCCCTGGCGATTGGTGTCAGCGTGCTCTGGACGCTGGGTCTCTACGCGGCGTTCGGGTTCTCGTTCAACGTCCTGACCAGCATGCTCACACCGCTCGTCGTCGTGCTGGCGATCGCCGACGATGTGCACATCGTGCAGCATTTCGATCACGAGCTGCGCGTCTCCGGAAGCAAGGAACAGGCGTTTCGGTCGTCCATCAGTCATCTCTTCGCCCCCCTGCTCGGGGCCAGCGGAACGACAGCGCTCGGCATGCTCTCGTTGGCCACCAGCGACGTGGTCGCCGTGAAGACGTTCGGTATCGGCGCGGCCATCGGCATCATGATCGACTTCGTTCTCTCCCTGGCGTTCGTGCCGGCGCTGCTCACGTTCGTGAGGCCCGATCCGCACCCGCCGCCCCAGGAATCCTGGTTCACGGGCCCGATGCGTCGTGTCGGCGCGTTTGCGTTCCGCCGGCCCGGTCCGGTGCTGACGGTGATGGGCATCGTGGCCGTCGTCACCGCTGCCGGCATGACCCGGTTGCGGGTGGACACCAACCACATCAACTTCTTCGCAGCCGGGCACCCGCTGACGCAATCGGCATCGGTGATTGACCGAGAGCTGGGCGGCATTTACAGCTTCAACGTCCTGCTCGAGGGTCCGCCCGAGTCGCTGCGGTCGCCGGATGCCCTCGCACGCATCGATCGCCTGTCGCAGGAACTGAAGGCGCTGCCACACGTGCGGAAGGTGGTGTCAGTCGGCGATTACGTCAAGCGGGTGCATCAGCAGCTGAACGGCGGCGATCCGGCCGCCTACGTGCTGCCGGCTTCCTCGGACGCGATCGCGCAGGAGCTGTTCGTGTTCGGCCTCTCGGACCAGGGCCGTACGGAACTGGAGCGCGTCGTGGCAAGCGACTACTCCCGCGCGCAGATCTCGGTCAAGTTGGCATCGATGAGCTCCGATTTGCTCTTCGACCAGATCAATGACGCCGAGCGATTGGCGGCGGAGGCGTTTTCCGGCACCGAGATCACGACGACCGTGACGGGGAGCGGGCGCATCTTCGCCACGCTGGATCACTACATCGTCACCTCGCAGATCAGCAGTTTCGGAACGGCGTTCGTCACCGTATTCGGCGTCATCTTCGTCGTCTTCCGTTCGGCGCGGTTCGGCGTGCTCGGCATCGTCGCGAACCTGTTTCCGGTGATCGTGGTTTTCGGCCTCATGGGGTGGCTCGACATCTCGTTGAACATCGCCACGGTCATGGTGGCCAGCGTCACCCTCGGCATCGTGGACGATGACACGATTCACTTCATCGGACGTTATCGACGGGAGATCGCGGCGGGCGCGAGCACTATCGACGCCGTGCAGACGGCGGCAATGCACGAAGGGCGAGCAGCGTTGACGACGACGATCATCAACGCGCTGGGGTACACGGTGCTCATGGTGTCGGAGTATCGCCCGACCGCCTGGTTCGGATCGCTCCTGGCGCTGTCGATGATCGTGGCCTTCATCGCCGAGGTGTTGCTGGTGCCCGCGATCATCTCGCTGCTGCCGCGCATCTATGGCGCACCAGTCCTCGCGCGGCGAGACGCGCACGTGGCATGAGCCGATGCGTCTGGACGGTCATCTGGCTGCTGCTGACGTCGACCGCGCACGCCCAGGGTCCTGACGGGTACGTATCGCTGCAGGGAGACGTCCTGCCCAACGTGCAACGCGAGAGCGGCAGCGGCCGTCGCGTCACCGAGCTGCGGGCACGGGTGCTCATCGACCAGCGGATCGAGGTCAGCGAGCATCTCCGGCTGACGGCATCGGGGTTTGCCGAGGGCCTCGTTGCGGATCGCGTGAGCGGAAGCACGTCGCGCGCGGCGATTCTCCGACCGCAAGAGGTGCATGCGGATGTCATCTGGCCGAAGGCCGACATTCGCATCGGCTACACGCGGATCGTCTGGGGGCGACTCGACGAGTTCCTGCCGACCGACGTCGTCAACCCGCAGGACATCAGCCGGTTCTTCTTCGAGGGCCGGACGGAAGGGCGGATGCCGGTCGGCCTTGCGCGAGCGCGGTGGCTGCCGAGCGATCGCTACGCCCTCGAGGGTATCGTCGTGCCGGTGTTCCGTGCCGGACGCTTCGATCAACTGGAGGAAGGGACGTCGCCGTTCAACCTCGAGCCGACGGCGGTGTGCACCGCTCCCGGCGCAAACACGTGCGCGCCCATCGTCATCTCACGAGACGAGCCCGCCCGGACATCGAAGCACTTGCAAGGCGGCGGGCGGTTCAGCGCGACGTCCGGACGGATCGATTGGTCGGTCAGCGCCTATCGCGGCTTCGAGCCGTTGCCGGTGTACGTCATTGCCACGCCCGTCGAGCCGGTTCTAGAGCAGGCCTCGCTCGGACTAGAGGCGCAGTACCCGCGCTACACCATGGTCGGGGGCGACTTCGAGACCGTGCGCGGCGCTTGGGGTCTTCGCGGCGAGGTCGCGCTGTTCCCGGAGCGAACGCTGCAGGTGGCGAACGCC
>DAINCF010000169.1:0-13471 GCA_036732565.1 Vicinamibacterales bacterium
TCGCCGCCGATCACCGCGGACACGCCTCCATAGGTCCGTTCGGGATGCGGACCAGGCCACATGCGCTCCACCGTCAGACGGACGATGACACCCGTCGCACCCAGCGCCGCGTCCTGTCGGAGCCTGCCTTCGACGATGATGGGTGTATCCGCGGGTGCATCCTGGGCCGACTCCAACGCAAAGCCGCCCAGGCGCTGCTCCAGTGTCGTCCTCAGTGGCGGGTGCAAGGCACGGTCAACTGTCTGAATGCCCAGCAGCCATCCAACGCTCGCAACGGCGACCCATGGCGCCAGGCCACGAGCCATGCACCAGCCATTCGCGTGAGCCAACACCGACACCATGGCGGCGCCCGCAAACGCGACATGCGCGAGCGGGGCCGTGGCGGGATCGGCAGACACACCACCGGCGAGACCCGCGATGAGACTCAGAAGGAGGCGAAGCGTGAACGGCGCCATGCCACAGAGAGATGCAATCTGCGGGGACCCTCACATTTCGAGGAAATCAGATGATTCGGAGGACGAGTGTCGCAATCGCTGCAGCGTCGAGAGCGACGATCTGCGCGAGAACTGCTATGCGACGGTGAGCCACGAAGACACGAAGAAACTAGGTCACCAAGACACTAAGGCACCAAGAATTCTTTGGTTTTTGAAGAGAGCTATTCTTTGTGTCTTGGTGCCTAACGTATCTTCGTATTCTTCGTGTCTTTGTGGCGAACGCGATCGTCCGCCTTGACCGCCTGCCACTGAGCTTCCATCTCCTCCAGCGTCAGGTCGGGCAGATTGCGGCCTTCGGCGCGGGTGCGGCGTTCGACTGCGTCGAAGCGAGCCTGGAACTTGTCGTTCGCCCGTCGCAGGGCCGACTCGGGTTCGACGCCGAGCTTGCGCGACAGATTGGCGAGGGCGAAGAAGAGATCGCCCATTTCCTCCTCGGCCTCCGCTGAGCGCGCGCCCCCTGAGGTGACTGCGGCGCGGAGCTCGCGGACCTCTTCATCGATCTTGTCCAGGACGTCGTCGGCGCGCACCCAGTCGAATCCCACCGTGGCGGCTCGAGTGCTCAGCTCATATGCGCGCAGCAGCGCCGGCATCGTGCGAGGCACGCCCGTCAGCAGCGTTCGCGTCTCTTTCGTCGCCCCGTTGCGCTCCTGCACCTTGATCGCTTCCCACCGTTCCTTGACCTCGCGGCTCGTGACGGCCGTCCGACCCAGCGGTTGACCGTCTGGCGTGAACACGTGGGGGTGACGCCGCACCAGCTTGTCCGCGATGGACTGCACGGCGTCGCGAACAGAGAACGCGCCTTCCTCGTCGGCGATCTGGGCGAGGAAGACCGCTTCGAAGAGAAAATCGCCGAGCTCCTCGCAGAGCGCGGCGCGATCGCCGCGATCGATCGCTTCGAGAACCTCGTAGGTCTCCTCCAGCACGAACGGCCGCAGCGACTCCACGCTCTGCTCGCGATCCCACGGACACCCTTCCGGCGATCGCAGCACGCGCATGATCTCGACGAGCCGCTCGAAGACTGCACCAGCCGTCTCTGCCATGTTCCGTATGCTAGCATTCAGGAAAAATAAGGTGCGCAAGGTGCGCAAAGTGCGCGAGGTGCCCAGGGTGCGCACGAAGAGCACCTTGGGGCACCCTGCGCACCTTGGGCACCCTGTGCACTCTGCGCACCTTGTGCACGTTTATGACTGTCTCCTTTATCGCTTTCGTCATCTCGATGGCCACGAACGCCGCGGTTCACTTCGGCGATGTTCCTGACCCAATCAGCAATGAGCAGCGCCCGCCCAACCTCGACGCGGCATCGCAGGTGATCGAGCTTCTGGCCATGCTGGAGGAGAAGACGCGCGGCAACCTGACCGCCGAAGAGCGACAGCTGCTCGATCAGGTGCTCTACGAGCTGCGCATGCGGTACGTCGAGGCGCGGAAAGGGAGCGTGGCGGGCGCGTGACCCGCGGGCGCGTCAGGTTTCTCGGCACCGGCACCTCGCACGGCGTTCCCATGATCGGCTGCCCGTGCGCGACGTGTCGATCCACGGATCCGCGCGATCGCCGCACGCGTCCGTCGATTCACGTCGCGGTCGATGGCGGCCCCGCCATTCTCGTCGACACCTCGACCGATCTCCGACAGCAGGCGCTGGACCACGCCATCACGCGCGTCGACGCGGTCCTGTTCACGCACAGTCATGCCGACCACGTCATGGGATTCGACGACCTGCGCCGCTTCAACGGCCTGCAGGGATCCGCGATCCCCGCCTACGCGGACGAGTTCACCGCCTCGGAGATCACGCGCATCTTCAACTACGTCTTCAGTCCTCCCGACGAGAAGGGGGGCGGTATTCCGCAGGTCACGCTCACGACTATCGACGGACCGTTCGACGTGGATGGCGTCCGTGTGCTGCCGGTGCCGCTGCTGCACGGCCGCCGCCCGATTCTCGGGTTCCGGTTCGGCGGCTTCGCGTATCTCACGGACTGCAGCACCATTCCCGACCAGTCGTGGCCGCTGCTCGAGGACCTGGACGTGCTCGTGCTCGACGCGTTGCGCCATCGCCCGCATCCTACCCACTTCAGCGTGTCCCAGGCCCTCGAGGTGATTCAGCGCCTGCGCCCGCGGCAGGCATGGCTCACGCACATTTGCCACGACCTGCCGCACGCCGAGACCAATCGCGCGCTGCCGCCAGGTGTGGCCCTCGCGTACGATGGCCTGCTGCTGGATGTGGAGGTCTGTTGATTCGCCGGCAGTCGTTAGTCGGCAGTCGGCAGTCCGGACTTCGCCGCGCGTGCTGGCGACCCTGACTCCCGACTCCCGACTCCCGACTCCCGACTCCCGACTGCCGACTGCCGGCCGGATCTGTCATATGATCGACGCTCTGCATGGAGGTGGCCCGGTTCCCAGACGATGCGCGCCCGCCGCGCTGGCAGCATCCCGTGCTGGCGCTAGGGAATTTCGATGGCCTTCATCGCGGCCACATCAAGATCGTCGAGCGAATCCGCCGGGCTGCCGCCGAACGCGGTGGCACGTCGCTGGTGCTGACGTTTGATCCCCATCCCACACGCATCGTGCGTCCCGACAAGGCGCCGCCCCTCCTGATGACCGAAGCGCAGAAGCTGGACATGCTCGAAAGTCTCGGCGTGCACGGCGTCGCCATCGTCCGCTTCACACCAGAGCTGTCCCGCTGGGAGCCTGAGACGTTCGTGCGCGCCGTCCTCGTCGACTGGCTGCGTGTGGCCGAGGTGTGGGTGGGCGCGGATTTCCTGTTCGGACGCAATCGCAGCGGCAACTACTCCTTGCTGCGAGTGCTCGGCGGGCAGTACGGCTTTCGCGTGGAGAAGATCGACCCCGTTCGCTACAAGGAGTTTGTCGTATCGAGCACGCGCATCCGGCGGCTGGTGGCTGAGGGGCGTGTCGACGAGGCCGGCGCCCTCCTCGGGCACCATTTCGCCATCGATGGCCTGGTCGTCGAGGGCGCCAAGCGTGGGCGCGAGCTGGGATTCCCCACCGCCAATCTGGAGACGGCGAACGAGCTGGTGCCGCCCAGCGGCGTCTACGCGACGACGGTATCGATTGACGGCGTGGTCTACCCGAGCGTGACGAACATCGGGACGAGGCCGACGTTTGGCGATGTTACCCGCACCGTGGTCGAAACCCACCTGCTGGATACGACGCAGGAGCTGTATGGCCGGACCGTGCGCCTGGCCTTTGTCCTGCGGCTCCGCGACGAGCGGCGGTTTCCGGACGTCGACGCCCTTCGCGTGCAAATCCAGGCAGACGTCGGCCGCGCCAGGCGATTGTTCGATAGACTGTCGGTCTGATGGAGCGCCCGACCGCAGGAAACGGCAGATACCGAATGGATGCGACGTCGTTCCACTTCACGATGACGATACCGGGCGATGAGCGCCTGGTCGGCGCGGTGCGCGATCTGGCGATGCACGCGGCCAAGTACGCGCAATTGAGCGACCCGGACATCCGGGAGTTCGTCGACGATGTGCTGTCGGCGGCGACGGCGGCATCGGCGGCCGGCGGGGCAAACGGCGTGATGCAGTTCCGCTTCGAGCGCACCGCCGATCGGCTGGATCTCGCCATCGAATGGGAAGGCAAGCCAGCGCAGGCCCCACGCGACTCACCATCCACCGGTTCCACATCGACACGCTGGACGCATGACGGACGTCGTCAACGCTGCCTCATCTCGCACCGCGTGCAGTCCTAGTCTCACCATGCGGCTGCACAACACCCTGAGCCGTGACGAAGAGGAGTTCTCGCCCGGCGCCAACCAGACGGTTCGGATGTACACGTGCGGGCTCACCACCTACGCGCGCGGGCACATCGGGAATTTCAGGACCTTCGTCTGCGTCGACGTGCTTCGTCGCACGCTGCGCTACATCGGTGGCTGGAAGATGCGTCACGTCATCAACTTCACCGACGTCGACGACAAGACCATCGCCGGCGCCGAGCGCGAGGGCGTCAGCCTGCGCGAGTACACCGCCCGCTACATCACCGCGTTCGACGAGGATGCGGCGGCGCTGGGCCTCGAGACGGTGGAAGAGATGCCGCGGGCGACGGATCCTGGCAATCTGCAGGCGATGGTCGATGTGATCGCCGCGCTCGAGGAGAAGGGGCACACCTATCGGAGCGACGGATCGATCTACTTCAAGATCTCGACGTATCCGGAGTACGGGCGGTTGGCGCGCCTCGACCACGAGGGCATTCAGGCCGGCGCGCGCGTCGACGCCGACAACTACGCCAAGGAAGACGCGCGTGATTTCGTGTTGTGGAAGGCGACCAAGCCTGGCGAGCCGACATGGGATCTGGGCGTGGGGCCGGGACGTCCGGGCTGGCACATCGAGTGCTCGGGCATGGCGCTGCGCCTGTTGGGCGAGCCGCCCATCGACATCCACACGGGAGGTGTCGATCTCGTCTTTCCGCATCACGAGAACGAGATCGCGCAGAGCGAATGCGCGACCGGTAAGACCTTCGCGCGCTTCTGGGTGCACGTGGAGCATCTGCTCGTCGACAACCAGAAGATGTCGAAGTCGCTGGGCAACGTGTATTCGCTCCAGGACGTCCGCGATCACGGGCATCGTATTTCCGCGCTCCGCTATCTGTTGTTGTCCGCGCACTACCGGAAGCAGCTGAACTTCACGTGGGTCGGACTCGAGCAGGCGGAGGAAGCGCTTCGTCGGCTGACGGATTGTCTGGCGCGTCTCGAGACCGTCAAAGGCGGCGAGGCGCACCAGGAGCTGCTCGATCGGGTCAAGCAAGCGCGTGAGACGTTCGATGCCGCGTTGGCCGAAGACCTCAATACGGCCGCCGGGCTCGCGGCGATGTTCGAGCTGGTGCGCGTGTTGAACACCGCGATCGATGCCAGGCAGATGGGTGAGCCGGACGTGCAAAGCGCGCGCGAGGCGTTCGAGCACTTCGACCGCGTGCTCGGCATTCTGTCCGTGCGACAGAAGGAGGAGGCGCAACCGCCCATGCCGGTCGAAGAGATCGAGCAGCAGATCGCCGATCGGCAAGCCGCCAGGCGCCGTCGCGACTTTGCCGAGGCGGATCGCGTCCGCCAGGCGCTCCTCGACCGTGGCATCGTGCTGGAGGACGGCCCCCACGGGACGCGCTGGAAGGCAAAATAGGGGACGATGGACGCCCCTCTGTTGAAGACCCCGCTGCCGGGCCCGAAGGCGAAAGCACTGATCGAGCGCGACGGTCGGGTCGTGTCGCCGTCGTACACGCGCACGTATCCGTTCGTGATCGCGAAGGGGAGCGGCGCCACCGTCGAAGACGTCGACGGCAACGTGTTCCTCGATTGCGCGGCCGGTATCGCGGTCAACTCCACCGGTCACGCACATCCCGACATCGTCGCCGCCATCGTCGATCAAGCGCAGAAGTTCCTTCACATGTCGGGGACGGACTTCTATTACGAGCCGCAGGTGCGTCTGGCGGAGGAGCTCGACGCGATTGCGCCGTTCGCCGGTCGGAAGCGGACGTTCTTCGGGAACTCCGGCACGGAGGCGAACGAGGCGGCCATCAAACTGGCGCGCTATCACACCAAGCGGTATGGCCTGATCGCGTTCCTCGGCAGCTTTCATGGACGCACGCTCGGTTCGTTGTCGCTGACGTCGAGTCGCGCGGTTCAGCGGAAGGGATTCGGGCCGCCGCTGGGCGGCGTGTATCACGCGCCGTATGCGAACTGCTATCGCTGCCCCGTTGGCCGCGAGCCCGGCAACTGCGCGGCTGAGTGCCTCGACTTCATCGAAGATCAGATTCTCGTGCACCTGGTCGCGCCTGACGAGGTCGCGGCGGTTGTCGTCGAGCCGATTCAGGGCGAGGGCGGGTACGTCGTGCCTCCGGTGGAGTTCCATCAGCGGCTGCGCGAGCTGACGACGAAGCACGGCATGCTCCTGGTCGTCGACGAGGTCCAGTCTGGCATGGGGCGCACGGGGAAGATGTTCGCGATGGAGCACTTCGGCGTCGAGCCGGACGTCGTGACCGCCGCGAAGGGCATCGCGTCGGGGTTGCCGTTGGGGGTGACGACGGCGCGGGCGGAGATCATGGCGTGGCCGCCTGGCGCGCATGCGAGCACGTTCGGCGGGAACCCGGTTGCGTGTGCGGCAGCGTTGGCGACGATCAAGCTGTTGAAGGAGTCCCTCGTGCAGAACGCGGCCACGGTGGGCGAGGCGCTGATCGCGGGGCTGCGCGACCTGCAGAACAAGCACGCGTTGATCGGCGAGGTCCGCGGCAAGGGCTTGATGATCGGCGTCGAGCTGGTCCGAGATCGGCAGACCAAGGAGCGCGCCACGACCGAGCGCGATCGCGTGGTCGACGAATGCTTCAAGCGTGGCGTGCTGATCCTCGGCGCCGGCCGCAACGCCTTACGCCTCTCCCCGCCCCTCGTCCTGACGCGCGAGCAGGCACAGACCGCGGTCAGGATCCTGGACGAATCCATTTCCGCAGTTGCGGCGAGCCCCTAAGAGGTCTCCGGAGATTCAGGCGTGGGTTCGCCATTGGGCGGACCTGGCATGCCCGTTGCGCCTGATACGCGCATGACCATTGCGCGTCAACGCACTGGAAAGCGTGGGGAAGACCTCGCGTGCGCGGAGCTCGTACGACGCGGATATGCCGTCCTGGCAAGGCGTTACCGCACCCGCTACGGTGAAATCGACATCATCGCCCGCACGTCGGGCACCATCGTCTTCGTCGAGGTGAAGGCCCGCCACGGTCGCAAATTTGGCGAACCTGCCGAAGCGGTGACGTTGCACAAACAGCAACGTCTGGTGGCGATGGCACAGGACTACCTGGCCCGGAACGGCCTGCTGAAAGCGACCTGCCGCTTCGACGTCGTTGCCATCGATTTCGGGGTGTCCCCGGCCGCTGTGGGGGTCATTGCGGACGCCTTTCGCCCCGGCTGGGCGTAGGGCGTGCCCCCTCCTGAAGACGCGGTCCGGTTCCGCCGATAAGCATTTCGGAGGGATGTCTCACACCCGCGTCGGTCTTCTCCCACCTTGCTCGAGGTTCGTGATCGCCGCTCTCGTGGGTGCCGCGGTGGTGGTGGTGACCCAGCGGCCGGGGCATGCCGCCGAGGCAGACCAGGTCAATGTTCTCGAGCTGAAGGCCGCATTCATCGTCAATTTCCTCCGGTTCGTCGACTGGCCGCCGGAGCATGTGCCTGCCTCCGACCGGCCGTATGTCGTGGCCGTGCTCAGCGATCGCGACCTCGAGCGAGCCGTGCGGGCGGCCTCGGCCGGCCAGAACGTCGAGGGACGTGGGATCGCCGTGCGCGCGGTGTCGAGCGTCGACGAGGCCGGCGACGCCCACCTGCTGTTCATCGGCGGGACGGAAGAACGCCGTCTCGGATCTCTCGTACAGCAACTCAGTGGACAGCAGGTGTTGACCGTCGGCGACACGCCCGGCTACGGACAGGCGGGTGTGATGCTGAATCTCTTCGTGGCGAACCAGCGCGTGCAGTTCGAGGCCAATACCACGGCCGCCAGCCGTGCGGGCATCCAGCTGCGTTCGTCGCTCCTACGTCTAGCTCGCATTGTCGGCTGATCGTCAACGATTGATGAGGGTGATTGCGATGACTTCCTCTGTGACGCGTATCTTGGTCGCGGCGATACTCGTCGGCGTCGATACCAGCTTCGTCTGGGCTCAAGCGACGCCTCCGACAGCCGCCGAGCAGGAAGACAAGATTCTCGAAGAGCTGATGTCGGTGAAGGTGGCCTCGGTGTACGGCGCGGCCCGCCACGAGCAGCGCTCCACCGAGGCGCCCTCGTCTGTGACGATCATCACCGCGGCCGACATCGAGACGTTCGGCTGGCGCACGCTCTCCGAAGTCATGCAGAGCGTGCGCGGGTTCTATGTCACCAACGATCGCAACTACTCGTACGTCGGTGCGCGCGGGTTCGGTCGGCCCAGCGACTACAACAACCGCATCCTGGTGCTGGTGAACGGCCATCGCTATAACGACAACGTCTACGACGCCGCCTCTGTCGGCTCGGAGTTCGCGTTTGGCGTGGATCTCATCGAGCGGATCGAGGTCATTCGCGGTCCCGGCTCGGCGCTCTACGGCACCAGCGCGTTCTTCGCCGTCATCAACATCATCACGCGGCACGGCGCGGGCGAGCGGCCGGTGGAGGTCACCGCCGAAGTGGGGTCGCTCGGCACTTACACCGGGCGGGCCACGGCCGGGTGGACGCGACCGGGGGTCGATGCGCTCTTCTCGGTGACAGGCGCCACCAGTGACGGTGTGTCGGAGCTGTATTTTCCCGAGCTGGATTCCCCCGAGACCAACGGCGGCATTGCCATCGATCGCGATGGCGAGACCGCGGGATCGATTTTCGGGACCGTGACGTTCAAGGGCGTCACCATCGAGGGCGCGCACGGCTCGCGTGACAAGGACTTGCCGACGGCATCGTACGACTCGACGTTCAACGATCCACGGAATCGAACCACCGACGCGCGCGGCTGGATCGATGTCTCCCGGCGTTTCCTCCTCGGCGGCGCGGACGTGACGGCCCGCGGGTCGTACGACTGGATGCGCTACGAGGGCACTTACGTCTTGAACGAGGGCCAGACGCCGAATCGCGACTTCTCGAGTGGCGACTGGCTCTCCGGTGAGGTCGTGGCGAGTCGTCGCGTGCGGACCCGTCACGTGCTGACCGCGGGCATGGAGTACCGCCGCAACGTGCGACAGGATCAATGGGCGTACGACGAACCGGTGCCCGAGGTCCGCACCGTCGATGCGCAGTACGACTCGCATCAGTGGGGGATGTACGCGCAGGCTGAGATTGGCCTGCACCCGCGCGTCACGGCAACGGTGGGTGGCCGCTACGATCGGTGGAGCTTCATCGGCGGTGCCGGCCGTCCACGTCTCGGCCTGGTCGTCACCCCGAGCGTCAACAACGCATTCAAGCTGCTGTATGGCGGGGCCTATCGCGCGCCGAACGTCTTCGAGCTGTTCTACTACTCGGACGGCAGCCAGAGTGAGGAGCCGCTCCGGCCCGAGTCGCTCAGCACGATTGAGGGCGTCTTCGAACAGTACCTCGGGGGCCGCCTCCGGTTCACGGGCACGATCTTTCGAACGGCGATCAAGGACCTGATCACGCAGGGCGAGTTCGTCGACGGCGCGATCACGTTCCTCAACCGCGATCGCGCCCGCGCCAACGGCGGGGAACTCGAAGCGGAGGCGCGCTTTGCGAACGGCGTGCTCGTGCGCGGCTCGTACAGCCACCAACGCGTCACCGACGGGAACACGGGTGACCCGCTGGCCAACGCGCCACGGCATCTCGCGGGGGTGAATGTGGCGGTGCCGCTCGCGGCGCGCGCGGTGACGCTGGCGAGCGATATGACCTACGTCGGCTCGCGCCTGACGCTGGCGGGTCTGCAGGTCGACGGCGCCTGGGTTGCGAATGCGAACGTCCGGTTCCGTCCGCGCGGCTCGCGCATGACGATTTCGGCGGGGGTGCGGAACCTGTTCGACACGGAGTACACGCACCCGGTCGGCGTGGAGTTCGTTCAGCACGCGATCGAGCAGAACGGCCGGACGGCGATCGCGAGGATGACGGTGCGGTTCTAGCGCTGCTGGTTCGGGCATCGCGGCTTGCCCGTATCCCAAACGTTCTGCTAGACTTAAAAGTCTGCGAGCGGGAATAACTCAGTGGTAGAGTGCGACCTTGCCAAGGTCGAAGTCGCGGGTTCGAATCCCGTTTCCCGCTCCAACCTTCGCTCGCGTCGCGAGCTTCGGTCGGCAAGCCCCGTCGGCGTGTCCGCCGTAGCCCACAGCGCGAAGGCGGTCTGCGAGAACCCGCGGTCCGATCTATCCTTGTAGCCAGTTCCAGCCGGCGCCGTCGCCAAGCGGTAAGGCAGAGGTCTGCAAAACCTCCATCCCCGGTTCAAATCCGGGCGGCGCCTCCAACATTTCCTGGTCCATTCCGGGGACATAGGTAACCAGACCGCGAGCTTGCTCAGCCCATAGAGGGCGTGGGCACTAGCGAAGGGGACGCCGTTGTCCGTCCGGATCGCCCGCGGCAACCCGCATTCCTTGAACGTCCGCTCGAACACAGTGAAGGCGTACATCTCCTTCGTCGTCGAGAGCGCATCACACGTCAGCAGATACCGACTGGCGAAATCAGTGATGGTGAGCGGGTAGCAATAGCGCCGGTCGGCGAGCATGAACTCGCCCTTGTAGTCCGCGCACCAGAGGTCGTTCGGCTGCCCCGGATGTGAGAGCACGGTGCCCGCAGCGCGGTGCCGGCGACGTTTGCGCCGCGTGACCAGGCCGTGCCGGTCGAGTACCGCGTGCACGGTGCTGATGGCTGGACATGGGCCCTCGGGACACCGCTGGCGTAAGCGCTCGCGAATCTTGGGCGCACCCCAGCTGGGATACTCGCGCTTCAGCCGGACGATCCACTTCTCCACGACGAGGGGAAGCTGGTTGGCATGCCGGTACGGGCGCCGGCTCCGGTCCGTCAAGCCCCGGACACCACAGTCCTGGTAGCGGTCGTAGATCTTGTAGCCCGTCTTCCGGGAGATGCCGAACTCCGCACACAGCGCAGTCATGGTTTCGCCGTCGAGCAGGCGGGCGATGAACCGGAGACGCTCGTCCTCCACGTGACACTCCTTCCAGGGCATGCCCCCTCCTCTGAAGGGGCAGAGTGTCACCTATGTGTCCGGAATAAACTGTTACCCCTCTCTCAGGAAGGGCACCTAGGAAATCTAGGGGCTGACTCTCAGGCGGGAACCGCGATTGGGTCCGACTGCGCCCAAATTGTGCGCGATCTGAACTGGCGGCCCGTGGAGTGTCTTCGTAGCGCAGGCCTTCAGGCCTGCCAACAGAGGCGCTCGCGGTGACCGATGGCGCCGGCTCGAACGCGTTGAGCTTCTTCGCGGCTTCAACGAGATCGCATTCGCTGACGATGTTGTAGCGCTCAAATACCGAGCGCGTCTTGTGTCCGGTCATCTGCATGGCCACGCGCTCGGGAATGCCAGCGCGCACCAGGTTGCGGACGGCGGTCCGCCGCAGGTCGTGTGGAATCCGACCCGGACAGCCCACCTTCGTACACGCCGCTCGAAATGCCTTGATGAACGTCGTGATCCGTTTGCCCTTCACTTTCTTGTTCGTCCGGTTGAAAAGCCAAGGGCAGATCACCTCCTCGGCCTTCAGCCGGTCGTGCTCGGCCTTCTGAGCCTCCAGGACCTGCTCGAGCGCATCGGTGAACGGGAAGGTGCGGCCCTCGTCGTTCTTCGTCGTGTGAGGGTCCAGACGGACGACACGGGCCTCGAAGTCGACGTGCCGCCACTGTAGCGGCAGCACCTCGCTCGGGATCCGCCATCCGGTGATGTACGCGAGCTGCACGGCCGGACGAATCGCCGGCGGCAGGTGGGCGACGATCCGGGTGATCTGCTCCCGCTCGAAGAAGCCCGTTCGCACGTTCCGCTCCTTCAGCATCGGAATGTGCGAGACGTGGGTGAGCTTCCCGTTCTGTCGCGCCAGGTTGAAGATGCGCTTCAGCGTGGTCAGCTCCCGGTTGATCTCGCCGTTGGAATACCTCCGTTCCTCGCGCTTGTCGTCTTCTCCGACGACCATCACGTCCTTCTGGCGTTTCAAGATGAACGCATTCACGTCGGCGGTGCTGATTGCCGAGAGGCGTCGGCCGCCGAAGTAGGGAAGTAGGTGCAATCGGATCCGCCGCTCGAGCTCGTCGCCCGATCAGCGCGCGTTGACGGCGTACTCTGTCTTGAGGTCGTCCGCCGCTTCGTCGAACCGGATGCGATTCAGCTTCGGGTTCACCGGCAGGCCGTGCGCGATGTCGCCTTCGCGGAATTTCAGCAGATTGATCGCATCGGATTCCTTGCTGCTGTGGCTCGATTCCCTGATCGGCCGGCCGTTCCGATAGTACTTGACCCACCAGACGGTGCCGCGTTTGTACGTCATTCCCATTCGTGGCTCCTCCTCTCGTGGTTAGGGATTCATATGGGTCGTGTGTGCAGGATCGTCGACCTCCTTCCAGCGTTCGATGAGCCGTTCCAGATCGCGCGAGTCGATCAGGATTCGTCGCATGACACGGCCATCGCGGGCGCGAGGGCTCGGGAAACGGACGGCGGGGATGTGTCCGTTGAGCACGAGATCGCGCAACGTCCAGTAGCTGCAGCCAAGATACGCCGCTGCTGTTCGAAGGTCCATCAGCCGGCCACCTGGCGAAGTCGTTCGCTTCCGCATCGCACTCCTGTTGATGAACGGAATCCTCGTCGGCCATCACGTAAGTGCCAGGACCGCGCTCGACCGAGCGATTCGTCAAGGTCGAAGCCCGCGTTCCGCGAGTCGAGCGTAGCGAGAACCTTGACGAGCGCGAGGCGAGCGCCAGAATCGACGACGTGATGGCCGTCCGAAACTTCGCGGTAAGCTGAGAACCGCTGCAGTGAAATTCAGAGGATGGATCGCGCCTCGACTCAGAATCGATTGCGCGCCCATTGCGGCGCAGTGTGTGAAGCAGTCCTCGCTTCCGTCGCGTGCGTCAACGAACGCTTGCAGACGGCCACGAAGATCTTCTCGGAAGACAGGCCTCCGGCACGCCGCTTGTCAATCGTGAAGATCGCATCTTCGGCGCTCGATCATGATCGTTGCATCGCGCTTGCGGCGGAATTTCCCGACAGGGAACGACGTATTGTAGGTCGCTGCGTCTCTCGACGCGAAGACGACTCTCTCCGGACGAAGTCGCACACGCGCGTCTTCACGTCGGTGCTCATCGGTGAGTCTTGTCTCAATACGATCTGCGATCGACTCGGCCCAGAGTTGAACGTCACGCGCAGTGCTCTCTGATTCCGCAGTATCTGACCAGACTACGAACACGATGAGGCGCTCGTTTTCCGGGAAGACCGAGACCTCTCATGAGCACGCCGCGCGGTCACATTCGTCCGGACAAGCGGGGGCGTGAGCGACCCCCGTCTGAAGGGGTCCGGGGCCGCCCCCCGGGGGTGGCAGAGGGGGT
>DAINCF010000170.1:0-13400 GCA_036732565.1 Vicinamibacterales bacterium
GCAGTGTTCGGGCCCGTTCCTACGGAACGGGCCCCAGGGAAATCGAACGTACATCCCACTAGCCATCCGCTGCCCGCGAGCAGCGCAACGGCGACGATCCACCCGACCCGACGCGTCATGGCCGCCGCGCCGTCGGCGCGGGCGCGCGCGTGCGCGGCGCAAGGGGCACGCGGTCGACGACGCCGCGGCCCTCTTCGATGATCAGCATCTGGCCGGGATTGTCCGTCGCGACCGGTTCGACGGCACCGTTGGGCCACGCGATCTCGATGCGTTGAATGGTCTCATTGGCGGCGAGGCCGAACGTCGCCGGCAGCTCACTTTGCGACAAGTAACTCGATCCGGTCTTCACCATCTGCCAGCGCCGGGCACCGTCAGACATGTGCAGGGTGATCCGCGCGCCGATGGCGTCGCGGTTGGCGGTGACACCACGAAGCTGAATGCGCAGGGCGCGGTTGACCGTCCCGTCGTTGCGTAGCACTCGCGCCGGCCCGTTGTTCTCGGTGATCGCCAGGTCCAAGTCACCATCACGGTCGAAGTCACCATAGGCCGCGCCGCGAGCGACCATGGGCTTGCGCAGCGCCGTGCCGACGGCGGCGGTCATCTCTTCGAATCGGCGTTTGCCGAGATTGCGAAACAGATGCGGCGGCTGCGCATAGGACACGCGCGGCTGCACCGTGGCGATGTCATCGGCGACGTGGCCGTTGGCCGCGAAGATGTCGGGACGGCCATCCAGATCGACGTCGAAGAAGAAGCACGCGAAGGTCAGCGTCAGGAGCGAGTTCCGGCCAATCGTCGACGAGGGCGCTTCGTCGATGAAGAGGCCATTGCCCTCGTTGGTGTAGAGCGCCATCATCTCGTTGGAGAAGTTGCCGATGACGAGGCTCGGCCGACCGGAGCCGTCGTAGTCGGCGGCATCGGTGCCCATGCCGGCGCGTGCGACGCCGGCTTCGTTGAACGCGACGCCAGAGGTCGTCCCGACCTCCACGAACGTGCCGTTGCCGCGATTGTGATAGAGACGATTGGGCTGCGTGTCATTGGCGACGAAGAGATCGACGAGGCCGTCCATGTCGTAGTCGATCAGCGCGACGCCCAAGGCCTTCGCCGTCGGGTCGTGCAGTCCAGCGGCGCGCGTCACGTCCGCGAATGTGCCATCGCCGTTGTTCTTGTAGAGGATGCCGCTCTGCCCCTTGTACGACTCCGGCGTGCAGTACGACTTCTTCTTGCCGTCGAGCGTGCAATGTAGATCCTTCTCCAGCGACCACTCGACGTAGCGGGCCACGAAGAGGTCGAGCCGCCCGTCGCGGTCGTAGTCCACCCACGCCGCGCTGGTGGAGAAGCCTCCGGCCCCGACGCCCGCGCGCGCGGTGACGTCTTCGAACCTGTGCCCGCCGAGTCCTTTGAACAGGCGGTTGCCGTCGAGGCCGGTAAGGTAGATGTCAATACGCCCGTCGTTGTCGTAGTCGGCGGCGGCGACGCCGAGCCCATACATCTCGACGCCCAGACCTGATGCGCCGGTGATATCGGTGAAGGTGCCATCACGGTTGTTGCGATACAGCGCGGACGAGGTCCGCTGCGCGCCGGGTCGTCCCGGCCAGGTCTTCGCGTTGACGAACAGGAGGTCCTGCCAGCCATCGGCATCGGTATCGAGAAACGCCACGCCCGACCCCATCGTCTCCGGCAGATATTTGTTGCCGAACGCGCCGCTGTTGTGGCGGAACCGCACGCCGGACGCGCTCGTGACATCTGTGAAGTGTAGGGGCGGTTCGGGAACCGCCCCCACGTTGGCTGAGGAGGAGGAGTCTGATGTGGCTTGGGACGCCGCGAGTGCGGTCAGCGAGAGCGCCAGCGCACACGAAGCACCTGCCAGTCGCAGTCGATGCATCACTGCGGTTCCGTGGCGAGCGTCGTGCGGCGCGGGGCCGGCGGAGCGCCGGCGTCGCCCAACGGGAGAGCGTGTTCGTGAATCGCCTGTCGTTCGTTGTTGTCCTGAGGATGCAGCTGGCGATAAGGGCCGGTGATCGCTTGCGCGGATTCATCGGCTTTGAACCGCTCGTACAACTGCCGTTCACGACTCGCCCGATCGGCGTCGCCAAGGCCTTGATAGCAGAGCATCAGGTTGTAATGCGCCTGGAGGTCTTCCGGATCGATCTCGAGGACCTTCTGTAGCTCGCCAGTTGCCTCCGCGAACTTTCGCTGCAGGAACAGCACGCGTCCGATTTGATTGCGGACGACGCGGTCGCGGGGGTAGAGGCCGGCCGCCGTACGGAGATGCCCGAGCGCCTCATCGTAGCGACCGTCGTTCTTCAACACGCTGCCGAGGAAGAAATGGATCTTGGCCAGCTGCGGATCGATCGCCAGCGCGCGGCGCAACACCTCCTCCGCTCCTGACAGATTGCCCTCTTGCAGCCTCGCCCGCCCGACGTTGACCCACCCGTCGGCGTAGCCAGGATCCATGACCGTCACGTTCTCGAACGCCGCTTCCGCGCCCTTCAGATCCCCCTGCAACAGAAGGCCGATGCCGTAGTCGTTCCATCGTTCGCGGACCGATCGATCCAGGAGGCGCTCGACGGATGGCAGCGAGGTGTCCGCATCGACGACAGTCAACGTGGCGGAGCTCTCGGCCATGACGGTGATGGGCAGATCGGGAATCTGCTTCATCGGTCCAGACACCGCCGCCGTACTCCCCGAAAATACCCACCGGCCATCGTCGTGTGACGGGGCGAGCGCGAACGGACCCTGCGTGAGATCGCGCACACCGGCGAACGCCCACTGCGTGTTCCACCAGCTGAACTTGCGATAGTTCACCTTGGCCTTGAGGTGGATGCGCTCGCCTGCGTCCGGAGGCACCTGCAGTCGGTAGTGCACGGTATCGGCCGCGCCGGGCTGAATCAGGCGGACGTAGGCAACCGAACGCGTCGCCCAGGCGTTGCGCTTGTTGATGGGATTGCCGTGGCCATCGAGCTGGAGGCTTCGATAGAAGTGCGCGCCTGGCTCGACCGGGCCCTTGCCCTCATCTTCGACCCGCCCGCTGTGCAGGATCGTTCGCCCGCGATCGTCGACGGCTTCGAGCTCGACCCACACGTCGAACGCGTCAACCGTACCCGCGGGGAAGAAGTGGCCCACCTTGCGTGTGCGGACGACGACCTCGAGACGGATCGACTCGCCACGGCGGACGATCGTCTCGATCCTGCCGAAGGGGCCGACGACCGGTGCCGCCGGCCTCAGGACGGCAGGGGCGGCCGCCGCCTCGCCCGCTTCTTCACCGACCGCGAACGTGCTCGACGCGCGAGGCTCGCTCGCCCGCGCTCCCGACGCGCTCGGGGCATGCGGTGCGTCGCCGCGGACGAAGCCGAAGATGTCAACCGAGATCTGCCCGTCGCGCAGGAACGTCCGCACCGCTTCGAGCTGCGTGCGATCGCCGTTGACGTAGGGAATCGCCGTGTTCGCGGCCGCAAATCGATGCGAGCGCACCATGCCATCCGTCGCCGCGGGATCGGAGGACGGCACGCGCGGCATATGGCAATCGGCACACTTCTGCGACTTCTCCGGATAGTAGAAGGAGCGCGCGCCCTCACCAGAGACGCCCGAGGCCTGCCAGTTGTCGTAGTCGTTGAAGCCGCGGAACCATCGATAGCTGTTCACTGGCACATCGAGATGCACCTTGTGGCACGACGAGCAGAACTCCGGCGTCTGCTCGCGGTGAAATGGCTTCAAGAACGTCTCGCGGTGCGGCTGCGGATCCGTGTAGACGAACCAGTCGTGCGCGGCGCGCAACAGCGGATGATCGCTCGCGGCGAGATCGTGCAGCGGCGGATACTCGATGGCGAAGTCGCCCTGCCCCATCGTGCTGTTGACCCGCGTCACCGCGTGGCACGACGTGCACGCCAGACCCGCTTGCGCCTCGGGTGTGTCGATCTGCTCGCGAATCGGTCGATCGAAGCGGCCGTTGAAGAACACCGCATGGTCGTGGCAGCCGGCGCACCACTTCGACGACTGCACACCCGCCACGTCCTGCATGTACTCGATCGACTTGCGGTACCACTGGTTGTTGAACGACGAGAAGTGGTGGACCGACGAATTCCACTGATCGTAGATGTCCGTGTGGCACCGACCGCAGGCCGCGCTGGTCAGGAAAAAGTTGGCCGGAATGGTGTGGCCGACCGTGGTGGTCGCAGACGAGGGGAAGAACGGGCTCCGCGGGCCGGCGCCTTCCTCCTCCATCCTGACGGGCACGGTCGTCGGATTGGCGATGCGATGCGCCTGTCGGCGCCGCGTCTCATGACTGGCCGCCGCGGCTGTGGCGAGTGCCGCCGCCACGGCGATGGTGGTCAGCCCCAGCGCCCCGGCCAGCTTGACCCGCGGGGAGTGCCGCCGGACCGCGGGCCAGAGCACGCACGCAATCAGCGCCACGGCGCCTGCCACTGCCGACGCGATGTGGAGCTGCAGCAGCCATCGATTCGGTCGGGTCGCGCCGACGATCATCAGCGCGACACCGGTGAGCGCGGCGATCGCGAGCAGCGCCCAGGTGACGACAGTTCGGAGGCTGGCTGGGTGCGGCAGACCAAACATGCTCAGCCACGCGACCGCCAGTGCCAGGCCGATGACAACGTGCGCGACCAGGTTCGAGTAGTAGAAGAGGGATGGGGTGGCGAACGCCGCCAGATACGCGCTGTTCAGAAGCAGGATGCCGAACGCACCGACGAGCAGAGGGACGGCGCGTGAGCGGAGGGAAGCCATACGCGTGTCTGGTCGCGAGCGCACCGCCGCTCGCGCGGCCACAGGCTATCATGCGGAGGACTGATGAAGCAGACCCAAAATCACCGGCTCATCATTAGATCGTTCGGCGTTCTTGTCACTCTCCTCACGCTGTGCGCGAGCGACCGGACGCCGGCGTTCCAATCCGGTCTTCCCGACGCCGCCTTATTGACGCGCGTCGAAGATTACATAGAGAAGGGATGGACCACCCTTCTGCGGACCAATCGCGACTTACTGCAGGCGTTGCCCGATCCCAAGATGCCGCGAGCGCCGGGCGAGCCGTGGCCACTCTACATCGCACCGAGTGAGAGCGTGACCCGCGTTCGATCCGAGCTCGCTTCCGCGCTGGGTGGGCAGGCCCTGGAACAGATCGACGTGCGGACGGTACCGCCCAAGCCTCAGACGATCCGAGAACATGGACTGCTGTACTTGCCGCGGCCCTATGTAGTGCCTGGCGGGCGCTTCAACGAGATGTACGGCTGGGACAGCTACTTCACCCAGGTGGGTCTGTTGCATGCCGGCAAGCTCGAACTTGCCCGCGACATGGCTGACAATTTCGTCTATCAGATCCGCAATTACGGGACCATTCTGAACGCGAATCGCACCTACTTTCTCACGCGATCTCAGCCGCCGTTTCTCACGCGGATGATTCTCGGCGTGTACGAGAAGAGCCACGATCGCACCTGGCTGCGCGGCACGGTGCCGGCCATCGAACGTTACTATCGCTTCTGGACGGAGCCTCCGCACTTCATCGCTGACGTCGGCCTCTCTCGATACTTCGACCGAGGCGAAGGGCCAGCGCCCGAAGTGGTGTCGGACGAGAAGGATGCCGAGGGACGAACGCACTACGATCGCGCTCGAGAGTACTACCGCACGCACGACGTGACCGACTACGACGAGTCGCTGTACTACGACAGCGCCAAGGACCAGCTCACCGCGCTGTTCTTCAAGGGCGACCGATCGATGCGCGAGTCCGGCTTCGATCCGTCGAGCCGCTTCGGCGCCTTGAACGTCGACGTCATTCACTACGCGCCGGTGTGCCTCAACTCCCTGCTCTACATCATGGAAGACGATGCCGCCAGGATCATGGAGGAGCTGAACGATCGCGCCGCCGCACAGCGCTGGCGCACACGGGCGGAGGCGCGCAAGCAACGGATCAATCGGTGGCTGTGGGATGAGCAGGCCGGCCTCTATTACGACTACAACTTCCGCACCAAGCAGATTCGGCGCTACAACTTCGCGACCACCTTCTACCCGCTGTGGGCAGGGATCGCCTCGCCGGCACAGGCGGCGCGGGTGCGAGCGAACCTTTCGAAGTTCGAGGCGGAGGGCGGCCTGCTCACCAGCACGGAGATCACCGGCAATCAATGGGATGCGCCGTTCGGCTGGGCGCCTCTGCAGATGATCGCGGTCGCGGGCCTGCGCCGCTACGATTTCGATGAGGACGCCGATCGTATCGCCGCCAAGTTCGTCTCGCTCGTCGCCAAGGAGTTCGACGAGCACGGCACGATCGTCGAAAAGTACGATGTGCGCCGCCGCGAATCGGATGTCGCCCCGGATATCAAGTTCGGCTACAGCGGAAACCAGGTTGGGTTCGGATGGACGAATGCTGCCGTGCTCGATCTGCTTGCCGGCCTCCGCGCGGGCGTGGCCCGTTAGTTCGTCACCGGCAGCAGGCGCCCAAGTGTCGCCTCGACCTCGTCCGGCTTGAACCCGAACGGGCCGGGCGCGCTCTTGTAGGCCACCTTCCCTTCGCGATCGATGACGTAGAGGCGGTCCGGCCAGCCGGTGTAGGCGCGCTCGACAGGGTTGTCCGGCTCGTCGACGAGCGCGGGCAGCTCGATACCGAGGTTGCGCACGCACATGCCTGCCACGTTTACGCGCTCCTCGCGCGTCGTCGGGCTCGCCACCAGCACGTCGTCTTCAACGTTGTCGTTCACCTGCCAGGCATCGATCGGGTGCGCTTCCTGGATGTAGACAATGTAGAAGCTGGCGCGATCGCGATAGTCGCGGTAGAGCGAATTGAGCGCGGGCACCGCCCGGCGGAAGGGCGGTCAGGTGTAGCTGCCGAACACGATGACGACGGGACGACGGCCGCGGTGCGATGAGAGCGTCACGCGATCCGAATGATCGAACGTCGCCAGCGTGAAGTCAGGCGCCGCGTCGCCTGGCTCGAGCGCGCCGCGTCGCGCCCACGTCCACAGCCGTTTCCCCGGCAGTACGCCCCAGACGATCGCCATGGGCGCCCGCGTCATGATCGCGCCGAAACGTTCGGGCGGCTGGACCATCGCCAACGCGACCCCAGCGGCCAGCCCGATGTAGGTGACGATCAGCGCGGCAGCGGCGCGGATGATCCAGAGCACGCTCAGAACCGGAACTTCAGCGCGAACTGGAAGTTGCGCATGGGATCGAGGCCACCAAAGGCCGTCCCATTGATGCGGCCCGCGTTGCTGTTCAAGTTGCCAGGCACGCCGACCTCGGAATCCGGATTCGCCAGGTTGACGTTGTTGAACAGGTTGACCGCCTCGATCCGCGCCTCGATTGTGCGTGCGCCGCCGATCGAGAAGTGCTTGAACAGCGACGCGTCCACACGCCAGTACCCAGGGCCACGGAGATCGTTCCGCGGCATCGTTCCGAACGTGCCTCGGGCGGGCCGCTCGAACGCGCTCCCCGGTGAGCCGATGGGTGCTGCGTTGAACCACTCCTCACGGGTTTGCGGACCGTCGGGATCGCCAATCAGATTCGGACGGTCGTTGCCGCCGGTGTCGCGGTCGGCGCCGGCATCCCGATACCTCACCTGGAACGGCAGGCCGCTGTAGATGAACGTGTTGGCGTTGAACTGCCAGCCGCCGACGATCGCATCGATCCCGGGCGAGATGCTGCCGAGGAATCGCCGCTCGCGCCCGATCGGCAGCTCCGCCACGACCGATACCGTGAAGTTGTGCATCCGATCCCAATCCGCCGGCCCGCGGTTCATCTCCGAATCGAAGAAGAAGTAGTCGGGGTTGTCTTGAATCGCCCGCTGCAAGGTGTATTGCGCCTGCACGGAGTAGCCGTCGGAAAAGCGCTTGGTGAACTTCGTTTGCAGCGAATCGTAGGCATTGGTCGCGCAGTTGCAGAAGTAGTCGATACCCTGCGTCCAACCGAACGCCCCGCCGAAGCCGGACGTGTTCGGCACGTTGCCCGCGAAGAACGGGCGCCGCTGGTTGGTGCCGACGTTCGGGAAGCCGTCGAGGATGGCTTGGTTCACGTTCGTCGCGGGCCCGTCTCCCGCGAACACGTTGTCGCCGCGGTTGCCGACGTACCCAGCTTCGATCGCGATCGTGTCGGTCAACTGGTGCTGGACGGTGACGTTGAAGGCATCGACACGCGGCGGCCGCTGCTTGCCGGGCAGCGCCCGAGCGAACACGCCCGCTGGCAACGCAAACTGCCCGTCCGCTGGCACATCCGGGAAGACCGGCGGTGATGGCCCCTGCGCGAGGTTGAAGACGCTCTCGAAGTTGTCGGGCGCGGTGAGCTCTTGCACCGACAGCACCGGCAGGTTCTGTGTGACGCTGTGGCCAAAGAGCGATCCGAAGACGCCGATGTCGAAGCTGCGGCCGTAGCCGGCGCGCAATACGGTTTTCTCGGTGACCTGATAGGTCACGCCGAGACGCGGGGCCCAGTTGAACGAGTTCTCGACGTTGCCGTCGAGGCCGATGTCGCCGGCACCGGCAACGTTGATCAGGCCGGTGCCGAGATCGAGGAAGCCGCCGTTGCCGGCCTCGTTCACCGTCTGCGGGTTGATGATGTCGAGACGCAGGCCGTAGTTCAGCGTCAGCTTCGGCGTCGGACGCCAGACGTCCTGCGCGTAGTAGAAATGCCGCCACTGTCGCTCGCGCGCCTCGGTGGTCGGGCTGACGTAGCGCGTGAAGCGCGTCACGTCTCCAAGCATGAAGCCCGCAAGCGCGAGACCGCCACCAGACGGCCCCGCCGTACGCTCGTTTTCGAAGTTCAGCTCGCCTGAGCGGTGCCGATCGCTGGGTACGCGCAAGTTGTAGGCGCGGCGCACGTCGATGCCGAACTTGAAGCTGTGATTGCCAGCCAGCTTCGTGATGTTACCCACGACCTGGAACTGTTGCTCGTCCTGATCGAGCGGGCAGTTGCAGCGGCCGACGCGATCGCCCAGGCCGGAGCCGAAGCCCATGCGACGGCTGTCGTTGTCCCCACCGATGAAAAACGCGGGAAGTCCGGACGCGAACGTGTCGTCGAGATTCAGACCCGGAATGCCGGCCGTGGTGGCTGGCGTCGTGCCGAAGTCCGAGGGCAAGACGTTGACGCGGTACTTGAAATACCCGAAACGGAAGTCCGCGAGCAGCGTGTTCGACACCGCGTAGTCGATGCCGTACGCCAGGCTCTGATTGCGCGCATCGGACACGCCGCCGAGCGTGACCACCTCGTTGCCGCCGCCTGCACCGAAGACCTGCGGACCGTCCCGCAGGAAGTCGCCGAGGCTGTAGCGACCGAAGGTGTTGAAGCCGTCGCGCAGCCGCCCGTCGATCCGCACGTTGAAGTTGTTGGCGTCGAAGCTCTCGGACGCGGACGTCACGTAGTTGTCGATGGTGCCGTTCTCACGCCCCGGGGCGTTGGGCGCCGGGATCAGTTGCAGGATGGCCAACGCCTGCGGTGACAAGCGCTCCCGTGGGATCCGGTTGCCGGCAAACGGCTGGCGCTGCGCCGGCGCCCCAGTCCGAGGGTCGAAGATGTTCACGCCGTAGGCGCTGAAGTCGCCCTCGCGAGCGGCCAGCGTCGGGACCGTCTCGAGGCGCGATCCGCCCACCGTGCTGCGCGTGCCCTCGTAGTCGCCGAAGAAGAACCACTTGCTCTGCACGATCTTCCCGCCGATCGATCCGCCGAACTGGTTCTTCTTGGTCTCGGGCAGGAACCGGCCCGTCACAGGATCCGGCTGGAATTGCGTGAACGGGTTGCGGGACTGGAATCGGTCGCTCTGGTAGAACTCGAACGCGCTGCCGTGCAGCTCGTTGCTGCCGGACTTCGTCTGCACCGACACGACGCCAGCCGTCGCCTGCCCGAATTCCGCATCGTAGTTCTGCGACGTGATCTTGGTTTCGCGAATCGACTCCAGCGTCGGGTTGATCACGATGATGCCGAGAATCGGATCGCGGTTCTCCGTCCCGTCGAGCTGATAGGTCGTGCCGCTGAAGTGCTGGCCGTTCACCATCGTCTGCGTGGAGCCCTGCGGGTTCTCGCTGGTGGCGTGCTGCCAGCCGAGCTGCTGCGTGCCTGGCGTCAGCAGGATGAACTTCGTAAAGTTCCGATCGAGCACCGGCAGGTCGGTGATCTGCCGCGCGTCGAACGTCATCGCCACGTCCGCGCGATCGGTGCGAAGGAGCGGCGTGAAACCGGTCACGGTGATCGATTCGTTGACCTCACCGAGCTGGAGGCCAACGTTGAGTGGCGAGTTGGTGTCGACGCTGACGTTGACGGCCGTGTAGACCGCCTGCTTGAATCCCGCCAAGGTCACGCGCACTTCGTATGTCCCGGGCAGCAGTCGGTCCTTGGTGTAGAACCCCGACTCGTTCGTCGTCACCTCGTCGACGGTTTGGCGCTCGACGCTGGTGACCGTCACCGTGACACCCGGCAACACCGCACCAGAGTTGTCGGTCACGGTACCGCTGATGCTGCCGTAGACTGCTTGGGCGTGAGCGGGGGGAGACCAGTGGACAAAGAGGCTGAACGAGACAACAACAGCCAGAAGGGGGAACTGCCGACCGTTCATTCGCCGCATACGCACTCCTCAGGCAAAGAGACGTAGCGAATCCAGAGCAAAAAAACCGTAGCGAATCGATTAAGTGCGCCCGAATCCTAACGCCCGTTCGGCAGCGTGTCAAAGAGTTTCCATGGCTCAGCTCGCGAAAAGTCGTGTGCTGTCAACGGCGGCGACTCTCGCCATCTCAACCATACTGACCGCCCAAAGCACCCCAGGCGGCTCGGAGCCCTCGAGCGCCCTGAGCAGCCAACCCGCGTCACTCAGCCTGAAGCGCGGCACGCGCAGTGGGGCGTTCCTCGACGTCGTCGGCCGGCGATCGGCCATCTTCGGCTACGAAGAGCAGCCGCTCGAAGTGTGGGTCTATCCGCTCAAGATTCTGGACGCGCTCACCTTCAGCTTCGAGCTCGATGGGTATCCCCTACCGATTCCATTGACCACGCTGCCCGGCACGATCGAGGTCAGACCCGAAGCCACCATCCTCACGTGGTCGCACGCCGCGTTCACCGTGCGCGAGATCCTCTACGCGCCTATTGATGAGCCGACCACGGTCATCGTGCTCGACATCGATTCGGTTCTGCCGGTCACCGTGCACGGTGCATTCCGCCCGAATCTGCGGCCAATGTGGCCGGCCACCGCCTCGACGCCGAACACCTCCTGGAACGCCGAGCTCAGCTCTTACGAGATCACCGAGGAATCGGGACGGTTTGCCGCTGTCATCTCGGTGCCTCAGGGCCGCGACCGATCGCTGATGCCGTATCAAGAAGAGCCGCGCGACGTGCCGGTGCGGTTCGAGATCCAGAGCGCGCCGGATGAGGCACGACGCCGCCAGATACCGATCGTGGTCGCCGCATCCATCGTTGGACGCGACGAGGCGCGCACGACGCTGGCGCGGCAGCTGCCGAGGTTCGATGCCGCGTACCGCGAGACCGCCGAGCACTATCGGACCCTCCTCGATCGAACCGTGCAGATCGACACTCCCGACGATCGCCTGGATACCGCCTTCAACTGGGCACGGATCGGCACCGACAAGGGGTTTGCGACGAATCCCCTGCTGGGGACGGGCCTGCTGGCCGGCTTCCGGACGTCCGGCAACAGCGAGCGTCCGGGCTTCGCCTGGTTCTTCGGTCGCGATGCTCTGTGGACGTCGCTGGCGCTGACCTCGTCCGGCGACTTGGAAGGAACGCGCCGCGCGCTCGAATTCCTCGCGAAGTATCAACGAGACGATGGGAAGATCCCGCACGAGGTGTCGCAGAGCGCGACGCTGGTGCCGTGGTTCACCGACTACCCCTACGCGTGGGCCAGCGCCGATGCCACGCCGCTCTTCGTCATCGCGCACGCCGACTACTGGAGCGCGACCGGCGATCGATCGTTTCTCGACGCACAGTGGCCGGCGATCACGCAAGCCTACCGATATTCATCAGCCACCGACAGCGATGGCAATGGCCTGATCGACAACACGGCGTTCGGCCACGGATGGGTCGAGGGTGGCGCGCTCTACCCACCGCACGAAGAGATCTACCTGCAGGGCCTTTGGGTCGAAGCGTCACGCAGTGTCGCGGAGCTTGCCGAGATCAAGGGCGACGCGCACTGGGCATCGTCTGGGCGGGCAGCCGCGGAGCGCACGCGCGCGGCCGTGGAGGCGACGTACTGGCTGCCCAGCCGCGGTCACTACGCCTACGCCACGCAGACGCCGCGCCCGGCGGCGGTGGTGGCGGAACCTGGCCCCTCTCGCGCACGTCGTCAGCGTCGGCTGGACCAGCTCCGCACGGCAAGCGTGCTGGACGAAAGCACGGTCCTGCCCGCAGTGCCGATGTGGTGGGGCGTGCTCGATCCGGAGCGGGCCGATTCGCAGATCGACCATCTCGGCGCGGGAACCATGGCAACCGATTGGGGCCAACGGATTCTCTCGACCCAAAGCGAGCTCTACGATCCGCTCTCCTATCACTACGGCTCGGTGTGGCCGTTGTTCAGCGGTTGGGCCTCGATGGGCGCGTATCGCTACGGCCGCGCGCACGTTGGCCATCAGGCGTTGATGGCGACAGCGTTGCTGACTGAAGAGGGCGCGCTCGGTTACGTCACAGAGCTGCTCTCAGGCGAGTTCAACGCGGCATTCGGCCGATCGTCTCACCATCAGGTTTGGTCCGAAGCGATGGTGATCACGCCGTTGCTCCGCGGCCTGCTCGGGATCGAGGTCAGCAACGGCGGTCGCAGGTTACGCATCGCTCCGCAGCTTCCGGCCGACTGGAATCGTGTCGAAGTCAAAAACGTACCGGCCGGCAGCGCTCGACATGACGTGGAGATCATCCGACGAGTCGGGCGAACGGAGATCCGCGTCAATCGACAAGGCGTGACGAGCGTGGTTCCGCCCGTCGACACCGTGCTCGCGCCCGCGCTTCCACTGGATGCGCGGATCACCGCGGTCAGCGTCAACGGCCGAACAGTGCGACCACGCGTGCAGCGTCTCGGGGATGTGCAGTTCGTGGAGGTTGACGTCCCGGCCACCGCCGCGCGGCAAGTGGTCGCGACCATCGCCTACGAGGGCGGCAGTGACGTGTACGCGGTGCCACTGACGCCCGAGACCGGCGCGCGAAGCCGTGGGCTGCGCATCCTCCGCTCGCGTGCGCAGGGTAGCAGGCTCGATCTGGTGCTGGAGGGCGTCCCGGGCCAACCCTACGAGCTTCGGCTCAGGAGCCCGCGAACGGTGGCCGCGGTTGAAGGCGGACGGATCGACGCGCGCGACACGGGCGATCCGGCGATTATCTTGACCTTCGAGGGCGATGCAAATACCTACATTAGAAGAGAAGTGTCGGTACGTTTTCGATGATCGCGTAGGGGCGGTTCGCGAACCTTCAGATCTCGTAGGGGCGGTTCGCGA
>DAINCF010000171.1:0-13327 GCA_036732565.1 Vicinamibacterales bacterium
GGCTCAGCGCGGGCGACGTCGGGGGGCGCCACGGCGGCGAGATCGAGGCCTGATGTCATGACAACGGCAGGATGACGAAGACGAAGAACGCCGGACCGGTGTGCGTGGACGGCAACAGCGCGTCACCCACGGGCTGCGCCACTGTGCGCCGATCCAATGGGACCGAGACCAGCTCACGTGTGTACACGCCCCTCACAACAGGCGGAGCGAAGTAGTTCTGGGCGTCGCGGATTTCGAAGCCTTCACCCGGCTGAAGCCCAGTGGATCGAAGGTCGACGTCAACGGCGCTCAGCGCGTCCCAGTTGTAGATCACCAGGTGCGCCCGGCCTCGTTCGTAGCGGTTCGGCCGCACCCGCACCACGGCGCCGGTGGGCCATCCCGCGCGATAGTCGCTGGCGCGATCGTCGACACCGATCTTCTGCCAGCCGTCGAACGAGAGGTTACCTCCGTCCGTGTCGTCCGGACCGATTCTCACGTTGAACGGATGCGCCTGGTCGGTGCCGTCGACGTAGGTGTTCCGCGCCCACGCGGTCGTGGCCTCGAGCGGTTGCCGCAGCTGCACCAACGACTGATCGGCGTTGCGATTGTCGGACGTCGTCGCGAACAGGTGGTTGCCCGCCACGATGGTGTCGCGCCAGTTCCGGATCGACAACGCGATCGAACCCCCAATAATCAAGTTGTCGCGCACCGTCAGCGTGCCGTTGTCGGGGTTCTGGTAGCCCAGCGTCACGTTCGGCGCCAGGACGCGGGGCCGGTGATAGAACATGCTGTTCTCGACGGCGATCTTGTCGGCCGGATGATCGGTAGTCCCGACGAAGAGGTTTTCGATCCGGTCGCGCGCCGTCGCCTCCAGCGACGGCACGCCGTTGTCGAAGCTCACGACCCCGTCGAATCGGACGTTCTCCGCGTAGCCGGACTCTCCGTACGCCTTCATGCCGGTGGCGTGGTTGCGAAACGCGATCACATCCTCGATTCGCTTTTCGCCCTCGCGGTTCTGGATGTAGATGCCGTGCCCGTGACCGCGGACCGTGTCGACCACGCCGTTGTGATAGGTCAACGAGCCGTAGATCTCGGCGTCGACCGCCGCCTCCCACATGCCGAACCCGCCAAGCGCGTCATGCACGATCAGGTTGATGCACTTGACGCCGGGGCCGTAGATGTTCACGCCGGTTCCGCGCACGGCGTCGGGTCGATCTGGATCGAGGTTGACCGCCCGCATGTAGACGCGCGTCGGATCCGAGTGCGTGACCTCGATCCCCCAGAACCAGGTGTAGCCCCCACGAATGGTCAGCGTGTTCGCGGGCGCGCCGTTGCCATCGAGAATCACCCGCTCACTCGAATACTGGCGGACGATGATCGGATCGGTTGGTGTGCCCATCAAGGCGCTGGTGAACGCGCCACGATAGGTGCCGCCGCGCAACCACACGATGTCGCCTGGGCGCACCGGGCTCTCCGCCGAGAGCGCGGTGGCGAGATCCAGGGGGCTGGCGATCGTACCGTCGCTCGTCGACACACCCTCAGGGCTGGCGTACCACGCCGTGCCCGAGCCGACTGCGGCGAACGGTATGCGGACGCTGCCGGTACTGATGGCCACCAACGCCGCAACCATCGTCAGCAAAGCCACGTGCGCGCTCATCAACGTCATGCTGGCGCCGGGTGATGGGTCGAGCTCAGCGCAACCCACAGCCCACCAGAACTGTCCGGGCTTTTCGTTGCAGCGCCTGGCGGAAATCGTTCTTCGCGAGGAAACGCCGCTTGGCATCGAACACGGTGACACCGGGCGCGAGCGCGATGGTGTGAAGGCCGTCGGCGAACGGCCATCCACGTCGCGGGCCGATGTCGCCGAGTCGCTCTTCCTCATAGCTCATCGTGTCGAGGCGCGTGATGCGATGCAGCTGCACCCGGCCGCCGTAGGTGCGGGAGCAATCCTGCGCGGGTCGCACCAGCGCACCGTTCAGCGAGAACGGCAGACCGGCCGGCCGCACCTTGTGCAAATCGGACCGCACCGGGTTCGCTCGGTGCGGCGTCCAGGGGCCAAACAGCCGATCGGCCGAGAAAAGGTAGAGGTGGGTCACGTCCTCGTGTGAGCGGTTGGTGACGAACATCCACCAGCGTCCCGCATGCAGAAACACCGTGGGGTCGACACCCGGAAACCCCTCGAGTAGGGTCGCTCGCTTGACCCATCCGCCGGGGAAGTCCTGCGCCTCGTACAAGGCCACCTCGCCCGACTGGTGCTGCTCCGGCACGCAATAGCAGCGCTCGTCGTGCACGAAGACGCAGGGGTACGACAGGTGGAAGGGTTGTTCGAGGACCGTCCGCACCGGGCTGAACGTCTCGAAGTCCCGCGTCGCGATTGCGCCGATGCGTCCGTGTCGCGTCTGGCGGTCGTAGTCCTCGCAAAAGATGTAACTGGTGCGCCCATGAGTGACGACAAACGGATCGGCGAAGAAGCGCCCTTCGGGCGCACGCAACCAGCGGACGGAGGGAAGCGGCTTGCTCGCCATCAGCGTGGCGACGGACGCCGAGGTCACCCCGATGGCCCACTCGTCAGGTCCGGCCTTCGAGTGGCCAAACAGATCGCGCGCCTGTCGCAGCGCAAAGCTCCGGAGGCTCATCGCTGGCGTTCTCCGAGCTCGTTCCACAGCGCCGTCTTCTGCAACGCGCACACACGCGAATGATTCCGCTGGCCGTATCGCCGCCGCGCCGCATCACCCAGCCGCCGAGCCAGCTCCTCATCCGTCAGCAGCCTGATCATCGCGGCCGCCAACCCGTCGGCGCCGCCGGGCTCGAAGAACAAGGCTTCGCTGCCGTCCTTCAGCCGCTCGGGCATGGCACCGACCGGCGTCGACAGAATGGCCAGCCCTGCGGCCATGGCTTCAACCCCCGTGATCGGCCCACCTTCGTCGGACGACGCGAGGACAAACGCATCCAACGAGGCGTAGAACGCCGTCTTTTCAGCGCCCTCCAGATAGCCGATGAACTCGGCGTCCGAATCGAGCTCGAGTTCGGCGGCGAGCTTGCGCAGCGTGCCTTCCGACCCTCCTCGTCCACCGACTCGAAGCCGCACGCCGGGACGCTCGCGCCTGACACGCGCGAAGGCATGAAGGATGGTGTCGATACCCTTGCCCTCGTCGAGCCGAGCCACGGTACCGAAGATGAAGGGACCTGACGCGCCCGCTGGCGCGGGCCGGGGGATCGCGAGCAGGTCATCCTCCGCGTCGTAGGCCCACTGCTCGATCACGCGCGTCGCGCCGTGATAGCGGTAGTGCGTCCTGATGCTTTCCACGTGACGCTCGCAGCGCGCGATGATGACATCGCACCACTCCGAGTCGACGGCGAAGTGCCGGTGATCGTGCCGATTGGCATACTCGGGCGTAACCTGCGACGCTTCCTCGTAAATCACTTTGAGCCCGGCCGATCGCGCCAGCCGGGCCGCCCGCGCGAGGAACGGCTTCGGCTTGCCAAACAGATGGAGAAGATCGCCCCCTGTCAGCATGCGGCGAGCCTGGTCGTCCCAGAAACCGGCTTCCTGAGCGGGAACGAAACGCCGCGCCAGGTGGACCTCCTCGGCGGGCAATGGAGGACGACCACCGGTCACCAGGTGCTTGAGCCGTGCGCCCTGCAACAGCGCCCGCCCCTGGAAGCTGCGCCGCCAATGCTCCTGGCCGCTGTCGAACGGCACGAGGCGCTGAAGATTCCTCTTGATCACGGAGTCGTCGCGCACTTTGTAGGGTGTGAACAGCTTCACTTCGTGGTTCACGTTCAGAGCCAGCCGCGCGGTCGCTTCCACTTCGTGCTGCAGCCCGCCACGCTCGAGAGAGCTCGCGATGAAGATCAACCGCATGGTGCAAGGGCCGCGAGCGTTTCCGCATATCGCGGTAAGAGCGCGGGTCGGGTGAACACCCGCTCGAACGTCTGCCGTGCGCGCAGTCCCAACCGGCGACGCTGGCCGGCGTCCTCGAGCAGCTCGCGAATCACAGGCGCCATGTCGTCGAGCCGATTCACCAGGCGACAGTTGTCCCCATCACGCACTTCCGGAAAACACGCCACCGACGCCTTCACCGCGACGACCACCTGTCCGTAGTTGAAGATCAGCGGCAGCCGCGTGCGCTGTCCCGTGTCGTGTTCCCAGGGAATGATGTGCAGATCGAACGGGCGAAGTACCGTGCCGAGGTCCTGGACATGTCCCGGACACCTGACCGGCTTCAGGTGCGCGCTCAGCGTGGCACCCGCGGCGCTGGTATCGCCGATCACCCAGAGGTCGGGGCTCGATGGCGTCGAAAGCTGCGGCCACGCCACTTCGAAGAACCTCTCCAGCCCAACGCGGTTGGCCGTCGTCCCCAGCCCGCCGAGGTGGACGATGCGCGGCGGCCCGCTCGGCGCAGCGCCCGTCCACGGCACCGGCTCGTACGACACGGGGATATAGGTCACGACCTTGCATCCGAGATCGCGCAGCTGCTGGCATTCCGTGAACGAACCGCTGACGACACCGGCCGCGGCGAGGGCGACATCTTCCTCTTGTCGGCGCATGCGAGCGTTCTCGTCGCCCTGCTGGCCGATCGCCCGCACGCGGTAGAGCCAATCGTGATGCGAATACACGACCGGACGGCTCCGCTGCAGCGTCGCGAGGCGCGCCGGTCCGAAGTGCTGGGTCCAGATGAACGCCGGATCGACTCTGTCGAGCGTCTGCCGCAACTGTTTGAGCGCGACGGTCCTGAACACCGGGTTCTCGACGTAGGTGCCCGTGGTCCAATCGTCGATGCGCGCCCTGACGCGGTCAAGGAAACGAGGCGTCTCGGGCAGCGTCGTCAATTGCACCGACGCGCACATCTCGCGCACGCGACGATAGGTGTCGGCGTCGGTCTGCACGAACGCATCGAAGGCCGCTCGTTGCTTCGGGTAGGCGTAGTGCCACAAGTGGATCTCGTGTCCAAGCGCGCTGAGCGAGCTGAGGCGCTCGTAGAACGTGGCCGATCCGCCACCTCGAAAGTTGGGCGAGATCGGGTACTGCGCCACGATGAAGAGGCAACGCACGGTGGTGTGGCCTGCTATGCGAGACGCTCGGCGAAGCGGCCGACCGCCTGGGCCAGGCGTCGGCCGGACTGCCCGTCGAGCACACCGCACACGTACTCCGCGATCCAGCGGCGACCTTCGCGATGCAGGTCTGGCTGCTGCAGATACGTCCGGATTGCCGTGACCATCTCTTCGGTGTTACTCACGTTCCAGACGCCGCCCGATTCCGCGATCGGCTTGAAGTGCGTCCAGAGGTGATTGGCGTCTTTCACCAGCCCTTGATTCGGCTGCGACGGCTCCGGGTCGTAGTCGAGGTTCACCACGGGCCGATCGACGATGGCGGCATCCACGGTCGTCGTCGATGCCAGGTTGACGACGACGTCCGCGTGGCGGAAGGTGTTGACCCACTCGACAATCTGGCTATGCGCCTGCGAGCGAAACGGCAATCGCGGATCCGCGGTGCGCTGAACCACCACGCGTGGTCGCATCTCGCGCAACAACTCTGCTTCGTTGGCGTTGTCGAACGCCGGATGTGGGCGAACGAGCAATTGAACGTCGCCCAGCTCGCCCCGCATGATCCGCTTCGCCATCTCGACGGCGCCGTAGTACTCGCGGATCGCGTTGGGCGACCCCAATGTGTAGAGGATGATGGGCGCGTTCGGGCGCAAGCCGGCGGACGCACAGAACGCCTCGCGAGACTGCCGGAACTCGTCGTTGAAGAACACGTCGAACTGCGGTGCTCCCACCACGTAGACCGGCGCTTTGCGGCTGGCCGGGTAGAAGTGGTGCAGCTCGCGCCGCATCTGCTCGGACCAGACGATGTAGCCGTCGTACTCGAAGAGCATGCGGCGCTTGGTCGACAAGTTGTCCCAGGACGTAATCAACGCCACGGTGGGGATGCCGAGTTGTTTGGCGATCGCGACGACGCCGGGTTCGTCGAAGCGCATCGGACCCGTCGCCAGGAGGACCGATGGCCGCCACGCCTGCAGCCGCGCAAGCGCTTCGGGGCTCCTCGGGTAGTTCAACAGGAGTCGCCCGACCATGCGCTCGAGCGGCCGTTCGACGCGGAGCATCGCCAGCAGTTTGGCCGGCGCTTTCGTCGCTCGCAGCCAGAACCGCATCTGCGAGTCGGCCACGTGACGCCGGTGGCTCAGGCGGCTGGGCGGGCGCAGCCGATAGTCCCACACGAACTCGTTCAATCGGCGCACCACCGTATGGGGCACCATCTTGAAGTGCCCGACGGCCGGAAAGTGCTCGACGCGCACATCCCGTGCCTGCGACGGTCCCGCGGCGTGCAGATCCTTCGCCCACGTCCAGGTCGCAACCTCGAAGCGGTCCGCCGCCTCCGGGAAGAAATCGGAGTACCACAGCATCCGATCGGTCAGCAGCGAGGTCGTCAACACCAGCAATCGACCACGGTCCGTATTCGCGCCCGGCGCTGCGGCGGACAGGTCGGCGGAGAAGTCCGTCGTACGAATGGCTACCGCGCCCGGCTCACCCACTATCACGGCGGCGGCACCCTGTGCGTCACGCGACACGTTCGTGGCTCCCCTTCAAGAGCGTGCGAAGCCGGCCGGCGAGATAGCGGGGAAACTCCAGCGCCCGGATGTACTCCTTGGTCGCGGGCACCAGTCCATCAGCCACGGCCGCCAGATTCGATCGGCGGTAGATACGGAGGCGGTAGTTCACCGCGACATCGTCCGTCCACCACAACTTGTAGGATTCGTCGCCTCGCAGAAAGTCGAACTCCTGATGGGTCGATGCGTAGTGCTCCACCATCGACAGCGTCAGGATGTTTCCCACGCGCTCCGGCTTGAACTCTTCGGCCAGCACCGGCATGTAGTAGTAGACCTTTCGCCGATCGCGGAAGCCGAAATGCATGGCGGCCATGCGACCATCGAGTGTGAGCCACGAGCACTCCAGCTCCCCACGCTCGGCGAAGTGCGCGCGCAGATCCGCGAACAGCCGGCGCCCCTCGGGACGATGCAGCGGTGAGTCCGGCCACCGTGTCCGATGAAGGGTGAGAAACGCGCTCCAGAACTCTTCCGAGTCCGCTTCGCCGACTCGGCAGACGAGCGCCCGCTCTTTGCCGAGTTGCGTCCGCTTGTTCTTGATCCGGTGGATCCGTTTCAGGTCCATCTTCGACCGGTAGTCGCCGCCGTAGTACAAGCGTGACGTGCGCGACTCGATGCGCAAGCCATGCCGGAGATCCGGCAACTCGCCGACCATGTTCGCGAGCTGAAAGACGGTGGCGTCTTGCGAAGGCAGCTGGCGAAGATCGAGGACGTCCCAATCAGCGCCGTGCTGATTGACCAGCTCGAGCATCGCCTGCGCGGTGCGCCATCGATTCAGCGCCGCGCTCACCAGCCAGTTCCGGTAGTCGGACATGTTGCCGACGATGTGCTCCATGACACGGACGCGCTGTCCGAGCGCTCGACGTTCCGTGACGCACATCGGCGCCAGGCCGACCAGCTTGCCGCCCTCGCGGACCGTCACGATGAACAGCGGCGCGCCGTTGCGACAGTGGCGGTAGTAGAACCAGTGCCACTCCCATCTGTAGAAGATCTCGGGCCGCTCCATCGCGGCCACGAGGTCGTTCCACTCGGTTCGGAGCGCCTCGAACGCGTCCAGCGTGCGCGTCACTTCGGTGACCATCTACGCGTCCGCCTTCCGACAGAGGTAATAAGCCCACGGATCGGCGCACGTCGCGGCCTGCGCCACGTCGTATTCCTCCCCGGTGTTGTGGCCGAACACGCGGACATCCAGCAGGCCGAGGTCGCGGAGCCGGCGCACCTGCTCGTCGGGGCGGATGTAGACGAACGGCACCGCGAACTGCTCCGCCCCATCGAACACGAACGCTTCCTTGACGTCCGGCCCGTAGGCGGCAAATCGGTTCTTGATTTGAAAGGTCAGGTAGCGACGCGTCATCTTGAGCATCCGCCGCGGGCTCCGCGACAGCTTCGGGCGAAGCCGGCGACGATGGTGCGAGAGGTAGTTGGTGTTGTGCGCGGAGAACACCAGACGGCCACCCGGCCGAAGCACGCGGATCATCTCCAGCAACGCACGGGTGCGGTGCTGCGGTGGAATGCAATCGAGCCCGTTGAAGCTGAAGAGGACGAGGTCGAAGCCGCCATCGCCGAAGCCGTGGAGGTCGCATGCGTCGGCCACGTCGAAGCGAATCGACCGCGTCGCGGGGAATACCTGGCGGCAGGTGGCCACCATGCCCTCGGAGTAGTCGACGCCGACGTACTCGCAGACTGCCGACGCGAAGTGCCGCGTCGTTCGCCCACCGCCGATCCCGATGTCCAACATCCGCATGTCGGCCAGCTCCGGGGCGAGTATCGCGAAGATGGCGCGCTCGCCGGGCAGCAGCTCGGTGGCGCGGGCATAGTGGGCCACGATGGCCGACGAGTTGTAGACGTCGCGGGTCTTGGTTGCAGCGATGGCCATCGATATCAACTCTACGGTTTCAAGCCAGTGAGACACGAAGAGCGCGAAGAAACTGGGCCGCCAAGCCACCATGACACCAAGCGTTCGTTCTTTCGAAAGAGCCTTGGTGCCTTCGTGCCTTTGTGGCTAGTCGCTCCTTCGTGTCCTTCGCGTCTTCGTGGCCAACGTGATCGTCTCAGGAAAACCAACTAGCCGCCGGTGCGTGTGAGAAGAAGTCGGCCTCGGACCAGTACGGGCGCCGGCCGCCAGGCACGTCGTTGCTGTCGAAACGCGCCAGATGCAGGGGCCGGGCGAGGTCGCGATTGCCGGCCCGCTCCATCGTGAACGCGAACGAGATGCCTCGACGCGCCGCGGCCGAGGCCGCCTGAGTCGAGCATGCCTCCCGCTCGCCGTACGGATAGCTGAGCGCGAAGGGACGGTATCCGGCGAGCGATTCGACATACCGGCTGCACGTATGGATTTGCTCGTCCGCGGCCTCGAGAGACAGCAGTCCCAACGGTTCGTGCTCGTGACTGTGCACGCCGACCGCACGTTCGCGGCCAAGGCGGCGCACCTGATCGAGGTCCATGTACAACCGCTCGCTGATCCGCGACTCGTCGCCCTGGACGTGCTCCTCGAAACAGCGATCAACCAGCCGCGATCGCTCGAGTGGCGTCAGCACGAGATTCAGGAGGTATTTCAGCCGCGCGACGTCTGGCGTGTCGTACTCGTACTGCATCCGCGCCCGCTCGGGATCGATGTCTCGATCGAGATCGATACCAAGTGCCTTGGCATGCCGCTCGAGCATGTCGAGCACGACGTCCGGCGCCAGGCTCGCGCGCAACAGGTGGAGCTTGTGCACGGTCGAGACCCGGCGGTCGAGAATCGGCGCGGTGTTGACGAAGAAGATCGCGGGCACGCCCAATCGCTGCAGCACCGGCCAGGCATGCTCGTATTGCTCGCGGAGCCCGTCATCGAGCGTGAGCACGATCGCACGCTCGGGCAGCGGCCGGATGCCGGCGACCGCCTCGCGAATGGCGTCAGCGTCGACGAAGGTACCCATCCGGCTCAACGTCGCGATCTGACGCTCGAACTGCACGGGCGTCAGGCCGTGAATCGCGTCGAATCGCGCCTCGAAGGTCGGACGCACGTAGTGGAAGTTCACCGCGATGAGCATGCCTAGCGTGGGTCCGCCTTCAGGCGGACCTGGGCCGACTGAAGCCGGCGCCTACGATTTTTCTTCGAGGAACTCGACCAGCGTGCGGTTGGCGGTGTAGACCCAGGCGATACGCCGCCCGCCGAAGGCCCGCGCCGGACTCGGGCCGCTGACCTGTCGACCGCCCGCTCGACACACGCGGTCGACGGCGGCGTCGACGTCGGCGACCAGATAGCACAAGTGATAAATGCCGCCGCCGTTCTTCAGGACACGCGCGATCGGCGACTCCGGATCGAGCGGCTCGACGAGCTCGATGAACACATCCGGGCCGACCGGTGCGAACGCCACCCGCACCCGCTGGATCTCGTCCTCGACAACCGGTCCGCTCAGCTCGATGCCCAGCGATTGCCGGTACTGCTCGGCGTGCGCGGTGATGCTGTCGACCGCGAGCCCGACATGATGCAGGCGCATCACCGCGTCCGATGGCTGTGCCGATTCTTCAATTGGGTCGGTCTTGGTCGCCATCGCCCTTGGTCACATACCAGTTGAGTGCGTCCCACTGCGGCGCCTCGAGCGCACTCGCCTGTCGGGCGTGCGCCATGAAGGTGATGCCCGTGCGGAAACGATCGATGGGCTGAAACACGATTGGGACCGCCGACGTCGCTGCCCGGTCGGCGACGAACCCATGGTGCCGGAGACGATCGGCGAGCTGTCGATCGCCGCCGAAGAAATCCATCACCGCCACACCCGCCAACTGCGCCTCGTCCATCACGAAGGCCAGCAGCGCTGAGCATTGCCCTTCCGCGTCTTCCGTCGCTTCCAAGTACTCGACGAGTCGGGCCACGCGCACGGAAGGCATGCCTTGCACGGTTTCAACGCGGTACACGGCCACCCCGACCAACTCGGTGCCTCGGTGGCAGACGAACAGACGGTAGGGGAAGCGCGGGTGGTCCGCGTACCGCCAGTTGAGGAACTCCGCGGTGCGTGCCGTGCCGGTCAAGCCGCCGGTGCCGCCACGCGTCAGACGCTCCCACAGCGAGGTAACGCTCGCGTCGAATCGCTCGACCCGCGAGATCCGGGCTGTCGACGCACCGTCGTGCGCTGTCGCGCTGGCGGACGCGGGCCACGCCGCCAGCCGGTCTTCGGCGAGCGCGGCGGCGGCATCGCGGTCGAGGATGGCCACATGACGCGGCAGATCGCCGGCGCTCCACCATCCCATCCGCGTCAGCAGCTCTCGAGCGACACGATTCGGGCCGATGTTCAGCGTGACGTCGAACTGCTGCATGACCTCACGCATCAAGAGCGGGCCGAGTCCGAGTTGTCGACGCGTGGCGTCCACCATCCAGTTGATCACCCACGCCGCTCGCACCCGACGCCCGGCCAGGCTGATGTCCAGTGGCACGTAGCCCAGGCAGCCGACGATATCCCCATCGTCGATCGCGAGCTTGATGTGCCATTCGCCGTGGCTCCCTGGGGCGCGGTGGAATTGCCACCGCAACAGCGAGTCGTCGCACAACGCGTAGTTCTCGCGGTAGACGCGGGCGAAGAACGACCGGAGCCCAGCAATCCGGGCCTCGTCGCCATCGACGATCCGCAGACGCACGTCAGCAATCGACGCCATGTTTCGCCAACACCGTGCGGATGCGCCCCACGCTGCGCATCTCCAGCGCCTCGTCGACCGAGAGCGCTACGCCGAATTCCTGTTCGAGCGCCATCACCAGATTCAAATGGTTCAGCGAGTCCCAGCTCGCCACCGACTCCGGCGACACGCCATCGTCCACGGTGTCAGCCGAGATCCCCAGCACACCAGCAATCGTGTCATGCAACCGGTCGGTCCGCCGAAGCGTGGAGCGCGAAGGCGGCACTTGTCCCGCGGTCTGTCGAGTCACTGAAGTCATTGCGCAATCCCAGCGGGAACGTCGAAGGCGATGTAGGTCGGCGCCGCTACCAGCGTTTCACCGAGCGCCAATCGCCATCGCGATCGATCGGCGTTGGTGTCGGTCTCGATTCTGCTGAATCCATGCCGGGCGAAGAAGTCGCACGCCGGGGCGTTCTTCGACGTCGGGATGAATTCGCCCTCCATCGCCGTCGCGCCGTGCGACTGGGCCCACGCGGCGAGGTGGCTGAGAAATGCCGTCTCGACGTTCCGTCCAATGACGCGGCAGCTCAGGAGGAGCGAGTCGAGCTGCGCCGTCATACCCTGCAGCGCAACGATGGCCACGCCGACGATGCCCTGATCGCCGAAGCGATCGGAGAGGTGGATCGTAAAAACGCCGCAAGCAGCATCGGTCGAGAGGCGCGCCAGCGCCGCAGCGGAATGGCGGCGCGTCGTGACGTTGAACTGATTCGTCTTCTGCACGAGATCCAGAATACGAGGCAGCGTCGTCGGTGACGCAGCCGCGATCTCCGCACGCATCTCGAGGCTCTCGAGAAAGGCGTCCAGAGAGACCGCCGACACCTGCAGCGCCAGTCGCGCCTCCTGAGCCTCGTACATCCCGGCGCGGCGCCGATCCTCGTCCGAGATGGTCAGCCGATCGAAGGCCCGGCTCTGATACAGCACCCGTCGATACGCGAGCGGATCGGGCGGCAGCTCCAGCGTTCGCACCACGGGAAGCGCTTGCCGCATCAGCGCACGCTCCGCCGGGTTATCGTCGACGAAGACGAGCGCATCCAAGCCGATGTTCAACTGGGCGGCGATGTCCCGCATGTTCTGCGGCTTGTCGCGCCAGTTGATGCGGACGGCGGCAAAGTGCTCACGCCGCAACACCATCTGTGGGTGTGCCTCGAACACGCGATCGACGTCATCGGGATTGTTCTTGCTGTTGATGGCGAGCAGGATCCCTTGTCGATGCAGATCGAGCAGCGCGTGCTGAAACCCACGGTACGCGCTGCCGGGATACTGCTGGCCAAGCTCGATCCCATCGGCGCCGACCTCTCCCACGACGCCGCCCCACAGCGTTCCGTCGAGATCGACGACCAGGCACTTGGCCTGTGTGCCGACGATGGCCTGAACGAACGCCGCCTGGACGCGCGCCAACTCGATGAGCGCAGCCGCAGACAACGGCGCCCGCCCCAGGTGCCACAGCTTGTCGTCGTACCATTGACGGTAGCCGACGGTGGCCGCGGCCCGATCCACGTCGAGCGCATAGGCGCCGGGGATGTCCCCGATGGCTCGCGCCAGACGCAGGTTCAGATCCCGAACGGCAGATGTCTGCGAGCGCACCGCATGCGTTTCACCGATGCCGAGCAGCGCGTCCTGCGGCAGGCTGAACGTGCCGACGACGATCGCCGCGGTCGAGCGGCCGCGGAACGTCTCCAGAATGCTCGCGGTCTGGGTGACCACCTCCGCGATGAGCCGGTCGATCTCCTCACCCGACAACGCCAGGAAATCGTCGGTGAGCCGAGGGCACACGTCCGCGAGATTGCGCGTGATGAACACAACGTCCGGCTCATGCCGCGCGCAGCCGCTGTCAGGGTCGAGCAGCTCCTGCGCGGTCGTGTTGAACGGCGCGATGTACGAGCGGGCGGCCAGTCGATGCCGGGCCAGCTCCACCTCCAAGTACGGCACGAGCATGTCGATGGTGAACGTGGACAGCAACGCGACGCGCACCGGAGTCAGCGGTGCATCGATCTGGGCAAGCCTGCGGGCCGCCTGCAGATAGGTAGCCGGCCGCGGCAGCCGATCGACCTCCGACAGCAGCTCGTGCAGATCCGAGTGGCCTGCGACAT
>DAINCF010000172.1:0-13249 GCA_036732565.1 Vicinamibacterales bacterium
GCCTTGGCAATTTGAGCGCCGGACATGGCGAACAGCGCGAGACCTGCGGCGTCGGCGAGGCGAAGCGCGTCGCCTGGTGGCGGATACAAGCCGACGTACCCGACCGTCGCCAGGGCCGTCGTCCAAACAACGATGAGATACACCGGATTGCTGATCCAGAAGATGGGATGCCGATTCAGCAGCAGGTCGCGCAGGGTCCCGCCGCCAATCGCGGTGACCGAGGCGATGACGACCACGCCGAGCAGATCCAAGCCCAGACGTCCCGCCGCGAGTGCGCCACTGATGGCAAAGACGGCGACGCCAAGCAGATCCAGGACGTAGAGGAGCATCAGCTACTTCGGATCGCGATCGCCGAGTGGCCCGACCCCGCCCTTGTACTTCACATCCTGCAACTGCACCGAGATACCGTCGGGGTCGGTGAAATACAGCTCCTTCGTGTCCCCGCGCAGGCGGATTCTGGCCTTCACGCCTCGGTCGAGGAGCGTCTTGAGCACGGCGTCCGCATCGAAGTTGTCGAGCGCGAGGCAGAGATGGTTGATGGAGCCGATGGTGGCGCCTTGCTGTGTGGGATAGACGCCAAGGAAGCCTGCGCCGGCGTTGAGATTGACACCTGGATCCTGACGCGTCAGCACCGGCATGTCGAACAAGCCCTGGTAGAACTCCACGGACTTCTGCACGTTCGGCACGAAGATCGACACGTGATTCAACTGCTTCACGGGTCCGATCGCCGGCGGGACCGCGGCGTTCGCGGCGGGCGCGGCGATGAGGAGCGCCGACAGCGACGCCAGCAGTTCCCGTCGCGAGATCTGTCCCTGTTCGTACCGACTCACAAGCTGATCGAGTCCTGGGTTCATGACGATTCTCCTTGGTTAGAGTGCGTAGCGAAATTGCCGGGAGCGTACGTAGCGCAGGCCTTTAGGCCTGCCGTTGGTGCGCGGCTGGCGCAGTCAGGCAGGCCTGAAGGCCTGCGCTACGTACAATTTCGCAACGGGCTCTTCAGTTAACGCCCCTACTCGATCTGAGGTACCGCGGTGCGCGCCGTATTCATGACCATCGACAAGAACGTGTAGTGCCCTGCGATGCCGAGGAGATCGACGAGGCCCTGCTCGCCGAGCCGCGTGACCGTCCGTGCGTAGGTCTCGTCGCCCACCCGCTGCGTCTGGCGCAGCTCGACGAGGAAATCGTAGACACAGGCTTGGTCATCGGACATCCGGTCGGGTCTTTGCCCATCGGCAATCGCGCCGACGATGTCGTCGCGCACGCCGGCTGCGACGGCGATCGGCGCATGCACCGCCCACTGATAGGACTGACGCCACTGCTGGGCCGTGATCAGAATCGCGAGCTCGCTCAGAGGCTGCGACAGCGCGCTTCGGTATCGCACGTATTCGCCCATGGCGGCAGAGCGGAGCATCAGCTCCGGACTCCGCAGCATCACGGCAAACGGCCCGAACACGTCGGTGCCGCGAATGGTCGCGAACTCGGCGGCCGCGGCCCGCTGCGTATCGGTCATCTGGTCGGGCGAGATCGCCGGCAGTCGCTCGGGTCCCTCTTCCATGAAGGTCATGTCGGCGGCCACGCGCCCAGCGCGCGCCTGACCACGACGAGCTCACCGAGATGATAGGCGGTGTGATCGGCGACGAGCAGCAGCTCGCGCAGATATGTCTGACCGGTGCCCGCGGGGACTTTCGCCATCAGATCCACCGCGGGGTCTGCCGCCAGCTGCGCCAACGCCGTCCGATCGGCGCGATAGGCGGCGATGCTCTTCTCCCAGGCCTTGGCCGACGGGGGCTCTGCCGTCTTCGGCCAGTAATCGTCCGGCCACGCCATCTCTTCGTACGAGGGATTCCGGCAGAAGTCGAGGATGTCGTGCTGCGTGATGCGCATGTGCTCGATCAACTGCCACGGCGAGTACGGCAGCCCCGCCGGCACGCGCCCTCGCAAGTCGCTCGGCAACTTATTTACGGCCGTGTCGAAACCAACGTGCGCATCCTCCCAATCGAGGACGCGTCCGAGCATGAGGCGAAGCGGATCTGTCGGCGACATGATGTTCCCTCGGCGCTCTACGTTCCGCGCGATGCTAGCATGCGGCAACGCCCGAGCGGCTCCTCAGCCGGCCAGCTCGATGACACGAGCGGAGAGCGTCGCGCCGTCGATGGTGAGTATCCCAATCGAGATCGGTAGGCTGAATCGCCGCGGCCCGGCACTGCCGGGATTGACGTAGAGCACGCGCCCCTCGCGTCCGATCAGCGGCTTGTGTGAATGACCGTAGATCACGGCACCGAATCCGGCCACCGCCGGATCGAGATCGAGTGTGCTGAGATCGTGCAGCACGTAGATCTGCACGCCGCCGATCTCGACGACATCGGTCTCCGGCCACGCGTTCGCCCATGCTTCACGATCGATGTTGCCGCGGACAACGGTCACCGGGGCGATCGCGGTGAGGTGCTCGACGATGACCGGATCGCCGACGTCGCCGGCGTGGATGATGCGATCGCTGCCACGGAGCGCTTCGACCGCCTCGGGACGAAGCAGGCCATGCGTGTCGGAAATGAGCCCGACCGTCACAACAGGGCGTGAGCGGCTGGCCATCGTTCGTGGAGTCGGGCGGCCTCGGGCGCGTCCGCACGCAGCATCTCGAAATCCTCGAAGACGAATCCTGGACCGACGGAGCAACCAACCAGCGTGTAGGCGCCCGTGGATCGCGCCGCCTGCCAATGGTCGGCGGGCACCACGTGCGCCGGGCGTCGCTCCTCGTCGAGCGGACCGAGCGCGATGCGATCGAGACGCTCCAGATCGGGCGAGATCTGCCAGAGGTCGAGCGGCGCCCCTTCGTAGAAGTGCCACACCTCGTCGGACCGCACGCGGTGCCACCGGCTGTACCCACCCGCCGTCAGCAGGAAGTAGATCGTGGTCAGGGCGGGTCGGCCGTCGCGGCCGTCACGCGGGAGCACGTCAATCGAGGAGCGGAAGATCTGCCGGTAGAACCCGCCCTCGGGGTGCGGCTGCAGTCCCAGCGTCTCGATGAGCTGTGCCGCCCGGTCCATGCACGCGATCGTATCGCGTCCGGTTGACAAACGTTGACTTTTCAGTCGTTGCGGCCGCCGATCGCCGTTCGCTCCCCACGCATATTTGCATTGCACTCTTAATCTAAGTAGAAGCGTTATCGCTTCGCTTCGCGCGCCTGTATGCCGCGCACGGCCCCTGCAATCATGCGATTGACAGCTGCGATGGCCAATCCGCCCTCGTCGGGCGACGGGATGGTGGCAAATCCAATCGCGGACGCCTTGGGATAGCGGCTGAAGATCTGCTCGAACAGCGCGGCCAGCTCCTCGCTCGACGGGCCGTTCGGCACCTTGTTCTGGTGGGCCATCACCTCGCGCGGGTCGAGGACATCCATATCGATGTGCACGTAGATCTTGTCCGTCAGCCGATTCAACCGATCCAACTGCGCGAACACCGCCGGCGACCCTCGCCGCAAGTCGTCGACGCTGACCTGCTCGATCTTCGACTGATCCAATAGCTCTTGCTCGAGCGGATCCGTGAGGCGCACTCCACCCATGACCACGTGCTCGTCGGCCATCGGGGGATCGAGCTGCGCGTCGAGTCGCATGCGCTGGAGCGCGCGCCCGGTCGCTACTGCCACGGGCATGCCACCCAACGATCCGCTTCGCGTTGTCTCCGGCGTGTTGAAGTCCGGATGCGCATCCAGCCACAGCATTCCGATTCTCAGTGGCGCGTTGGTCGGCCCGGAGTGCTGCAAGCCGGCGACAACACCGGGCATCGACGGACACGTGGCCAGCAGCCCCACCGTGAAGAACCCGTCACGTTCGTTCTTCCTGACGATATCGGCGAAGTGCCCGAGCGACATGCCGAGCTTCTTCCAGCCGCCGTACTCCGTACCTTCCTCGGCGGTGAGCGCGGCTTCCTCGACCCGGACCGTCGCGCCGAGGTCCGCCAGCGTCCGCTGGATGCCGCCCTCGGCCATCGTGCGTGGGCCCTTCGACGGACCATTGGGTGACAGCGGCTGCTGAGAAAGCGCGACGCGGAGCTTGCCATCCGCGCCGGTGTAGCGCTGCGCTTGGACAGGGCCCCCCGGCAGTGCGGCCGCAACGAGCGCCAGGACGAGGAGCATCAACCGCACAGGAGTCTCCCGCGAAGCGCTATCAGGGCTCGAGCGATGCGGTGTAGGCCGCGATCGCAATCATGTCGTCGAGGGTCAGCTTCTCCACCGCGCCCTTCATCAACGCCGCCCATGCGCCGCTGCGCGCGCCGTGCTGAAAATCGAACAGCTGGCGCACCGTATGAGTGGCCGCTCGACCGGCGAGCGGCGGCACGGGGCCAAGCCCTTTGAGATCCGGGCCGTGGCACGTGCCACACGCGACGGTCTTGCCGGAACCGCCGGTGGTCGCGAGCGCCTGGCCGCGCTTGATGCTCCCGACCGGCACATAGGCCACGAAGCCGCTGTTCGAGTCGCGCAGGTCCGCGCGGCCGAGGTCTTCGGGCGTCTCGATGATGCGGGACCCGAGCGGCTCGGTGCCGCCGCCGTCGATGGGCACGTGCACGCCGCCGGCGACCTTCATCGTCGCGACGGTCGCGGTTTCGACGACCCGGATCCATTTCTTGAACTTCAGGGCGGCGAAGTACTCGGCGGCAATCTTGTCTTCGTCCACGGTGCTGGCCTTGGCAATGGCGATCATGGCCGCGGGAGGACGCATCTTCGGCTCGGCACTCTTGCGCGCGCCGCTTCTCATGTCCGCCATCTGCTGCACGATGTACGCGGCCGGCAAGCCGGCCAGCGAGGAATTCTCCGGACGTCCCTGGCCGTTCGGGTAATGACAGTAGCCACACGCGCGCACGTCCGGCTTGCGGCCGTGCGCCACGACCTCGGGCGGCGGCGGATGGTCGTTCGGGTGCCAGTCGGGAGGATTGAAGAGATCGCGTAACTGCGGCAGCGTCAAGCTGACGGTGCTCCCCGGCACGCGCCTCGGCTGCCCATCGTCCGGCGGCTGTGGCGCGTCAGCCGGGACGGGCGTGTTGACCGTGTACGCCCATGGGGGCGGTTCCACTGGCGTGGACGCTGGCGCAGACCCTTGCTGCTCGGACCTGTCTGCCGAAGCGGTCTCCGCGAAAGCGAAGAGCGCCGGCACGGTGAGGCAGATCACGGCGGCCAACCCGAACGGTGGCGAATGGCGTCTCATGTGGGGGTTCTCGTCGACGCGAAGGATACATCAGGTTAATGTAGTGTCGGGCATGCCGACGAGCAACCAGACCTCTCGATTCTCGTGGCGTCGACTTGCGGCGACCGTCCTCGCCGTGTGCGCCGCGGTGCTGCCCGTGCGAGCGCAGAAACCCAAGGCGCCGGTAGCCGACAGCTTCGCGACGGTCAATGTCTGCGAGCGCGTGCCCGGCGAAGAGGTCGCGTCATCCTTGAAGGGCAAGTTGATCGATGTCCGGCCAGTGAACATCGCGGGCTTCGACGCGGCGCGCTGTTTGTACGGCATCGATCTGGGCGATGCGAGGCAGACGTTCGTCTTGTGGTTCAATCCAGTGGCCGACTACGACGGGCTGCGAAAGGCTGCGAGCGGCCTGGTGAAGGCGCTCGCCGACATCGGCGACGCCGCGCACCTGACCACCGACGCCGATACGAAGCGCGTGATCATCACGGCGATGAAGCGCGGTAGGGTGACGATCCAGGTTACCGGCGAACGCGAGGAGTGGGTCCGGACGGTGGCCACGCTGGCGCTCTCGAAATTCTAGCGAGGCTCCGCTACTGGCTGGTGCTCTTCTTCTTCGCGAGATACGCGGCCCTCAACGCCTCGACGAGCCGCTCGTCGACGAGACCGGCGGGGTTGCCGGCATGGCTCAACTTGCGATCCGCGCGAAATTTGTCAACGGCCTCGATGGCTTCCGCATCGTAGCTCCCGTACTCACGCGAGTACTCCGCCGTCGCGCGGCGCGCGGCCTCGGTGAGCTTCGCGAACTGCTCGGGATCGGTCCGTCGCAGCTCCTGATTGCGCGGGGGGTTGTTCGGCGGCGAGTCGGGAAATACCGCGAGCGTGGGACGCCAGTAGCCGAGCGCGTGGAGCATGCGCTTCAACTCGATCACATCTGGACCATCCACGCGCGAGAAGGTGCGGTAGCCGAGCCGCCGCCCCGTCGTGTAGTAGATGCGCTTCATCTCGCCGACCGGCTCGGCGTGCTCACCAACGTCGATGGCGAGGCTGACGTAGTCGCCACCACGGCCAGGATCGTTCGGATCGGCGATGCGAATCGCCGCCGACTGCAGGTTGCCCCATCGTGAGTCGCCGCCCTTGGCTTGTCCGGCCTCGAGCGCGAGGATCATGCGCTCGGCGAGCGGCATACCCGTGCCCTCGGTGGCCTCGAACGTCGCCGCCACGGCGGCCACGACTTCGGGACCGACCATGATGTTGGCTTGCACGGTGTAGTTCAGTCCCTGCCGGCTGCCCGCCCAGGCGTTGTTTCGCGCGCCGGTGTGCGCCGCCGCGCGCCCTTTCATGTCGATGACGCCCACCTGCCGCGACTCGCGTCCTTCATCGTCCTTCAGCAGCTGATCGAGGACGGCCGTCGGCTCGGCGCCCTTCGCCAGCAGATCCAACCCCCGGACGCCGTACTCGACGACCGTGGAAGCCTGGGTGCACACCGCGCCGACCCCAGCCCGCACCCACGGCACCGCGCGTCCGACGAACGGCACGCGGGTCGTCACGGCCGCGCCGGATTGCCCTGTGGCCGGATCGATAGCGCAAAGCGAGAACGTCGAATACTGCGGCAGTCCGTCGGCGTCGATTGTCACGCCATCCGCGGCGCGGAACGGCGAAGGTCCCGGCGCCGGGGGCTGCTGGGCATCGACCGCCCCGGCGCACATCAAGAAGGCGCAGAACGCGACCGCTGACACGTGCATCCGTGTGGTCATGGTCCCTTCCCTACTGTTCGTTGGTTGTCGACACCGCGAGGCGCTCCATTTGCTGCGCGGTGACCGGCGTCGACGGGCCGTGGAAGAGGCCGTTGAACAGCAGCTTGAAGGTCGCGCGCGGCTGGGTCCGGAAGTCGATCTGACTCCCGTACGCGACCACGTAGCCCTTGCCGACGCGGAACGAGACGACGTTGGCCTGATCCTTCAAATATTCCTCGCCGAGCAGCCAGCCGCTCTGGAGGATGTTCTCGCGCGGGTAGCGCGCGGCGACCTCGCTCTCGATGCCAAAGCCCGGACGCAGGCGATAGGCCTGATCCGATTCGAAGAACACGGGCCACGCCTTGGGCATGCCCCACGCGACGGGATGGTTGGGATCGAATTCGTTCTGCAGCAGCGAACCCGGGCAGTAGAACAGATTCTCCGGCTCCGCGACGCGATCGCGCAGCACCTGCATCAACTGCGCAGGACTGGTGAACGCGTCCTTCAATACCCGATCGACTTCGCTGGCCGGCACCTGCTGCTTCGACGCCTGCTGCGCATTCGGCCCGAACCGCGGCGGGGCTTCGGGCAGCGCCTTCTCGATCGGAAGATCGAGCAGCTCGCGCGCGGTCTCGACCGCGCTGCCGATCGCCAGCAGCGTCCCACCGTTCTCGACGAAGCCTCTGAGCTTCTTCCAGCCCTCGTCGCCGACACCAGCGGCCCATCCCCATTCCGCGGGGTCGTTCCGCTTCATGTCCAGACCGTTGATCACGCGTTGGCGCGTGATGCCCGACGGCAGCAGGATCACGTCGAACTTGGCGTTGAGGTCGCCCTGGAAGTCCGGCGCCTTCACGATCTCGTAGCCGATGCCGTATTGCTCGAACATCCACATCAGCCAGCCGCTGGGCATGTTGTTCGCGCCCTTGAACAGGCCAACCTTGGTGCCTGGCTTCAAGCGGAACCCTTCAATCGCCGGCGCGCGATCGGCGGCATGCACGGGAAGGCCCAGTGACTTCGCCGAGGTCTCGACGATCTTCTGCGCCGCGGCGACAGGGGGAATCACCAGCGTACCGGGCGCGAAGGTCTGTCCGCCCGACTCGAACGCCTTGGCCGCGCGGAACGCCGGCACATTGGCTTTCTGGAGCTCGGCGATGACCTTGAACACCCCGTACGACTCCGGTCCGATCAGGTACGCGCCGCGCGCGCGTGTGGGCGCCGCGGCCGGCACGGGCGCGATCGTCTTCTGCAATTCCAACGACGCCTCGAACGGCTGCTCGATCGCATCCACCGTCACGCCCATGAGCATCCACAGCGTATGGCCGGTGACGTCGTACGGCGGCTCGGGCGGCCCACCTGGAAACAGGCGCAGGTCCGGATAGTTCTGCTTCTCGAGCATCGTCTTGGCGAACGCGCCGTACGGCTGCGCCGTCTTGACTACCCACGAGCCGGCCGGATACTGCTTCCCGCCGGCGCTGAACGCCGCCGAGGCGCGATGAATCTCGACTTCGCCGAACTTCAGGATGTCGAGCATCTCGTAAGTGGCAAACGGATCGCGCTGCGTGGCGGACACGACGAACGCGAACGGACCCTTGTTGTAGCTCGCCCAATCGCGATGGACCCGGTAGAAGTTGTAGAGCCACTCGTGGCCGTACTTCGCCACGTGTGACATGCCCGCGAGCGCGGCGGTCACGCCGTACTCGACCTGCTGGCCCAGCGTCCACGTGTCCTTCGAGTACGGCACCGGGAAGTTCCAGCGCGACTCCTGCGGCCCGAGGGGCTCACCTTTGCGCGGGTTGACGTACGGATCGCCGAGGTTGCCACTCGCGATCTCGGTCAGGATGCGCGGCTGGCCGTGATAAATCATGTACTGCCGCGCCGGCGTCCACATGTCGTAGCTCTGGTTCCACGCCACGCCTTCCTTGCCCTCCGCGAGCAGCGCCGACGCCATGGCCTGCCCCACCGTCGCCTGCCCGAGCGCGAGAATCGGGTGGATGTTGACGTCGAACGGATCGGTGAACGGCGGCACGAAGATCCGCGAGCCTTGAGCACCTTGCTGGTGCATGTCGTGCGTGATGATCGGCTTGTACTTGTTCTGGATCAGTTCGATGTTCATCCGCGTCTCTTTCTGCGTGAACATGAACCAGTCGCGGTTGTCGTCGTGCCCGACGTACTTGTGATAGAGGTCGGGGAAGACACGCTGAAAGTTCGTGCCCTTGGTCTTGTACCAGTGATCCACCATCAGGTGCTGGCCATCGGGATTCTGTGACGGGACCAACAGCACGACCGAGTTGTCGAGAATCTCGCGGATGAACGTGGAGTTCTCGGTGGCCAGGCGATGCACGATGGTGATGATCGCCTGTCCGTTCGAGACTTCGTTCGAGTGAATCGTCGCGTAGAAGAAATAGAACGGCAGGCCTTCGCCGGCGAGCTTCTGCGCTTCGCCGTCCGCCAATCCTCGCGGGTCGGCGAGGCGGCGGTTGATCTCGACCAGCCGATCGAATCTCGCCAGGTTCTTCGGGGAGCTGATCCGCAGCAGCGCGTAATCGTTCCCCATGGTCGTCTTGGCGAGCATCTCGAATTTGACGCGGTCGGTCGCCTTGGCGAGGGCCTGGAAGTACTCCAGCACCTTGGGATAGCGTGCCAGCTCGCCATCCGCGCCGGGCTTGAAGCCGAAGAACTGCTCCGGTGTCGGCACCTGCTGGGCGGCCACGGCCGATGGGAGTACCAACGCCAACAGCAGCACCAGTAGCGAGCAGGTGGACTTGAATCGATTGCGCATAGTAGTCGCAGACCTCGTGGGCGAGATTCTACTGCGCGGGCGGGCGGCGTGTCAGGGGGACGAAGCGGACGGGAATGCGCGCTTCCTCGCGCATCCCGACCTCGGTGCGGACGTAGACGAACAGGTCCTGTTCCGCCTCGCCGACAGGAATGACGAGCCGACCCCCGATTTTCAGCTGCTCGACGAGGGCGTCGGGGATGTGGTCGGGCGCCGCGGTCACGATGACCGCGTCGAACGGCGCCTCGTCGGGCCAGCCCGCATAGCCATCGCCGTCACGTACGTGCACATTGAGATAGCGGAGGTCGGCCAGCAGGCGCGCGGCCCGTTGCGCCAGCGGCGCCACAATCTCGATGGTGTAGACCGTGGCCACGAGCTCCGCGAGCACGGCGGCCTGATAGCCCGAGCCGGTCCCAATCTCGAGCACGCGCGCCGCGGGTGAGAGCCTCAGCGCTTCGGTCATGTAGGCGACGATGTACGGCTGCGAAATCGTCTGGCCGTGGCCGATGGCCACCGGTGAGTCCGCGTAGGCGACGTGTTCGTCCTCCGGGAGCACGAACCGATGACGCGGCACCTTCTCCATCGCGGCAAGGACGCGCGCCTCGCGCACGCCGCGCGCGCGAATCTGCTGGTCCACCATCTGCCGGCGCTTCGCGGCAAAGTCCTCCTCGTCGCCGGGTTGCCCATCGCGGCTGGGTGGCGCGGCACACGTCGCAAGACAGGCCAGGCTGACAACCAATGCGGCAAGCTCGACAGACGAGGCGAGCATCTTGGCATGGTACCGCAGTATCACGCGTGGGGTCCGCCTTCGGGCGGACCTTGCATGGGCCGGCTAAAGCCGGCCCCCACGGATTCAAAAATCTACGGCCGCTTCGCGCGGAGGTGTCGTGGGCCGCGGATGGCGATGTCGACGGCTTCGCTTGGCGTGAGGTTGGTGTAGCCGTCCGCGGTCAGATCCTTCACGAACTGCGCATCGACACGATGAATGCGCATCTTCACGAGCTGGTCGGTCGACACCGTCACGAACCCGACGCCGCGCATGTCGCGAATGAACGCCGGCGTGACGCGATGAATGCGCATCTTCACGAGCTCGTCCGCCGGCACCGCGCTGTAGCCAAGCGTCTTGAGCTCGTCGATCTCCTGCAGATTGACGCCGTGAATGCGCATCTTCACCAGATCCCCGGCCGGGATGTTCGTGTAGCCGCGCTGGGCGAGCCCGCTGACGATCTCGGGCGAGACTTTGTGAATGCGGAAGCGCACGAGCTCCTCGGTGGAGAGCCCTTTGTAGCCGGCCGCCTGAATGGCCCTCACGAACTCGGGCGTCGCGCCGTGGATGCGCATGCGGACCAGATCGTCGGCCGCGATGCCTTTGTAGCCGAGCGACGCGAGCTCCTTGATCATCTCGGGTGTCACCCGATGAATGCGCATCTTGGTGAGCATGTCGATCGGCAGCCCTGGGTAGCCGGCTTGATTGAGCCCCCGCACGTAGACCCTCGACACGTCGAGCACCGCGAGACGCAGCAGCGTGTCGGCGGCCAGACCGCTGTACCCAAGCGCGCCCATGTCGGTGACGTAGGCGGGATCGCTCGTGAACTCGAACGTCCCGCTGCCGGTGGCGCGATCGAACGAGCCGGCGAAGCGGAACACACCGGCATCGCGCTTCATCGTGAACCGGACGTCGCTCATGGAACCGGTCAGCGCGCCCGCCGGAAGCCCTTCGAGCTCCGCCAGTCGGACACCGAAGCCCCAGCGGTTCTCGTCCCAGCCCGTGCGGAGCTGCAGCTGCAGGCGCGGTCCTTCGTCACCCGACCACTGATGACGACTATCGGCCGTCCACTCCCCGCGAATCGGCGCCGCGCCAGCTGGTTGTTGAGGCGGCTCGGCGACTGCGAGCCACGCGGATGAGGACAGCACCGACACGAGGGCAATAGCGCGGATCATGAGGTCCCTCCCAAAATCGAGAGGTTGGACGGGGAGGGAGACTCGCGGGTTGGAACGGTCACCTACGATCGTGGGGGGCCGGCTTCAGCCGGCCCAGGTCCGCCTGAGGCCACCCCAACGCGGCTGCCGCGTTGGGGGCCCTGGCAAGGCGGACCCCACGCATACTTACTCGTCCCGCAACGCCACAATTGGATCGACGCGCGATGCCCGCCATGCAGGCCACCAGGCGGCGATTGCGGCTGAGAGGCCGAGCGTACCGATCGCCGCGGCCAGGGAGAGGGGATCGCGAGGGTTGATGCCGGCGAGCAGCGACTCCGCGAACCGCCCCGCCGCCAGCGTGAGCCCAGCGCCCGCGGTGAGGCCGATCAGCACCGGCATCAGCGCGCGGACCACCACCATCCGCTGCACCGTTCGACGATCCGCGCCGAGCGCCATCCGCACACCGACCTCCTTCGTCCGACGTGCGACGAAGTGGGACATGACGCCGAAGATACCGACCATCGACAGCACGACGGCGGTGATCCCGAAGGTGGTGACGAGCGCGGCGCGGAAGCGCGTCGGCTGCACCTGGGTGTCGACCAGTCGTGTCAGCGGCTGCACGCTGGCCGGGATCCTCGCGTCGAGCGCACTGACCACGTTGCGGATCGGCTCCGCATACCCGACAGGCGCGCCGGCGACCTTCGCCACCAATTGCATCGCCCAGGTGCGCTCGGGCCGCTGCTCGAACGGGAAGTACGCTTCGGGCACCGGTTCCCGCGTCAGCCCTCCATGCCGGATGTCGCCGACGATGCCGACGATCGTGTACCACGATGAATTGAAGTCCATCCCCGGCATGCGAATGCGCTGCCCGATCGGCGACCGGCCGCGCCAGTACGTCCGCGCGGCGCGCTCGTTGATCAGCGCCACGAAGGGGCGACCCATGACATCCCCCGCGTCGAAGTACCGCCCTTGCCGTAAGGGAATGCCGATGGTCTGGAAATAGCGTCCACCCGCGAGCCTGAAGTGCAGGCTTGCCGCACGCTCGTCCGGCACGCCCTCTTCCTCGAAGCCGGCGTTCGGACTGGCGCCAAACGGCAGGTCGCTCGTGAGACCGCTCATCTCGATGCCGGGAATCCGGTCGACGCGCTCGGTGAGCGAACGGTAGAACGGGACGCGTTGCGCGGGCTCCGCGTACGCCGAACCGGGCGTACCGCCGATTGCGAACGAGCCATAGACGACATCGTCGTGGCGGAAACCAAGATCGACGGTCTCGAGATGCGCGAGGCTGCGGGCGAACAGCGCCGCCGAGCTGAGCAACACACAGGCAAACGCCATCTGCACGGCGACAAACGTTCGCATGGCGTGATGCGAGCCTCCCGCGACCGACCGCGAGCCAGACGCGAGCACATGACGCAAGTCGACTCGCGTCGCCGTCACGGCCGGCCACACACAGCTCGCGAACCCAGTGATGGTCGTGACCAGGATCGCGAAGGCGAGCACCGTGCCGTCGATGCCGATGTCTTTCGGATCGACGATGGTCGGCGGAACGATCGCCGCGAGAATCCGTTGCGCCCACCACGCGAGTGCGATGCCCAAAAACGCCCCGAAGCCGGCCACGAGCAGGCTTTCCGCCACAATCAGCG
>DAINCF010000173.1:0-13229 GCA_036732565.1 Vicinamibacterales bacterium
CGTGGCTGATCCTGGCCTACGTGGCAGTCGGCGCGGCCCTGGTCATCGGCTTCGGAGTAACCGATCCATGGGTTGGCCGCCTGGAGCGCGCAGCAGTCGCTAGCGCGGAGGACGGTCCATCACCAGAGCTGAGTGCTGTCATTGCGGAGCCCGCAGCCCGATGGGGCACGATCGCCCTCTTAGCACTGACCGCGATCCTGGTCTTCATCATGGTCGTCAAACCGCTCAACGCCGGCCCCGGGCCGGGCAGCACCAACCCGGGCGGCAGCGTCGACGCGGCTCGCGCCGGCGCGTCGGCTATGAAGCCGAGTTCGCGCTCACCGACGCCTGGCAGCTTCGTCACAACCTGCGGCATGACCGCGTGAGCGGCATGTTGAAGTCCATGTACGCGGCGTGGTGGGGAGGGTTCGTCGACGAGAACGGCGACCCAGACGACAACGGCCGCTACATGGGCCGGCAGTGGTACCTGTACGACGATCGCTCGCGGGTGACCACGAGCGAGCTGCTGGTGCAAGGCGCTCGACGCACCGGCGCGGTGAAGCACACGCTGCTGTTCGGCATGGACGGGATGCTCCACGACGCCAGCCAGGCCTACGCCGATGCCGAAGGCCCGCCGCTGAACGTGTATGCCCCGGTGTACGGCCGCTTCGCTGAGCCGACGCTCGAGGGCGCGGCACCCACTGAAACCGAGATCAGGCGTCTGGGTCTGTTGGTGCAGGACCAGATGAAGTTCTTCGACCGCGTGAGCCTGCGCCTCGGTGTGCGACGGGACGTCGTGCGGAACGAAGTGATTGACGGCGAGGTCGCTACGAACTGGGCCACCAGCGGCAACGTGGGGCTGGTGTACGAGGTCTTGCCGGGCTTGGCGCCGTACGCGAGCTACTCCGAATCGTTCAATCCGATTGCGGGCACGGATGCTGCGGGTCAAGCCTTCAAGCCGAAGCGCGGCGAGCAGATCGAGGCCGGCGTCAAGTGGCAAGCACAGTCGCTACCCGTGGAGGCGACGGCCGCCGTGTATTCGCTGAAGGAAAAGAACCGATTGGCCAACGACCCGGAGAACGTCTCGCACAGCATCCAGATTGGCGAGGCCCGTATCCGGGGCGTGGAGCTCGAAACCAAGGCGGACGTGGCGTCGTGGAGCCTGCTTGGCAGCTACACCTACACACGTGCCAGGGCCTCCGCGTCGGGCTGGGGCGGCGATCTCGATCCCAAGCAGCAGTTGGAGGGGATTCCCGAACACGGCGTGTCGGTGTGGGCCGTGCACGACTTCCGGCATCTCAACCTGCCTGGCGTGAAGCTCGGTGGCGGCGCGCGCCACGTCGGACGGATCGGTGACGGCACCGGTGTGGTCTTCGTTCCGGCAGTAACGCTCTTCGACGCGATGGGCGCCTACGATGCTGGACCGTGGCGGTTTGCCCTCAACGTCAACAACGTTGCTGACAAGCCCTACATCGCGACCTGCATCGCTCGAGGTGATTGCTGGTTCGGCGTGCGGCGCACGGTGTCGCTGACCGCGGCGTACCGCTACTAGACATGGAGATGTCTAGGCGCAGCGAAGCGGGGCAAAGAAACACTGTACGCAGGCTATTCGTTCGCCTGCATCGCTGGATCGGCCTCGCGACGGCGGCGTTTCTGTTCGTCGCCGGGCTGACCGGCGCCATCATCGCGTTCAACCACGAGCTCGACGAGTGGCTCAATCCCGAGCTCTTCCACGTCGAGGATGCCGGCGAACCCCTGTCGCCGTTCGATATCGCTTCACGCATCGAAGCGGCGGAGCCGCGCCTGCGCGTCTCGTATCTGCCACTCGAGGTGGAACCCGGACACGCAATGGTGCTTGGTGTCATCGGACGCACGGATCCCGCGTCCGGTGCGCTCCACGATGTTGGCTACGACGAGCTGTTCGTGAACCCGGTGACCGGCGCACGGCTTGGTCAGCGCCGCTGGGGCGCCTGCTGCTTGGAACGCCAGCAAGTGATTCCGTTCATCTACTCCATTCACTACACGCTCCACTTGCCGGAGCTGTGGGGCCTCTGGCTGATGGGCGCGATCGCCATCGCCTGGGCGATCGATGCGTTCGTCGGCTTCTACCTGACCCTGCCGTCGTCTGTCGGCCGTCCCTTGGCAGGAGAGCGCGGAGAGCGCTTCTGGCGGCGCTGGAGACCCGCCTGGAAGATCAAGTTCGGCGCCAGTTGGCCTCGTATCAACTTCGATCTCCATCGCGCTGCAGGCCTCTGGTTCTGGGCGTTGCTGTTGATGCTCGCGGTCAGCGCTGTCTCGCTGAACCTGCACTTCGAGATCTTCCGCCCGCTGCTCTCGCGCATCATGCTCGTCACGCCGAGCCCATTCGATCCGGCCAACGCCGTCGCGCCCGTCGATCCAACCGTGTCGTACGCATCCATTGTCGCGGACGCCCAGCGGGAAGGAAGCGCGCGTGGCTGGCCAGCCCCATTCGATGTGTTCTACAGCCAGGAATTTGGTCTGTTCGGTGTCGGCTTCGGCGACCATCACCGGCCCGGGCTTGGCGTGCCCTATCTCTATTTCGATCGCCACGGCGCTGTGACCGGTGCGACCGGCCCTGGTCAACGCACGACGGGTGACGCTGTCCTCGCCGCGATGTACCCGTTGCACAGCGGTCAGGTCATCGGCATGCCAGGGCGAATCCTGATCAGCGTCACCGGCCTCACGGTGGCCTCCCTGTCGGTGACCGGCGTGATCATTTGGGCGAGGAAGCGGAAGGCGAGGATGGCTCGACGTCAGAGGGGAGATCGAGCGGCGCCCTTCGACGAATCCACAGCGGAATCGCGATGGCCACAGCGGCGAGGATCAGCAGCGTGACCGCGATGGGGCGCGTCACCAGGATGGACGGGTCGCCGCCGGAGATCGACAGACTGCGACGCATCTCCTGCTCGAGCAGCGGACCGATGACCAGCCCAAGCAACACCGGCGGCAACGGAAACGCGAAGCTGCGTAGGAGAAACGCCAGCGCGCCGAGGCCGAACGCCAATACGACATCGCCAATGCTGCCGTTGAGCGAGTAGGCACCGAGCGTCGCGAAGGTGACGATGATGCCGACGAGCGTGGGAAGGGGAACGCTGAGCAGCTTGACCCAGATGCCGACGAGCGGCAGGTTGAGAATCAGCAGCAGCACGTTGCCGATGTACAAGCTCGCGATCAGGCCCCAGACCAGGTCGGGCTTCTGCTGGAAGAGCAGCGGGCCTGGCGTGAGCCCGTACAGCTGGAAGGCCGCGAGCATGATCGCGGTCGTGCCCGATCCCGGGATGCCGAGACCGAGGAGTGGGACCATGGCGCCGGCGGCGCTGCCGTTGTTCGCGGCTTCTGGGCCGGCTACTCCTTCGATCGCGCCGTGGCCGAACTCCTCGGGCCACTTGGACACCGAGCGCTCGATGCTGTAGGACAGAAAGCTGGCGAACGTGCCGCCAGCGCCTGGCAGGACGCTGATGCCGAAGCCGACGAGCGTGCCTCGAATCCACGCCGGGATCGACCGGCGCCACTCGTCTTTCGTCATCATCAGGCTGCCGATCACGCGTGGGCGCGGCTCGTCCGCGCCCGTGTGGTGCGACGCCATCCACAGGACCTCGCCGATCGCGAACAGGCCGACCGCGGCGAGCACGATGTCGATGCCACCGAGGAGCTCCGGCCGGCCGAGCGTCAGGCGCGCGACGCCCGTCTGCAGGTCGATGCCGACCATCGCCAGCAGGAGTCCGATACACGTCGAGGCGGCCGCCCTCGGGGGAGAGTCGCCCGCCAGCGCGCCGACTGTCGTCAGCGCCAGCACCATCAACGCGAAGTACTCCGGCGGTCCGAAATGCAGCGCCGCCTCCACCAGCATCGGTGCCAGCAGCATCAGCAGCGCGGTACCAAGCGTGCCGGCGACGAACGATCCAACCGCGGACGTCGTGAGCGCCGCACCGGCGCGGCCTTTTCGCGCCATCTGGACACCATCGATGGTGGTCACCGCCGATGCGGCGTCGCCAGGCGTGTTCACGAGAATCGATGTCGTCGACCCGCCGTACATCGATCCGTAGTAGATCCCGCCGAACATGATGAACGCCGTCGTCGGCTCGAGGCCGAACGTCGTCGGGAGCAGCAATGAAATCGCGACGGCCGGACCGATGCCCGGAAGCACGCCCACGGCCGTTCCCAACACGACGCCGATGAAGCCAAACAGCAGGTTGGTGGGCGTGAGCGCGATCGAGAAGCCTTGCGCGAGATGCGACAGCAGCTCGGTCATCGGACGGTCTCGAGCCACGTGCCCCACGGCAGCTTGACGTTCAACAAACGATCGAACAGCACGTAGGCGAGGATCGTGACCGTAAGGGAGACGATGAGATCGCGCGCGAGCTTGCGGCTGCCGAGCACGCGCGCCTCGAGCGTCATGAAGAGCGCGGTGGCCAACACGAATCCGATGCGCTCGAACGCAACCACATATGCGGTCAGAAGCGCAGAGGTCAACATGAGCGGCACTGTTTGGATGGGGATTTCTCGCGAGGAGGGCGCGGCTCCGGCGCGGAGGACGAAGACCATCGAGATCAACAAGCCAGCGAACACGACCGACGGGAAGGTCCACGGACCCACCGCGGCATAGCCTTCGCCCGCTTCTCCGAGGTTGATCGAGGTCAGCACGCTCTTTGTCGTCGCGATCTCGCGCTCGAGAAAGCGCTCGAGCTCTTCGCCGGCGAGAAACGAGTCTTCCCAGAAGTTGTTCTTCAAGTACGATTGCCACTCCGGCGTCTCGCGCATGCGGCGCAACGCATCGACGAGCCACACGCGCGCCTCGGCATTGGTGTCAGGTGGCGCGAACACCGATCGCCAGTTCGCGACGGCGAGGTCGACGCCCTCTTCCTTGAACGTGGGTGGCGCGGTGTCGGTGATGCGCCGCTCGGACGAAGTGGCGAGCAGCCGAATGCGCCCGCCGTCGGCAAGACCCTTCCATTCGCCGTAGCCCGAAATCGCCGCGGTGACTTGGCCGCCCATCACGGCGGCCGCGGCCTCTCCACCGCCGGCAAACGCGACATACCGCACGTCCCCCGACGCGATGCCGAGGCGCTGCGCGAGCATGCCGACCAGGATGTGATCGAGGCCGCCGGCCGAGCCGCCGCCCCAGGTCATGCTGCGCGGGGCGGCCTTCCAGGCGGCAAGCAGCTCCCGCAGCGACGTGTGCGGCGAACCAGGCGGAATCGCGACCGTTTCGTACTCGTTGACCAGACGCGCCAGCGGCACGGTGTCTTTCAGCGTGAACGGACTGTGGTGCAACTCGATGGCGCCGACCATCACGGCGCCGCCAGTCATGAGGACGTGCGGGTCGCGGCGATGCCGGCTCACCAGCTCCGCAAGCCCGATCGTGCCGCCCGCGCCGCCGCGATTGAAGACTTCGACCGCCACGGGAACAATGTGGCGGCTGACCAGCACGTGCTGGATGACCCGCGACGTCTGATCCCACCCGCCGCCCGGATTGGCGGGCGCCATGATCATCAGCGGCCGATTGGGATAGCCGTCCGCGGTGCGCGGCAGGGGCGTGTCGGCGAGGGTCAGGCCGGTTGACGTCAGCACCACGCCGATGGCCAACGCGGCTCCCCGAGAGAGGTTCAGCATCGCGTACCGCAAAGCTTAGCAGCCCCATCGGAGGCGGGGCTGGTGACGATGCCCCCGGCGAGGCGGAGCCTCGCTGGCGTATTCTCTGTCCAACCATGCGCTTCTCGTGCCTCGTGCTGACCCTGATCGTGGCGGCCGCGTGCGGCCGCGGGACGGCGGACACCACCACGCGCCCTGGCACGTTCGACGAGCTCGCGGCGGCCTCACTCGCGACGCTGGAGGGCACGCTGCAGGTGCCGGGTCTGAGCGGCGAGGTCCACGTCCTCCGCGACCGATGGGGCGTCCCGCACATCTACGCGACCAACGTCGACGATCTGTTCTTCGCACAGGGCTACACCATCGCGCAGGACCGCCTGTGGCACATGGAGATGAACCGGCGGGTCGCACAGGGACGTGTGGCCGAGATCGTCGGCCCGTCCGCGGTGCCGCACGATCGCCTGGTGCGCCTGCTGCGCTTCCGCGGTCCGTTCGACGAGAAGGAGTGGACCAACTATCACCCTGACGCGCGCCGAATCTTCGAGGCGTATGTGAGCGGCGTCAATGCCTTCATCGCGCAGAACGCGCAGAAGCTGCCGGTCGAGTTCAGGTTGACCGGCATCGTGCCCGAGCCGTGGCAGGCTGACGAGCTCCTCTACCGCGCCCGCGTGAACGCCGCGGTTGGCAGCGCGCGCAGCGAGCTGCGCTTGGCGCAGGCCGTGGCCACGTTCGGTCCGCGTGAGGCAAATCGTCGCGCGAGGCCAGAGCCGTACGGCGAGCTCGAGGTGGCGCCCGGCATCGACGTCAGCATCATCACCGATGACGTGATCGACGCGCTGGAAGGGAACTTGTACGGCGACTTTCCGCGACCGGACTTACTGGCGGATTATCAGCGCTGGCCGGGTGCGGAGATGACCGGCGCCGACGGTGCGCCCGAGCGATCGCCCGGCAGCAACAACTGGGCGGTCAGCGGCGCATTGACTGCGAGCGGCACGCCGATCATGGTGGACGATCCGCACCGACAGGTCACGTTACCGGCGTGGCGCTATCTCGTGCATCTCAACGCGCCGGGATGGGATGTCATCGGCGCGACCGAGCCGGGATTGCCGGGCGTCATTCGAGGCCACAACGGTCGGGTCGCGTGGGGGCGAACGGCGACGGGCACCGACGAAGCCGACGTCTTCGTCGAGGAGCTCAACCCTGCGAACGCGAACGAGGTGAAATACAACCGGGCATGGGAGCGCTTGAACGTGGTCACCGAGACGATCGCGGTGAAGGGTGAACCGCCGCGGACGATCACGCTGGAGTTCAGCCGTCACGGCCCCATTTTCTACAAGGACGCCACGCATCACCGCGCCTACGCGCTGCGCTCTTCGCTGATGGAGCAGGGCACCGCGGAGTACATCGGCGGCCTGCGCATGGATCAGGCGGCGAGCGCCCGCGACTGTCTCGTCAACGCCGACTTCATGAGAAGCCCGCCGACGAATCTCGTGTGCGCGTCCGCGGACGGCGCGATCGCCTTTCGTGTGAGCGCGGCGGCGCCGAAGCGTCGAGGCTGGAACGGCCGCCTGCCCGTGCCAGGCACCGGCGCGTACGAATGGGACGGCCTCCGCAGCGAAGACCTCCCGAAGAAGTTGAATCCAGATCGCGGATGGATCGCGACGGCCAACAACAACATCCACCCGCCTGGCTTCAAAGATCCTCTCTTCTACAACGGTCGCGCGCCGTACTGGCGATACTCGCGCATCGCGCAGATGCTCGAGGGGCACAAGAAGGCAGGCAGGAAGCTGACCGTCGAGGACATGCGGGTCATGCTGCGAGATTCGTTCAAGACCGAGGCCGAGCAGGTGAAGGCCTGGTTCCACGGCTGGACCGGAAGCACGCCCGACACCGAGCAGGCGCGCGCGTTGATCGCCTCGTGGGACAACGTGATGCGCAAGGATAGTCTCCCCGCGGCAATCTACTCGAGGTGGCGCGAGCAGGTGGATGTCGAGGTGATACGCGCAGCGTCATCGACCGAGCGGCGGGCGCTGATCGACGCGGGACTGAGCAAGGCGATGGAGCGGCTCACCGGTGAGCAGGGTGGGGATCGCAGCGGCTGGCGATGGGGACGCCTGCATGCCAGCGTCTTCAAGCACCCATTGATCTCCGCGTTCGATCTCCCGACGGTCGAACGCGACGGCGGAGCGGAGACCGTGAACGCCACCGGCGCCGTCTATCGGCTGATCACGAACTTCGCGGATCCGGACCAGTCCATGGTCACCCTCGGTCCCGGGATCTCAGGCCAGCCAGGCAGCCCGTTCTATGGCAACCTGCTCGAGGACTGGACGAACGGGACGTTCTTCCCGCTCGCGTATACCCGGCCGGCAGTCGAGAAGGTCACGAAGTACACGCTCGTCTTGCGGCCTGGGACCTGAGGCGCGTCAGGACGCCTGCGGCGACACCTCGACCGTTGGGCTTCGTCGTCCATCGCCCAGCCGGAACACGTGCTCCAGGTTGCTCTTGATGGCGTTCCGCGAGTCGACGATCAGCCGCGCATGCCGCGCCACCAGCTCCAGGTCGACCGCGGTGTGATCGGTGATCACCACGGCGCAATCGGCGGCGGCGAGCATGGCTGGCGTCAGCTCGACGGACGAGAGATCGATCCCACCCGGCCACGCCGAGCTCGGCAGCGACGGCACATGCGGATCGTGGTAGCTGAGCGTCGCGCCCTTCTGCTGCAGCAGCGCCATCACGTCCAACGCGGGCGACTCGCGCAGATCGTCGATGTCGCGTTTGTAGGCCAAGCCCAGGACGAGCACGCTGGCGCCGTGCACGGCCTTGCGCTTCGAGTTCAGCGCGTCCGTGATCTTGTCGACGACATGCAGCGGCATGGCGCCGTTGACGTGGCCGGCCAGCTCGATGAACCGCGCCTCGAAGCCGACCTCCTTCGCCTTCCACGAGAGATAGAACGGATCGATGGGGATGCAATGGCCGCCCAAGCCGGGCCCGGGGAAGAACGGCATGAACCCGAACGGCTTGGTTGCCGCCGCCTCGACCACCTCCCACACGCTGATGCCGAGCCGATCGCACATCAGCGCCAGCTCGTTGATCAGCCCGATGTTGACGGCGCGGAACGTGTTCTCGAGCAGCTTCACCATCTCCGCGACCTTGGGCGATGTCACCGGCACGACGCGATCGATCGACGCCGCATAGAGCGCGGTCGCCAGCCTCGTGCACGTTGGCGTCAGGCCACCCACGACCTTCGGCACGTTCTTGGTCGTCCACGTCTGGTTGCCCGGATCCACGCGCTCGGGCGAGAAGGCGAGGAAGAAGTCGCGGCCGGCCGTGAGCCCGGTCTTCTCGAGCAGCGGCTGCACGACCTCGTTGGTTGTCCCCGGATAGGTCGTGGATTCGAGAATGACGAGCAGCCCGCGATGCAGGTGCTGCTGAACCGACTCCAGCGCGGAGACGACGAACGACAGGTCAGGGTCTTTGGTCTTTCTCAGCGGCGTTGGTACGCAGATGTTGACCGTGTCGAGCGTGCGCACCGTGCCGAAGTCCGTCGTCGCGCTCAGACGGCCGGCCGACACCAGCTCGGCGACGCGCGCGGTGGGCACGTCTTGTATATACGAGTGGCCCCGATTGATCGCGTCTGCCTTGTGCGGGTCGACATCGATGCCGATGGTCCGGAAGCCCGCGCGCGCCAGCTCCACCGCCAGCGGCAGGCCAACGTAGCCGAGACCGACGACGCCGACCGTAGCCGTCCGATCGATCAACCGCTGATGCAACGTCTCGGCAAGCTGCGAGGATCCTTCACTAGACATTGAAGTATCTCCGGTACCACTCCACGAACTTCGCCACGCCCTCTTCGACCGTCGTCGTTGGCTGATACCCGACATTCTCGACGAGATCGCTGACGTCGGCTTCGGTGTCCGGAACGTCACCAGGCTGGAGCGGCAGCATGTCGAGGGTCGCCTTGCGCCCCAGGCAGTCCTCGAGCACCTCGATGTACCGCATCAGCTCCACCGGCTGTTGATTGCCGATGTTGTAGATGCGATACGGAGCCGCACTCGTCGCCGGGTCCGGGTCGCTGCCGCGCCAGTTGGGATCGCCCGTCGGCACACGATCCAGCGTGCGGACGATACCTTCGACGATGTCGTCCACGTAAGTGAAGTCGCGCCGGTGACGGCCGTGATTGAACACCTTGATCGGCTCGCCGGCGAGGATGGCCTTGGTGAAGAGAAAGAGCGCCATGTCCGGTCTGCCCCATGGGCCATACACGGTGAAGAACCGAAGCCCTGTGCTGGGGACTCCAAAGAGATGCGCATAGCTGTGCGCCATCATCTCGTTGGCCTTCTTGGTGGCGGCGTACAACGACAGTGGATGCTCGGTGCTGTCGTGCACCGAGAAGGGCATCTTGGTGTTGGCGCCATACACGGAGCTGGTCGACGCGAACACCAGGTGTTGGACACCGTGATGGCGGCAGCCCTCGAGGATGTGCAAGAAGCCAGTGAGGTTGCTGGAGGCGTAAGTGTGCGGGTTGGCCGACGCGTACCGGACGCCGGCCTGCGCCGCGAGGTTGATGACACGTTCCGGCCGATGCGTCGCGAACGCCGTGTCGACCGCCGCCCGATCGGCGAGGTCGGCGAGGACGTCGGTGTATCGCGGATGATGGCGATGCCGTTCCAGCCGCGCGCGCTTCAGGCTGACGTCGTAGTACTCGTTCAGATTGTCGACGCCGACGACCTCGTCTCCCCGTTCCAGCAGCCGCAACGCTGTAGCCGAGCCAATGAATCCCGCACTGCCTGTCACCATCACCTTCATCCGTGTCTCCTCGACTGACCGATCCTCGCATACCCCACTCCTTTATGATCGGGATCGTGGTGCACGAAGAGTGGATGCGGGTGGCGCTGGGCGAGGCGGCGCGCGCAAAAGACGCCGGCGAAGTGCCGATCGGCGCCGTAGTGGTCAGCGATGGGCAGGTGATTGGCACCGGCTTCAACCAGCCGATTTCCGGGGTGGACCCGACCGCGCATGCCGAGATCGTGGCCGTTCGCGCCGCGGCGCGTGCCGTCGGGAACTACCGCCTGACCGGCGCGACGCTGTACGTGACCGTCGAGCCCTGTTTGATGTGCGTGGGCGCGTTGATCCACGCGCGCATCGGTCTCCTGGTGTACGGCGCGCCCGAGCCCAAGAGCGGCGCCATCGTCTCCTCGGTCTGCGCGCATGAATCGCCCGGCCTCAACCACCGTCTCGAGGTGCTCGGCGGCGTGCTGGAGAACGAGTGCCGCGCGCTCATCCAGGAGTTCTTCCGCGAGCGCCGAGAACGGTCTTGATGCCGCGCTTGCTCGCGTAGCGTTCTCCCCACTGGTGGAGTTGATCGAGGACCGAGCGGATCTCACTGGCTCGAGGCGAGAGGCTGTAGGTGACCTCGCGAGAGGGAGGCGATCCGCCCACGTGTCGAAGCACGATCTCATCCGCCTCGAGCTCGCGTAGATGCAGCGTCAGCATCTTGGTGCTGACGCCGGGAAGCAGACGTCGCAGCTCGCCGAAGCGAACGTCTCCGCGCTTCAAGTGGTGGATGATCGCGGGCTTCCATTTGCCCTTCAAGCGATCGAGCGCGACTTCGACGTTGCAGTAATACGAGTGGCGCCTGGCGGACATGACCGACAACCTCCGATGCAGATCGACATCGTAGCCGACCGCGCCTCGCGAGCGCGACTCGAGCTGTCACAATCGGATGTAACAAAAAGGTGCCTACTTGCGGCCCTCACGAGCCGTATCCTACGCTGGCGGCTGTGCGGCTCGTTGTCGTTGGCGCGTTGTTGGTTGCCGTGGCGGCATGCGGTGGTGGCGGGGAAGTGCCGGCGCGGGCGTTTCGACCCACGCGCGTGCTCGATCTCACGCACACGCTCACATCGTCGTTCCCCTTCATTCCCATTCCCGGCCTCACGTTTCCGTTCTCGTTGACGCCGATCGCGACGTTCGAGAAGAACGGTGTGTTCGCCAATCGCTGGGAGATCCACGAGCACATCGGCACGCAGATCGATGCGCCGAACCATTTCGCCCCCGGCGGCGCCGGCCTCGAGGCGTTCCCCGCGGAAAGCCTCGTGGTGCCGCTCGCGGTGATCGACATCAGCGCCCGCGCGAAAGCCGACGCCGACGCCGAGCTCACGGTGGCGGACATCACCGCCTGGGAGCAGCAGCACGGCCGGCTGCCGGAGAAGGCGGCCGTGTTCATGTACTCGGGGTGGGAAGAGCGCGTGAACGATGCGGCGGCGTTCATCAACGCGGACGCGAATCACACCATGCACTTCCCGGGCTTCTCGCTGCAGGCCGCAACCTTTCTGGCGAAGGAACGGCAGGTGTCTGGCATCGGCGTCGACACGGTGTCGATCGATCCCGGGCGCGACAAGACCTACGCCACCCACAAGGCCTGGCTGACCACCGGCAAGTGGGCGACCGAGGCCGTGGCGTACCTGCGAGAGGCCCCGCCTGTCGGCGCCACGTTGTTCGTGGGCGCGCCGAAGGTGCAAGGCGCATCCGGTGGTCCCGTACGACTCATCGCGGTGTGGTGAACCATGGGCAATAACCCGCGCGGCTGGCGCACGCGATTCATCAGCGCGCTCTTCGTGCTCGTCGTTGGTGCGAACGGGTCCACGCAGTCGCGCTCCGAGGCTGGCCCCGATCTTCGCGGTTTCTGGGAACACGGCACCTGCCAGGTGGTCGAACGCGACGGCCAACGCACGAGCTCACGCAGCCTCTTCACTATCTTCGAGCGGGAGTGGGGCATCGCGTTCACGCAGTTCGTCGACGCTGACTGCAAGATCCCTGCGATGACCGCGGTCCTGCAAGGGACCTATCACGCAACGGGTCCGTCGACGAGCGTGCCGGGCGCCACCGAGGTCACGTTCCGGTTCACGCGCAAGGCGATCACCCCTCACGATCCGGCGCTGCTGTCTCGATTGAACGGTGGCGCCTGCGGCGAGCGTTCCTGGACTCGGGGCGTCGAGCACGACGTCAGCGCGACCGGTTGCCTCGGCATTCAATCGGTCGCCGACTGCGGGCAGGAGTACGACTTGGCGCAGATTGTCGACAACCGCTTGTTCCTTGGAGAGCGGCCAGCACCGGGACAGAATATCTGTGCCGACGATCGGCGGCCCCGGCGCGTGCGTGCGGAACCGTTGCAGCGTCGCTGAGCGCCTCGGCCTCGTGGTGATGCTGGTCCTCCTGGCCACGGGATCGGCACAGGCCCACGACGATCAGAACGCTCAGAGCGATCTCACCGGCTCGCAGTTCGCCGGCCTCGTGTCTGCCGAAGGCTCGCTGTCGACGGGAAACGTCCGCCGCTCCCTCCTGACGGCGCGGAGTGAGGCCACCTGGACCGGAGCTCTCCTCGGCGTGGCCTTCGAGCCCTCGTTCGTGTACGGCGAACAGAGCGGCAGCGTGCGGGAGCGCGAGATCCGCGGCCGCGCCTTCGTCTATCTGTACCCTCGCGAACGGTGGTTCGCCTTCGCGCTCGGCGTCGTCGAGAGCAGTCGCCAGCGCCGGCTCGACGTCCGCGACCAGGTTGGCGTCGGCGTGGGGCGACGGCTGGTGCACACGGCACGCCACCGCGTACGTGGCACCGTCGCGGTCCTTCACGAGCGGTCGCGGTT
>DAINCF010000174.1:0-13133 GCA_036732565.1 Vicinamibacterales bacterium
ACACGACGATTTTCCGATCTGGTGTACGACGTCAGCCGATCGATCAACCGCTCGCGCTCTTCGCGTCTGAGCTCCGTGCCGCGACGATCCTCGGGAACGCCGGCCTCCGCCATCAGCTGCGCGGCCAGCCGCTGCGGCACCGCACGGCCGACGACCGTGGCGACGAACCCGGTGACCGACGCCAGCGCCTGACGCCATGCGTCGGCATCGAGATCGGACCACTGCACACGCAGCGTCGGCACATCGCCATCGCCGGCCGCCCCGCGCACCGCGACGTGCGAGATGTCGAGCACCGATGGACCGCTGTAGCCGCGATGCGTGAAGAGGAAGCCGCCATACGACTCGATGATGCGGTCGTTCCACCGGGCGCGCAGGCGAACCGGCAGCGACACGCCGCTGAGATGGAGGTGTGGCGGCGCCCCTCGACTCTGCTGTTCCCTCGACTCCGCTCGGGACGACCGTGAGCTTGTCGAAGGGTCTGGGCCGCCTTGAGCGTCGTCGATGGGCGCGGGCAGTGCCAGAAGCGGCGTCAGCGCCGGATAGGTCGCGCACACGCGATGACCGAGCGATTGCGCAATCAACAGCCCGGTGCCGTCGCTGCCGGTGTTGGGAACCGAGAGGCCGCCGGTGGCGAGGATGACGGATGAGGCCTCGAACGAACCGGCAGTGGTCTCGACCAGCCACCCGCCTTCACGGCGCTGGAGGCCGGTCATGCTGATCGAGAACTGCACGCGCACACCGCGCTCGACCGCCAATCGCAGCAGGCCGTCTCGGATGTCTCGCGCACGATCTGAGGCGGGAAACAGCTTGCCCGTCTCTTCCTCGAGCACCAGCGGCACACCCACTTCGTGCTCGAAGAACGCGCGCTGCGAGGCGAGCGGCCACGATTTCAGCAGCCCGCGCACCAGCCGCGCCGGCGCCTCGGACACGAAACGCTCGGTGTCCAATTCCGACGGGAGCACATTGCAGCGCCCGCCGCCGCTGATGAGGATCTTCATCCCGCCGCGGAGCGTGCGCTCGAGCACGAGCACGGGCTCTGGCCCCTCGGCCGCGGCGATCGCGGCCGCCATCCCCGCGGCGCCAGCGCCGACGACGACGATCACTTCGATGCCACGACGTCGTCGACCGACAGCACTTGCACCGGCCCGAGGTTCAGCGCGCGGACACCCGGCTCGATGATCTTGCGATCGCCGACGATGACGACGGCGAACTTGTCGGGCTGAATGTAGCGGGCGGCCGCCTTCTCGATGTCACCGGCCGCGATCCGCGTCACCTGATCGACGAACGCGGTGAACGTGTCGTCGGGGAGTCCGTAGACGACGAGCTCCTCGAGCTTGCGCGCCAGATCGCCGGTGGTCTCGAATTCGGCGGGGAAGCTCAGGGCGACGTAGTTCTTCGCCTTGTCGAGCTCGTCCTGGGGCACCGGCTTGCGGATGTTCTCCAGCTCGATGAAGAACTCGCGCAGCGCCTCCGCGGTCTTGTCCGTCTGCACACCCGCGGCGGCGAGGAAGGGGCCGGCCGATCGCCGCATGTCGAACACGGAGGAAGCGCCATAGGTGTAGCCGTGCTTCTCGCGCAGATTCTGATTCAACCGGGACGTGAACGATCCGCCGAGAATCGTGTTCAGGACTTCCAGCGTGGCGTACTCCTTCGTCGTGCGAGGCACGCCGATCCAGCCGATGCGAATCTGCGACTGCGCCGCGCCCGGCTTGTCGATGATGTGGACCTGCCGTCGCGTCAACTGCGGCGGGTCGACCAGGTTCGTGCGCGGGCGTGGCGAGCCCTCAACGCGCCAGCCGCCGAACGCCTGCTCCACGAGCGGCATGACGTTCGCCGTGGTCACATCGCCGACGACGATCAGCGTCGCGTTGTCGGGCCGGTAGCTGGCCGTATAGAACGTCCGCAGGTCCTGGAGTCGCATCGCCTGCAGCGCCGCTTCGGTGCCGATCGCCGACGTGCCGTAGCGATGCCTGGCGCCGTACACAAGGCGAGGGAACGCCAGGCGGACGATCTCGGCGGGATCGTCGCGCGCCTGCAGCACGGTCGTCAGGCGCTCCTTGCGGAGGCGTTCGAGCTCGTTCTCCGGAAACGATGGTCTGAGGGCGACGTCGGCCATCAGCGGCAGCGCGTCGGCGAGCCGGGCGACCGGTGTCGACAGACGGACGGCCGAGGCATCGAACGTGCTGCCGGTCGTGAGCTGCGCGCCAAGGAATTCGATGGCGTCCGCAAGGTCCAACGCGTTGCGTGCACCGGCGCCTTCGTCGAGCATCGCCGCAGTGAGGCTGGCCGTGCCCGGCCGCTCGAGGGGGTCGTCGGCGCTGCCGGAGCCGACGATCAGGTTCACCTGGGCGAGCGGCACCTCGTGCTGCTCGACCAACCAGACCGCGAGGCCGTTCGAGAGTTTGTGTCGCTGAATGGGTGGCAACTTCAGCGCCGGCGCCGCGCCGATCTTCGGCGGGTGCGTGCGATCCGGTTTCTCTTGAGCTGACGACGACGGCATGAACGCCACCAAAATCGCGAGGGCCGTGCCAAGGCGGACCTGCCTCGCCGAAGCGTCTGCGCGAAGGCGGGTCACTTGGATCCCTCCGGCAGCACCGTGAGCTCCACGCGGCGATCGGGACGAAGATACTTGCTCGCAATCGACTGGATGTCGGTGGGCGAGAGCGCCTGGTAGCGCGCCAGATCCTCCGCGAAGAAATCCGGCATGCCCGTCGCCGTGTAGTAGCCGTTCATCTGGTCGGCCTTCCCGGCGAACCCGCCCACGCGCTCCATCCGCCGGTAGAACGCGGCTTCGACCTGATTGATGCCGCGTGTGATCTCGCGTGCGTCCGGCGCTTCGTTCCGCAGCTTCTCGATCTCTTCGTCGATGATGGACTGAATCCGTTCGAGGCTTTGCCCAGGCCTGGCGGTCGCGATGATCATGAACGCGCTGCCGAGCGCCTGTGATTGCTGGAACGCGCTGACGTCCTGCGCGATCTGCATGTCGTAGACCAGCCGCTTGTACAAACGCGACGTCTTGCCGCCGGCGAGCACGTTCGCGACCAGGTCCATGGCGGCATCACCGGGCGCGTAGAGCGCGGGTGAGTGCCACGCCAGATACACGCGCGGCAACTGCACGCGATCGGTCATCGTGTGCTTCTTCACGGTGTCGAGCGTCGCCGGGGGCGCGACGATCGGCGGCGGATCGCCGCCGCGTGGCACCTCGGCGAACCACCTCTCGACGAGCGTCTTCGTGGTGGCGATGTCGATGTCCCCCGCGATCACCAGGCTCGCGTTGTTCGGCACGTAATAGGTCTTGAAGAACTCCACCACATCGTCGTAGCTCGCCGCCGTGAGGTCGTCCATCGAGCCGATGGTCGGCCAGCTGTAGGGATGTCCCTTCGGGTAGAGCAGCGCATCCAGTTCGAGCGACGCGCGTCCGTACGGCTGATTCTCGTAGCTCTGTCGGCGCTCGTTCTTGACGACGTCGCGCTGCCCGTCGACGGTTTTGTGCGTCATCGTGTCGAGCAGGTACGCCATGCGATCCGATTCGATGAACAAGGCGAGCTCGAGCGCGTTCGACGGGATGTCGATGTAGTAGTTCGTGCGATCGGGCGTGGTGGAGCCGTTGTTGTTGCCGCCGGCCGCCTCGAGCCAGGCGTCCATCGCGCCTTCGGGCACGTGCTTGGAGCCTTCGAACATGAGGTGTTCGAACAGATGCGCGAATCCCGTGCGCCCGGGCTTCTCGTTCGCGGAGCCGACGTGATACCAGACGTTCACCGAGACGACCGGCACGCTGCTGTCCTTGTGCAGGATGACATGCAGGCCGTTCGCCAGCGTGAACTCGTGATAGGGGACCGCGAGCGGCGGCGAATCATCCGCCGCGACCGACGCGGTCAGCCCCGCCGTGAGGAGGCCAGCCGAGAGGAGCCGCTTCATCGCTCAAGTCTAGCGCCGCTGCGAGTCGTTCGCGCCCATGGACGCCGTAGAGGGTTCGCCACATCGATAGGTATGAACGATATTAACAGAGCAAAGTATCTATTTGTCCGATGTGTGTGCGATCGCCCACAATGGCAGGCATGAACACCATCAAGACCTTCCTGCTGCTGGGCGTTCTGTCCGCGATTCTCGTGGCGATCGGCGGCGCGCTCGGGCCGGAGATGCTCGTCCTGTTCACCATCCTGACGCTGGCGATGAACGTCGGCGCCTACTTCTATTCCGATCGGCTCGTGCTCCGCATGCACGGCGCCACGCCGATCGAGGAGCACGAGCTGCCGGCGCTACACCGCATGGTCGAGGAGCTGTCCCGTCGCGCTGAAATCCCGAAGCCTCGGCTGTTCCTGATCCGCGACCCGCAGCCCAACGCGTTCGCGACCGGCCGCAATCCCGAGCACGGCGTCGTGGCCGTCACCGAAGGGATCCTGCGACTGCTGCCCGAGCGGGCGCTGCGCGGCGTCATCGCGCATGAGATTGCGCACATCAAGAACCGCGACATCCTCGTGGCCAGCATCGCCGCGGCCATGGCGGGACTGATCTCCATGGTGGGGAACGCGCTGCAGTGGACCGCGTTCTTCGGCGGCGCGAGTCACGATGACGAAGGGGGTTCGCCGATGGGCGCGCTGGCGCTGGCGATCGTGGCGCCGATTGGCGCGACGTTGGTGCAACTCGGCATCTCACGATCGCGCGAGTACCTGGCCGACGCGCTCGGCGCGCGTTTGACTCAGGATCCGGAATCGCTCGCGGGCGCCCTGGAGATGCTGCACCGCGGCGCCGTCCAGATTCCGTCCCACGCCGCACAGCCAGCCGCCGCCAGCCTCTTCATCGTCAACCCGTTTGCCGGAGCGCGGGGGCTGATGAATCTGTTCTCGACGCATCCGCCGATGGAGGAGCGCGTCAAGCGCCTGCGTCGGATGGCAAGGTCCGGCTAAAGCCGGACCAGCAACGAATCAAGCCTTGCCTTTGAGCACGCGTGGCGCCGCCTCGGAGATGGCAACGACGGCGGGGTGGACGAGTTTGCGCTCGACCGAGATCGCGTAGTAGCGCTCGCGCACGCCGCTGATGCGGCCGATGATCACGGCGCCGGCGCGCGTGAGGTCCGATTCGATTGCGCTCGGTGCGACGAACAACCCCGCTCCGGCGCGACCGAACGCCTCGAGCAGCGCGCTGTCGTCGAACTCGGCGACGACCCGCGGTCGCACCTTGTGCCGCTCGAGCCACCCATCCACCAGCCGTCGCAACGTTGTCGTGTCGCTGGGCAGCAGCAGTGGCGCGCCGTTCAGCGATCTCGGAAAGTCGTTCTTGAACGACGCCAGCGCGGGCGCCGCGAACACCGTGATTCCGGATTCTCCAAGCACATGGCTGAACGCCTTCACCTTGATGTTCGATGGGGACGGCGTGTCGGCGATCACCAGATCCAGGCGATGCATCGCGAGCTCGGCCAGCAAGTACTCGGGTCGCCCCTCACGACACATCATGTGCACGCCGCTCGGCAGACGCAGCGCCGGTTCGAGCAGGCGGTACGCAATGGCTTTGCTGACACGATCCGCGACGCCTACCTGAAACCGTAACGGTCTGCCCGTCGGCCGATCCTTGAGCGTGTCGAGGAGCTCGCGCCCGAGACCGAAGATCTCGTCAGCGTAGCCGTAGACGATGCGGCCGATGTCCGTGAGGACGAGACGCCGGCCTTGACGCGTGAACAACTTCTCGCCGAAACGCTCCTCGAGCGCGCGGATCTGTTCGCTGATGGTCGGCTGGGCCAGGCTCAGCCGCTGGGCGGCGCGGCTGACGCTGCCTTCGCGGACGACGGTCCAGAAGTAGAGGAGGTGGTGATAGTTGAGCCACTCCACTAGCAGAGCTCCGCCGCAGAACGCTTTAAACGCGCGCCTTCAACTCGGTATTGATGGCGGAGAGGAATTCTTCGGTCGAGAGATACGGGTGATCCGGGCGGATGAGAATCGCCAGGTCCTTCGTCATGCGGCCAGACTCCACGACGTCGACGCACACTTGCTCGAGCGTCTTGGCGAACTGCACGACGTCCGGTGTGTTGTCGAACTGCCCGCGATACTGCAGGCCGCGTGTCCACGCGTAGATCGACGCGATCGGGTTGGTCGACGTCGGCTTGCCTTGCTGATGCAATCGGTAGTGCCGTGTGACCGTGCCATGCGCCGCCTCGGCTTCCACGGCCTTGCCGTCCGGTGACATCAACACCGAGGTCATCAGGCCGAGCGATCCGTAGCCCTGCGCCACGGTGTCCGACTGCACGTCGCCGTCGTAGTTCTTGCACGCCCAGAGATAGCCACCGCTCCACTTGAGGTTGGCGGCGACCATGTCGTCGATCAGGCGATGCTCGTAGGTGAGCTGCTTTGCCTCGAACTGGCGCTTGAACTCGGCATCGAACACGCGCTGGAACGTGTTCTTGAACGTCCCGTCGTAGACCTTGAGGATGGTGTTCTTCGTGGAGAGGTAGACGGGATAATTGCGCCCGAGCGCGTAGGTGAAGCAGGCGCGCGCGAACCCTTCGATCGACGCCTCGAGGTTGAACATCCCCAACGCGATGCCGGCGCCCTTCGTCTGGATGACCTCGCGCACGATCGGCTCGCCCCCGTCCTGCGGCGTCCAACTGATGATGATGGTACCCGCCGCCGGGAAGCGGAAGTCCTGCGCGCGGTACTGGTCACCGAAGCCATGGCGTGCGACCACCACCGGCTTGTCCCAGTGCGGCACCAACCGAGGCACGTTGCGGCAAACGATCGGCTCGCGGAAGATCGTCCCGTCCAGGATGTTGCGGATGGTGCCGTTCGGCGAGCGCCACATCTGCGTGAGGCCAAATTCCTTCACCCGCGCCTCGTCGGGCGTGATGGTCGCGCACTTGACGCCGACGCCATACTCGCGGATCGCATTCGCGGCGTCGACGGTGATCTGGTCGCCGGTCCGGTCGCGAGACTCGACGCCGAGGTCGAAGTACTTCAACGCGATGTCGAGATACGGGAGGATGAGCTGCTCGCGGATGTGCTGCCAGATGATGCGCGTCATCTCGTCGCCGTCCATCTCGACGACGGGGGTTTTGACCGGAATCTTCGCCACTCGCCCTGCTCCTTGAAGTCAACGTGAGGGAAACGCCAAATTATAGTCCCGCCGCAGTATTGTCTTGCCCCGCTCCGCGGGGCGAGACATCGTGGAGGCAGGCGCCCACTGGACGCATTCTTGGTCTTCAAGATGTCAAGCCGAATCGCTGCGATGCTTGCGGCGTTGACGCTGGCGGCAGCGTGCGGGTCCGAATCGGACGCGCCCGCTTCGACGCCGACCGCGCCGTCCCAGCCGACGACTGCACGCGTGCTCGTTGTCACACACACGGCCGGCTTCCGCCACAGCTCGATTCCCGTCGCTGAAGCCATCATCGAATCGCTCGGTCGAGCGTCCGGGCTCTACACGGTGACGTTCTGTAGAGATGCCGCAGATGTCCCGCGGCTGTTGAGCTCGTCGGGCTTGGCGTCGTTCGACGCCGTCGTGTTCGCGAACACAACGGGCAATCTCGGCATTCCCGACCTGAGCGCGTTTCTCAGCTGGGTGGCCGACGGGCACGGCTTCGCCGGGATGCACAGCGCGTCCGACACGTATCACGACGCGCCTGCTTATCTGGATATGCTCGGCAACGAGTTCCTGACGCATGGCGAGCAGACGACAGTCGACGCGATCGTGGAGAACACCGCCCATCCGGCCTCGGCGCCGCTCGGAACACGGTTTACGGTGTTCGACGAGATCTACCGATTCACGCGTGCAAACCGCGGTGAGGTAACGATGTTGCTCTCGCTCGACCGGTTCCCGTCCGATGGCCTTCCCGATGCCAGCCAGCCTGCGGACCTTCCGCTGGCATGGGCGCGCATGCACGGACGCGGCCGCGTGTTCTACACGGCGCTTGGACATCGGGAGGCCGTGTGGGAAACCCCGCTCTTCCAGCAGCACGTGCTGGGTGGCCTGCGCTGGGTGGTGGGACGCTGAACAATCAATCTACAATCTCCAATCTTGGGATCCGGAATGGCTGATTCGCCCCTCGTCGCGGTGATCATGGGCTCGACCTCGGATTGGGAGACGATGCGTCACGCCGTCGAGACGCTCGACCGGTTTGCCGTGCCCTATGAAAAGCACGTGGTGTCCGCGCATCGCACGCCGGTGTGGATGGCGGAGTTCGCGCAGGCCGCGGAAGGGCGCGGAATCGAAGTGATCATCGCCGGCGCTGGCGGCGCCGCACATCTGCCGGGCATGACGGCTGCGCACACCGTACTGCCCGTGCTGGGTGTGCCCGTCCAGTCGAGCGCGCTCAGCGGTCTGGATTCCCTGTTGTCCATCGTGCAGATGCCTGGGGGCGTGCCCGTGGCGACGCTCGCCATCGGCGCGCCCGGCGCGACCAACGCCGGACTGCTGGCGGTGGCCATCCTCGCGACCTCGCGTCCAGAGCTGCGGGCCCGTCTGCGGGCGTTCCGCGAAGAACAGACTTCCAAGGTGCGCCAGGATCGGCTGCCGTGAGCCGCGTCATCCTGCCTGGCGCCACGATTGGCGTCCTGGGCAGCGGGCAGCTCGGCCGCATGTTCGCGATTGCGGCCCGCCGCATGGGCTATCGCGTGCACACGCTGTCGCCGTCGGAAGACACGCCGACGGGGCAGGTGGCCGACAAAGAGATCACCGCGGATTACGAAGATCTCGACGCCATTCGCGCGTTCGCCGCCGGGGTCCAGGTCATGACGTTCGAGTTCGAGAACGTGTCCACCGCCGCGACAGCGGCCGCCGCGGAGATCGTGCCCGTGCGTCCCTCGGGACGTGCGCTGCACATGACCCAGCAGCGCGCGCGAGAGAAAGCGTTTCTCGCGGACCGCGGCTTCCCGGTGACGCCGTTCGCGGCCGTGCATTCGATCGACGATCTCGCCGTCGCCCTCGGGGTCGTCGGCCTTCCTGCGATCCTGAAGACGGCATCGTTCGGCTACGACGGCAAGGGGCAGCATCGCCTCGACTGCATCGAAGACGTGGATCGTGTGTGGGGGCTTGTCGGCCACCAAGAGGCGATCGCCGAGCGCGTCGTCGACTTCACGCACGAGATTTCCGTGGTTGGCGCGCGCGGCCTGGATGGGGCCATCGCCCACTACGGCGCGATCGAGAACGAGCATCGGAATCACGTCCTCGACGTGTCGGTGGCCCCGGCGCGGATTCCGCCAGAGGCGGCACGCGAAGCGGTGCAGCTGACGCGAGCGATCCTCGAGGAGCTCGATTACGTCGGCGTCCTCTGCGTGGAGTTCTTCCTGACGGCCAACGGATCGCTGCTGGTGAACGAGATCGCCCCGCGGCCGCACAACTCCGGCCATTTCACCTTCGACGCCTGTGTGACCAGTCAGTTCGAGCAGCAGGTGCGTGCCGTGTGCGGATTACCGCTCGGCGCGACGACGCAGATGCGACCGGCGGCGATGGTCAACCTGCTGGGCGATCTCTGGGTGAACGGCGATCCCGATTGGGCCGGCGCGCTCGCGTTCGGCGACGTCAAGCTGCACCTCTATGGCAAGCGCGACCCGCGCGTCGGCCGCAAGATGGGCCACCTGACGGCCCTGGCCGCCACCGCCGACGAAGCGCGAGACAAAGCCATCGCCGCCCGCGCCGTCCTGGCTTGATACACCAGGCCCTGAACCTGAACCGCGCAAGCTCGTACCGACCTGTGGTTGCGGTTCTGGCTAGAATCGGCCTGTGCGCATCGGCCCTTTCGTCCTCGACGTGCGGCGATACACGTTGAGTCGGGCCGGCGAGCCGGTGGCGTTGTCGCCGCGGCTCGTGGAATTGCTTGCCTATCTCGCCGAACGCCCCGGCACGCTCGTGACGAAGGACGAGCTGCTCGACCGCTTCTGGGCCGACGTGCACGTGACCGAGAATACGCTCACGCGCGCGGTGGCCGACATCCGCAAAGCGTTGGGCGACGCTGCAACGACGCCGACGTTCATCCAGACGGTCGCCCGACGCGGGTATCGATTCGTGGGAAACGCCGTTGCCTCTGACCGCGACGAGGCCGTGCCCGAAGTCGACCCCTTCATCGCCTGGGCGCGTGGACGGGTGACGCTGGAAGCGCTCGACGCGACGAGGCTCGATGAAGCCGTCGCGGCGTTCGAGCGCGCGGCCGCGGCTGCGCCCGGTCATGCACCGGCGCAGGCCGGGCTCGCGAATGCGGAGCTGCTGCGATTCGATAGCTCGGGCGCGCGCAATACTCCGGACCGGCCGGCGTTGGCCCGCGCGCTGGCGCACGCGCGGCGCGCCGCGGCACTCGATCCGAACCTCGGTGAGGCGTGGGCGGTGCTCGGGCATGTCCTGGCGCGTATGGGCGAGGGTGATGAGGCCCGCGCGCCGATCAGACGTGCCATCGCACTCGAAGCGTCGAACTGGCGGCATCACTATCGGCTGGCGTTCGCGTCCTGGGGTGAAGAGCGACTACGCGCTGTCGATCGCACCCTTGCGTTGTTGCCGGGGTTCCCTCCGGCGCACCTCCTCGCAGCCATGGTGTACGTCGCGCGTCAAGCCTTTCAGCCGGCGGAAGATGCCGCGGCGCGCGGCGCCGAAGGACAACACCAGCAGGCGGATGATTCGACCGCGCGCTTCCCAGCCGCGGGGCTGCACTGGATGCGCGGGCTGGTAGCTATTGGGCGCGGCGACGAGGACGCCGCGCTCGGACATTTCGCGGACGAGGCTCGCGAGGCAGGAGACGGTCGCGTATACGGACAGGAATTCCACGTCCACGCTCTGGTCGCGGATGGCTTCACGCGACTCGCGCGCACCGACGCCGCGAGTGCGGCCGATCGTTTTCGGGCGGCTCTTGCGATCGTGCCTGGTCACGCGCGTGCCACGTTTGGGCTCGCCCTCGCGGCGGACCGCACCGACACCGGGCACGCCAACGTCGATCCGACGGCGGCGAAGCAAGAGTTGATCGACGCCGACCGACATGCTGATGCCGCGTTGCTGTCGATCGCCGAGGACGCGTGGCGCGGTCGAAACCCTGAAGCCGTGACCGCGCTCACGCGGTTCATCGACCACGCCCCACCGGGCTCAGCGGGCTGGAGCGTGCCCGTCGATCCGATGCTCGCGCCGATTCGTCACGCGCCAGGGTTGGAGCGCATCCTGTCCCGCCTCGCGTCGCGGGCGTCCTGACTGCGACCGCCTATTTGGCCCGGCCGGCAAATCGTCGATAGATCGCGAGCAGCAGGATCGCGCCGATGATCGACATGATGATCCCCGCCGGCTGCCCGGGAGCATAGATGCCGAGCGCCTGGCCGAGGAAGCCGCCCAGGAGCGCGCCGGCGATGCCGAGCAGGACCGTGACGATGAAGCCGCCCGCGTCGCGGCCGGGCATGATCAGCTTCGCGACCACGCCGACGATCAGACCGAACACGATCCAACTGAGGACACCGAACATCACCGCCTCCGTTTCTGCTGAGGGATGAAGCAGACTCCGAATCCGCCTCGCGAGCATCAGCGACTATACGCCTGTCCCGGAAACGCCGTTCTCACCGTTTTTCACCGCAACCCTCAGGACATCGCCCGCCGGTCCGTCTAGCCTCGTCCGAGAAGGGAGGGACACCATGATTTATGGAGCCATCATCGGAATCGTCCTCATCATCGCTGGGGTGCCTGCGCACGTTTCCGCTGACACACTGGCGATGTTCGAACGCCTCCAGCGGCACGTGGGACGTGACGTCATCGTCGTCGACACGACCGGAATGGTCATGGAAGGGCGCGTCCTCGCCGCGACGAGTGCGAAACTGGATCTCGGTTTCGGCCAGCACGTTCGCTCCTTCGCGCCCGACGTCATCGCGCGCGTCGACCGGCAGGTCGATTCCCCCGTCGACGGGTTCCTCAAGGGGCTCGTGATTGGTGCGCTCCTCGGGGCGCTCTCCCGCGACACCGAGTGGGCGCTCGCGATGGCCGCCGGCTACGGTGGCCTGGGCTACGTGCTGGACGTGGGCCATCAGGCCCGAGAACCGATCTACCGTGCGCCCGATCCAAAGGGGGTGAAGATTCAGGCGACGATTCGGTGGTGAAGTGGTCACTCGCCAGCGAACGCGCGGTCATCGATTGGCGGCGGCTTTGCAGGCTGTTGCAAGGCCGTTGCTCGGGTGTCATTGCGCCGTACGCTTGGGTGAGGCATCATCCAAGGAGCAGCGATACACGAAGACCCAGCAGGGAGGCCTCATGACACGACTGCTTGCGCTGTGCATCGCGCTGAGCCTGACGTCCGCACTCGTTGCCCAAGAGCCCGTCCCGCCTCCAGGTCCCGATTCCGGGGATTCCGCACCGGTCGATTCAGCCCTGCTCGAACGCTTTCTCTCACGCCAGGCGGAGCCCGTGGTTCGATATCGCGCCACGCGACGTCTCGAAGCGGAGAACAAACGGTTCAACGTGAAGGGCTGGATGGAGGTGACGACCGAGCTCTCGCCCGAGCAGGGTTTCATCTGGACGGTCATCGAGGAGGGCGGATCGGGCTACATCCGCAACAAGGTGCTGCGCAAGACGCTCGAGGGCGAGGCCCAGGCCGTGCGCAACAACGATCCCTCGAAGGCCGCCCTCACCGAAGACAACTACACGTTCACGCTCACCGCCCCGCCGAAGTCGCACGCGGCCAAGGCACAAGAGCAGGCCAAGGCCAAGACGGACAAGCCGGTCGAAGTCGAAGGCGACCCCGCAGCCGTAGCGGACAACGACGACCCGCTGCTCTCGATCGACGACGAAAACGGGAATGGGCACGCGCGCCTGTTCATCACACCCAAGCGCAAGGACATGCTGCTCGTGGACGGCGCTCTCCTTCTCGCGGCAGGCGACGCCGATCTCGTGCGAATCGAAGGCCGTCTCGCGAAGACGCCCTCCTTCTGGACGCGCTCGGTCGACATCGTCCGCCGCTACGCACGTGTCGCCGGCATTCGCGTGCCCGTGGCAACGGAGTCCACGGCGAACGTGCGGATTGCCGGCCGTTCTGCGTTCAAGATGACCTACAGGTATCAGATGATCAACGGGAAGGAGATTGCGGGGGAGACTGCGCGTTAAAAGCGTACTTGGGGGTGCCTGGGTGCCTGGGTGCCTGAGTGCCTGGGTGCCTGGGTGCCTGGGTGCCTGGGTGCCTGAGGTGCCTTGGTGCT
>DAINCF010000175.1:0-13112 GCA_036732565.1 Vicinamibacterales bacterium
CGTCACTGCTCGGCGCCGAGGCACGTCGCTTCGCGCATCTGCCGGGCGGGCATCAGGAAGGATGGGCGGACGCGTTCTGCAATGTGATCCGCGACGTCTACGAACGCATCGCCTCCGAGTCGACGGCCGGCGCTCGTCCCTCGCCAGCGGTCGCGACCTTCGAGGACGGCTATCGCGCCAATCGCATCGTGGAAGCCATCCTCGAGAGCGCGTCACGCGGCACGTGGACCACGGTCGCGTACTGAACACCTCGACATCGGCTTGACCCTCGCCGATCCGGTGTGATACACCGGCCCGTGCCAGGAACCGGTTCCACATCTCTCGCTCGAATATGGAAGCGGTTCCACATTTGACTTGGCTGCTCCGGCCCCACGCCGGTGAAGGGAAGGACCTCATGCGACACGCGTTCGTACGGCGAGCGTGGCTGACCGTTGTCCTGATCGGAGGCCTGGCCACCGCCAGCGCCGCCCAAGAGCTCTCGGGCTACATCCGCGATCAGTCCGGTGGCGTCCTACCGGGCGCAACCGTCACGGCGACGCAAGTGGGCACGCAGCTCACCCGGACCACCGTCACCAACGAGCAGGGCTACTACGTGCTGCCCGAGATCCCCATTGGCGAGTATCAGGTCGTCGCCGAGCTGCAGGGATTCAAGCGTCACGTCGAGACCGGCGTGGTCGTGCGCGTCAACTCGAAGATGACGGCCAACGCGACGCTGGAGGTCGGCACCGTCGAAGAGTCGGTCACCGTCCAGGCCGCGGCGGCACTGATCGAGGTCAGCACCGGGGAGATCGGCCGACTGGTGACCGGCGAGCAGGCACGCACGCTGCAGCTGAACGGTCGTAACTTCTCCCAGCTGCTCTGGCTGAATCCCGGCGTGTCGAGCACCGTGCGCAGCGGCTCGGAGCTGTTCGGCGGCTTCGGATCGAACATGACCGGACAGAGCGTCAACGGCGGGCGCACCACGTCGCAGTCCTGGAACATCGACGGGGTCGACAACAAGGACAACGGCGGCGGCGGCAACAACTTCGTCAACATCAATCCCGACGCGATCGCCGAGTTCAAGGTGCTGACGACGAACTTCAGCGCCGAGAACGGCCAGAATGCCGGCGCGGTGATCAACATCGCGTTGAAGAGCGGCACGCAGAACTTTCGCGGCGCCGCCTACGAGTATCTGCGCAACGACCGCTTCGACGCCAAGGCGTTCAACGCCACCACGAAGCCGAAGCTGCGCTACAACAACTTCGGCGGCAACCTCGGCGGCCCGATCGCCTTTGCCGGCTTCAACGAGAGCAAGACGAAGCTGTTCTTCTTCGCCGGCGCCGACTTCAAACGGCAGACCGTGGGCACGCCGACGTTCTGGACCGTGCCGACCCAGGCGCAGCGCAACGGGGACTTCTCGGCGCTGCCCTCGTCGCAGTGGCCAACCGACCCGCGCACCGGCCAGCCGTTCCCGGGCGGCGTCATCCCAGCCGATCGCATCAGCCCGAACGCGCGCCTGCTCGTCGACAACTATCCGCTGCCCAACTTCACCGGCGCGGGCGGCAACTTCCAGTTCAACAACGAAATCGAACAGAGCGTCGATCAGTACTATCTGAAGTTCGACTACGTCCAGAGCGCCAACTCGCAGTTCTCGGTGAACTACCTTCGCGACTCGTTCTTCGGTGTGCAGAACACCACCCAGCTGGCGCTCTACGATCGCAACATTCCCGGCTACAGCTCGGCGGTGCGCTGGAAGTTGATCCTCGGCTCGAGCGCGGTGAACACGTTGCAGGTCAGCTTCTCCGGCAATCGGATTCGGCAGGACAACTTCCGGTCGAACGACATCTTCGGCCGGGACATCCTCCGTGGCGCGGGCAACAGCGGGATCACCTACCCCTTGATCTTCGGTGCCAGCGACAAAATCCCCTCGATCGCGATCTCGGGGTTCCAAGCCCTCACCACGCAGGCCCTCACCTTCCAGAATTTCAACCACATCTTCCAGGTCAAAGACGACTTCTCGAAGATCGCCGGCAACCATACCCTCAAGGCCGGCTTCGTCGTGATGCGCAGCCGGAAGAATCAGGACAACCAGCCGGCAATCAACGGGACGTTCAACTTCGACAGCCTCGGGCAAGCGCTCCTCGGCGACTTCAACAACTACCTGGAAGGCGGCCGCGGGGTGGAGGGCTGGTTCCGGTTCTGGCAGAACGAGGCCTATGTCCAGGACAGCTGGAAGGTCAACGAACGCCTGTCACTCGATGTCGGGCTCCGGCTTGGCCTCTATCAACCGCAGTACTCCGCGCTGAACAACGCCGTCATCTTCGACCCGAGCTTCTTCGATCCGGGTCGAGCCCCGGGCGTGAACTCGGCCAACGGTCAGCTGGTCGTCGGTCCCACCTACGATCCCATCAACGGATTGGGCGTCGGCGGCGACGAGTTCCCGGAGGACGCCAGGAACCGGCTCCCGATCTCGCCCGATGCCGAGCGGCTGTTCCGCGGACTCTCGCCGACCATCATCTCGTGGCAGACCGGCTGGGGGCCGCGGGCGAGCTTCGCCTACGATCTGCTCGGCGACCAGACAACGGTCCTGCGCGGCGGCTATGGGCGCTACTTCGAGCGCATCCAGGGCAACTACATGTTCAGCAGCGTGAACAACCCGCCGTTCGTCGCGTCGACCACGGTGTTCGGCGGCAACGTCGAAAATCCCGGCGGCGGCGCGACGCGGCAGGTGGCCTCGAACATCCGCTCGTTCGACAAGAACTTGAAGCTGCCGGTCGTCGACAACTGGAGCATCGGCGTCCAGCGCAAGGTCACCAACAACACGGTGGCCGAAGTCACCTACGTCGGAACGCACGGCTCCGATCAAACCCGTGACACCGACTTGAACCAGCTTCCCGCCGGCACGCTGCAAGCGAATCCCGGCGTCAACGCCAACGCCTTGAGACCCTACAAAGGCTACGCCTTCATCAACCAGTACGTGACCGACGCCGAGTTCCGCTACCACGGGTTGCAGTCGTTGCTGCGGACCAACATCAGCGGCGGCAGCATGATCCAGCTCGCCTACACCTTCTCCAAGGCGACGACGACGGCGACGGACTGGAACTCGCTGCCGGTGGACAGCTACAACGCGCGCATGGACGAGGGGCGCGCGAACTACGATCGACCGCACGTCTTCATCGCCAGCTACATCTACGAGCTGCCGTTCTGGCGGGACGGCGGCGAGTGGTACAAGACCGTGCTCGGGGACTGGCGGATCTCGGGCGTGACCACCGCGCAGAGCGGGCTGCCGCTCAACATCATCATGAACGGTGACATCGCAGGGATCGGCCGCGCCGGCACGGGAGCCGCCGGATCGAATCAGCGTCCCAACCTGGTCGGCGATCCGGCCCTGTCCAACGACGATCGGACGTGGAGTCGATGGTTCGACACCACGGCATTCGCGACGCCGGCGGCCGGCACCTTCGGCGATCTGCCGCGCAACGCGCTACGCGGTCCCGGGACGTTCAACACCGACCTGGCGCTGCACAAGCTGATCCCGTTCGGCGGCAGCCGCTCGGGCGAGGTGCGCATCGAGACCTTCAACATCTTCAACCACGCGAACCCCTTCACCATCGGCAACGTGGTGGCGACGGCGCAGTTCGGCCAGGTGACGGCCTTCAGCGATCCGCGGATCCTGCAGCTGTCGTTCCGGCTGTCGTTCTAAACGGTAGCCACCAGGGCACCAAGACACCAAGAGTTCCGGCCCGAAAGAATTCTTCGTGCCTTGGTGTCTTGGTGGCGATGTCGTGGTGTTCTTGGTGTCCTGGTGGCTAACTGAGGAAAGCTTGGCGGCCGTTGCCCTGAACAGGAATGTCTTGAGACGCCAGCACTTCGTGCTGCAGCGCATACATTGCCGCCGCCGCCTGGTCGATGGATCGCACGAACGCCAGCGAGCCCTGCAGGATGGGCTTGAGTCGATCGCGATCCTGGATTCGCGCCTTCGGGTACTCGTGCTCGACGATCAAATGCGTGTTGGCGACGTCCAGGGGCAGCAGCTCGCGCGCCGCCAGCTGATGATCGAGCCAATCGACGGTGCGGTTCTGCAGGTAGGCCAGCGGATCGTGCCGAGCCGTCCCTGGCAGCTCGTGCTCGCACAGGATCACCTGCTTCTTCCACGCGTTGAGTTGATCCGAAGGTGTTGACGACGGCTGACCGTCGACCCAGTCGCCGCGCTGGAAGGTCTGCCCGCCGTAGCCCCACGCCGTGACGCCTTTCGCGTCGATCACCTGCCCTTTGACGTGGAAGCCGCCGATCAGGAAGGCGTAGCCCTCGTCTTTCAAGTACTGGAAGATCGAGCGGGTGTCCTGCCCCATCAGGATCGCGTGCGAGGGGTCGTAGTGGATGCGGAGCTGATCGCCGACGCCGTGCTTCTCGCAGATGCGATGCAGCGCAATCCAGGCGGCCGGCGTGTAGCCGATGTTGTTGTGCCAGTTGTCGCTCGTCGTCCACCCCGGCATCGGGCATTGCTCCAGCCGGTAGGTCAGGCCGCGCTCCTTCGCGGCACGGAGCAACGGGACGAAGTGCTCCTCGAAGTCCAGCAGGTTCTGATCCATGCTGCGCTGCTGATTGCGGCCGATGAAGCCGCAGACCGCGTCGACGCCGAGCAGCGCCGAAGTGTCGAAGATCCGCATCAGGAACGCGTGCTTCTTGGCGCGAAGGGCGGGATCGTGATGGAGCAGGTTCTCGAAGAACGCGAAGTCCGAGATCCCGACGCCGGTCGACTGCATCGCCGCCTCGACCCGCCGCGCGCGCGTCTTGTCGAATGGCGACCGCAGATCGAGCGTGTTGGCCACGGGATCCAACATCGCCTCGGGCGGCACATCGGCCTCGCTCGGATGAAGCGCCGCCGACACCTGGATGTAGTCGGCGCCAAGCTCGCGCCCGAAGGCGAGCCATTCCTCAATCGCGAGGTCGGGATCGCGATCGCGTTGCTCTCTCGGTGTCAGCTCTTGAAGCGCGGCCGTGAGCACACCGACCTTCATGAATTTCGGCTCGAACGCATGTGAAGTCATAACTAGTGGAGCGTATCAACAGGATTGCCACTGTCGCCAGAGTGCTCGGGGAGCGGAGTCGGGCCGTTGCTACGGAACGGCCCAGTAGTGCTGTCGAGAATACATGCCACTAGCGCGACCAGAAGGCGGGATCCATCATCGCCACGTCGGAGCGATAGCTCGCGGTGTTCGCGGTGGGAAAGTTCGACGGCACCTTCTGCGTCACGTTCCCCGTGGCCGCCCACTCGATGCCGCGCTGCAGGAGGACGATGAAGTCCACCGAGCTCATCGCGGCGACGTCGTGCCCCATGGGCAGGTGAGCGATGCGGCCCTTGCCGTACGACAGCACCATCACCATCGGCTCGTCGCGGCCGGTTCCGCGATCTTTGGGATCGGAGTACGCCGTCGCGAGCACCGTCATGTTGCGCCCGGGCCCACGGAGTCTCGCGTAGAGCTCGTCGTTGTGATGCATCCACACCGGCGGCAAGCCCTTGGTAATCGGGTGGGCCGTGTCTCGCACCGTCACCTGAAACGGCAGGAGCTTGCCGTGTGAGCCGGCGCGACCCGGCGCGGTGTCCGAGACCAGCTTGCCCTCCTTGAAGTACCAGAACGGACCGGCGGTCTCGTCGCGGCCGCCCCAGCCGCCGACGCCGGTCATCTCGTTGAATGCTGTCCAGTTGCGAAAGGCGTTGTCGGCGCCGTGCACGGGCACGAATCCGCCGCCGCTGCTGACGAACTGCTCGAACGCGCTCTTGAGGGGCGCCGGCCAGTCCGGCGCCTCCGCCGTGATGCCGTTGTTGTAGTTCATGACCACGACCTGAAACCGGGCGAAGTCCGGCTTGAAGGTCGCGAAGTCCGGAGACTCGAGCGGCGGCGCGGTCACGACCGTCGTCTCGAACAGTCCGGCTTCGTCCAGGACCTTTTTCAGTACGGGCGTGGTGGCCCGCCAATCATGGTTGTTCTGCCCATCGAGCAGCATCACGCGAATGCGCGTCTGCGCGGCGGAGGTCAGCGCGCCCAGGATTGCCGCACCAAGGATGATCGAGGAAAGGAGTCTCTTCATCACGTGCTCCCCCAGCGTCTGTTCGCGCTCCGCGCGCTCTAACGTCCTGGCGTGCCCGGCGCGCAGGTATGAAACCGGTTCCACACGCTAACGCAACGGAGTACCACTGTCAATCGACCCGCCTTGGCGAAGCGGACGTCTCGTATGGGGATCATATGGCGGGTGAGGCGGGTGAGGCAGCGCGAGGCGGATGAGACGCGTGGGGTCGGTGATGAACCGGCCCCACGCTGCCGAGTTATCGAGCGCGGTGCCCCACGACCTCGCGCGCACGGTCCGGTTGGTGCCGCCCTTCGGCGAACTCCTCGATCATCTTGCGGTTGAACGCGGGAATATCGCGTGGATTCCGAGATGTGACCAGACCGTTGTCCACAACGACCTCTTTGTCTACCCATCGCGCACCGGCGTTGAGCAAGTCCGTACGCAACGACGGATGCGAGGTCATCGTTCGCCCTTCGACCGCGCCGACCTCGATCAGCGTCCAAGGCGCGTGACAGATCGCCGCGATGGGCTTGCCGGCGTCGACGAACCCCTTCACGAACACGAGGGCGCTGGCATCGCTGCGGAGCTTGTCGGGATTCATCACGCCGCCGGGCAGCAGCAGCCCATCGTAGTCATCAGCCTGAGCCTCATCGACTTTGACGTCGCACCGAACGCTCGAACCCCAATGCAATTGGTCCCATCCTTTGACCTCGCCGGCCTTTGGAGACACCACTGACACGTGGGCGCCTTCTTGCTCGAGAGCCTTGCGCGGCTCGAGCAACTCCGACTGCTCGAAGCCATCGGTGACCAACGCGGCGATCCTCTTCCCTTGTAGTGACTGAGCCATTGAACGCGCTCCCTCCACGCACGATGGAACGGTCCGACTGCGACAGCAGCAGACGTGTGCGTGGATGAAATACGCGGTGCAAGGAATGGGCCGCCTTGAAGGGCGGCCCCTACGAAATCAACGAGTCGGTCTTCGTAGCGGCCGGGCCTTCCTTCGTAACGGGTCTTCGTAGCGGCCGGCCTTCAGGCCGGCCGAGATCGCGCTCAATGCGTCGTCGCTCGTGTCGCCTGACCGATCAGGTTCGCCGCCGGGGCGCCGGGCTTCGGGCGGAACTTCTGCGGACGGCCGACGTGCACGTCGGCCGTGTAGAGGCTGCCATCGCTGTCGACGTGGAACTGATGCACACCCCAGAAGCCGCCGGGAAATGCGCCGAACGTGCCCCAGGAGTACAGCAGCTTGCCGTTGAGGTCGAACTTCGTGAACTTCTGCGTGATGCCGTCGGCCACCCACAGGTGCTGATCGTTAGACATATGGAACGAGTACGGGCGGCGGACGTTCGGCCAGACGTCGAGGAACTTTCCGTTCTCGTCGAACACCTGCACGCGTGAGTTTGCGCGATCGCTGATGTAGATGCGACGGTTCTTATCGATCGCGATCGCATGCACCGTGTTCATGTAGCTCGGCCGCGTCTCGTTCGGCTCGTTGCCCTTCTGCCCCCACGCCGTCACGTACTTGCCGTTCTTGTCGAACTTGACGACGCGCGTGTTGGTGTAGCCGTCGGTGACGAAGAACGTCCCATCCGGCAGCCAGCCGATGTCCGTCGGCCTGCCGAAGTGCTTCTCGTCGTTCCCCTCGACCTTGAACTCGCCGAGCGTCATGACCAGCTTCTTGCCGTCGTTCGTGAACTTGTAGACGCTGTGCGCCCCGTCGTCCACGAGCCAGATGTGCTTCTCGGGATCGTACGGGTTCATCACCACGCGGTGCGGCCGCACGAAGAGCTTGTTGTGCTGCTCCCACGACTCGACCAGCTTGCCGTCGCGGTTGACGACGTTGACGATGTGATCCCAGCGCGGGTGGCGCGACGGATCTTTCTGCGACAGGTCGTAGCCGGCGGCGTTGCGCGCTGGAATGAAGCTGTCCGCCGCGCCGCGCGCGTCCTTCTGCTCCGGCAGACAGCCGCGGCTGAAGATGAACACGCGATCCGGCGTCTCCGCCCAGATGCCGCCGGTCGATCCGATGACGTGGCCGGCGCCGCAGTAGTTCTGCGGCCATCCGGCGACGAGATGGTACGGGCCGGTTTCGTCGCCGCCACCCTTCTCCGGCGCTGCCTGCGACCAGACCAGTGAGGCGCCAAGCGCGTAGGCGAAGACGAAGGCGAGCAGCGGTGCGCGATATTTCTGCATCATCGACTCCTCTTGGCAGGCCTAAAGGCCTGCGCGACGTTCAGACATTGGAAGGGTCATCGCAATCCTCCGCACGCCGAGTCTTTCCAGCGTACGTAGCGCGGGCCTGAGGCCTGCCTAGAAGCGCAACCGTACACCGAACTGCATCTGACGCGCGGACAACGCCGAGGTTGAGATCATGAAATTCGCCGACGAACGGTTGCCTGTCGGCAGGACCAGGTTCGTCTGATCGAGCAGGTTGAAGATGTCATAGAAGAGGTCGACACCCTCCAGGCCGCGTAACGGTACCTGATATCGGAACGACAGATCCACTGTGACCGATTTCGGGCCATCGAGGCCGTTGATGACGGCGCGCCCCAGCGAGTCGACCTCGGATTCGATGGCGCGCGTGGCATCGTCGATGCCGCGAATCGGTCGATCGTTGTTGTCGCCGTCGCCGTTGACGTCGCGGCCGACCGTCTCGTTGACCGGCGAGCCCGAGATGGCGCTGACCACCGTGGCGATGTTCAGCGTCCGCCACGCATTCCACGTGGCGCTCATCGCCAGCACGTGCCGGCGATCGAACTGGAAGCGGCCGTAATCGGCGGCGATGTCGTCGTCCAGCCACATGCGACGCGCGTCCGGGTTGCCCAGACCGACGAAATTGCTCTTCTGGAGCGTGTACGCCATGCGTCCGCTCCACCGCTGCGCCATCCGCTTGATGTACGAGAGCTGGACGGAATGGTAGTTGCCGTCGAACTGATCGCCGGACTGGGTCTGCAGCACCCGTTGAAAGGACGTGTTGCGGGCTTCGGCGGGGATGAGGTTGCCGCTCGGATCGAAGCCGTTGACGCCGGGGCGAACGCCGTTCACCGGCTCGTTGATGTCCACCACGCCCAGCTGATCGCGGGACACGTTGCCGACGTAGTCCACGCCAACCGCGGAGTTGCCGAAGAGCTGATGGCTCATGCCGACGCTCCACGACCACTGATACGGCAACTGTCGATCCGGACTGTCGATGCGCGGGTTGCGGTTGAACGACGCGCCCGAGATGATGGCGTCGCGCAGGCGATTCAGCTCGGCTTGCCCGGCCGCGCTCAACGTCGCGACCCCGAGGTTGCCGAGCGAGTCGGCGGTCACGTCCGGTCGCAGCACCGGGCTGTTCGCATCGGTGATGGTGATCGTCGGGAACCGGGTCAGCACGCCGTTTTGCTGGTGCGTCAGATCGAGCACCACCGGCGGATACGCGAAGAACCGTCCCACGCCGCCGCGGACGACCGTGGTACCGTTGCCGGTCACGTCCCACGCAAAGCCCGCCCGTGGCGCGATGTCGTTCTTGCTGTCCGGCGTCTGCCGTTGATTGTCGTAGCGCACGCCGACGTTCAACGTGAAGTTGGTGTTCACCCGCCATTTGTCCTCGAAGAAGACGTAGTAGCGGCGATCGCGCGAGTACACGTCGAATCCTTCGACCCCGGGCGGTCCGACGATGACGTCGAATTGAAACGGATAGGTCGCCGTATTGTTCGGGTCGTACGGAAGGTCGCCGCGGAACTGGAACGTGCCCGAGTCGACGGTCGTGCGCGGCGGCATCTGGTTGAAGCTGATCCCACCGCCGACCTTCATCGTGTGCTCGCCACCCCAGAGGCTGGGCACGAAATAGCTGAACGAATCATCGATCACGTAGGAACGGATGACCGTCCGGACCATCTGGCCGCCCTGGCCGGTCGTGTAGCTCGCATGGGCGTTCGATTGGCCGATGGAGAACGGGTCGCGTCCGGCAAAGCCAATGAACTTGATGTTGTCGTCGAAGAACGCCTGCGCGCCGGTGGCAAGCTCCTCGCCGATGCGGCCCACGCGCAGCACGTTCGACGCGCGGTCGGTCAGGACCGAGGTGTAGCTCGCGCTGAACAGCTGATCCCAGTCGTTCTCCCACTGCTGCGCGTCGAGCGTTTGCGTGTTGGAGTTGAAGCCTTCGCCCTTGGTCGGCGCGGTCTCGAGCACCCAGCGCACGGCCACGATGTTGTGACTGTTGAGTTGCACGTCGCCACGACCGAAGTAGTTGTTGGCTTTGACGGTGAAGGTGCCCACCATGTCGGTCGCGAGCGGCGCCGCGGCGGCAGGAAAGCGCTTCTCGCCCGCGATCTTCTCCTCGTCGCGCTCCGCGGTGAAGTAGAAGTGCGCGCGGTCGCGGATGATCGGCCCGCCAATCGCAAAGCCGGCTTGCAACGTCCGCTCGTCTGGCTTGGCCCGGTCGGCCGCCAGGAATGCATTCCGGGCATTGAAGCGATCGTCGCGGAAGTAGGAGTAGACGCGGCCTGAGAGCTTGTTCGTGCCACCGCGCGTGATCATGTTGATGATCGCGCCCCCACCGCCGCCGTACTCGGCGCTGTACTGGTTGGACAGCACCTGATACTCCTCGATGTTGTCCAGCACGACGCGTACCTGCGTGCCCTGACTGCCGCCGAGCCGATCGTCGTTGTTGTACATGCCGTCCAGCAGATACAAGTTCGACTGCGACGGCGTCCCGTTGGCCACGACCTGCCCGCCTTCGAACGACGAGGTCGCCGGGTTCGGCGTCATGCCCGGCACGAGCTGCGTCAGCGCGGTGACGTTGCGGAAGTTGGCTGGCACGTCCTGAATCTCCTGACTCGAGAGCGTGCCGCCGATCTGATTGCTCGTCGTCTCGATCAACGGCGCCTGGCCGGTCACCAGCACTTCCTCCTGCACGCCGGCGACCTGCATCTTGGATTCGACGTTCATCGCCGATCCGGCGCTCAGGACCAGGTCCGCATGCTTGAGCGAGGCGAACCCCGGCATGTCGATGGTGATGGAATAGGTGCCGGGGTCGAGGCTCGGCACCGCGTAGGCGCCGGTCGCCTCGGTCGTCACCGTGCGGCTGAAGCCAGTGTTCTGCTCGGTGATCGTGATCGTCGCACCCGGCAACGCGAGCCCCGCCGGGTCCACGACTTTGCCCGTGATCGAGCCGCGCTGCTGTGCCGCCGCCATCGTGCCAACCGCCGCCCACGCGGCGACGAGCATCGCCAACCGACAGATTCCGCGCATCGGATGTCTCCTTTCGAGACAAGGGCCGGGAGTCGGGAGTCGACAGTCGGCAGTCAGGCGCTACATCCAACGCTTCTGGACTGCCGACTCCCGACTGCCGACTGCCGAGCCTCTATCACCGTCGTGACGTCTCGGTCGCCGCTGCCGCGATCACGGGATTCGTCAGGGTGCCGATGCCCTCGATGGTGCAGACCGAGAGATCGCCGCCCTTCATGTAGACGGGGGTCTCGCGTCCCGCGCCGACGCCGGCCGGACTACCGGTGGAGACGATGTCGCCCGGGACGAGCGTCAGGATGTTGGACGCGAAATGCAGCAGCTCCTGCGGTGAGTGCGTCATGCGCGCGGTCGATGAGTCCTGCATCACGCGCTCGTTCAGAGTGAATTTGATCGCGAGCTTCTGCGGGTTGGGCACGAACTCCTTCGGCACGATGAACGGTCCCATCGGCGCGAAGGTGTCGTGCCCCTTGCCGATCAACCAGTCGGAGCCGTGGCGCGCGTCGCCGCGACCGCCGCGATCCGACACGTCGTTCTGCAGCGTGTAGCCGAAGATGTAGTCGTTGGCCTGGGCAATCGGTGCGTGCTTGGCGCGCTTGCCGACCACCACGGCCAGCTCGCATTCCCAGTCGACTTGATCGCGGCCCTGCGGCATGCGAATCGCTTCGCCGTCAGCGATGACTACGGCCGGCGGCTTCGGGAATAGATACGGGTTGTGCCGTGTGTCGTCGGCGCGGCGTTCCCACAGCCCCGGGGCCGAGGCAGACGCCGGACGAGTCGTGGCGTTCGCAGGCGCCGCGGCTCGACCGCTCATCTCCTTCTCGTGCTCGACGTAGTTGACGGCGGCATTCAGAATCGTTTGGGGATACACGATCGGCGGGCGAATCGTCACCGCCTTCAGCTCGTGCACGTAGGCGGGCCTGGGCGACGCCGCTGCAGCCGTCGCGGCCAGCTCGCGCAGCCGCGCGCCGAGGCCGGCGTCGTACTGCTCGATCACGCCCTTCATGTCGGCGGGCATCGTCACCTTCGCCGCGCCCGCGTCGATGACGAGCGAATCCTTCAGGACGAGGCCGACGAAGAGGTGATCGCCTTGTGCAAAGGTGCCGAGCTTGAACGGTACCGGTGTGAGCGATTGCTGGGCCGTCGAGATGCAGGAGGTCAGCACCCCCGCCAATCCAGCGGCAAGGATGGGGATGGTCAGCGCTCGAGGCATATGCGCTCCCTGCGCGTCCCTGTCCGCCGGACCAAGACGTGCGACGGCGGAACCTGTCACGCGCGGGCGTACGCTAGCAGGAAAGGCTCAGCCGCTCGTGTCAATTGATGTCTAGCGTTTGTCTACGATCTGTCAACAGAGGCCTGAGTCTTCAGGCCTGAGTCATCAGGCCTGGGGCTCGAGGCCTAGACGTACAGCTGGTACCCCTCTCCGTGTACGGTCATCAGGTAGCGCGGTTCGCGCGGGTCTGGTTCCAGATGGGCGCGCAAGCGAAGCACGTAGTTGTCCACGGTCCGCGTCACCACGGACTGCGAGTAGCCCCATACGTCACGCAGCAGCTGCTCGCGGCTGACCACTTCCCCTTGGTGCGCCAGCAGATACCGAAGCAGCTCGAATTCTCGCGTCGACAGGTCGAGGCGACGGCCGCGACGGGTCACCAGGCGTTTGCGGACGTTGACTACGGTGTCGCCAATCGTGAACTCCCCCGGCTCGCCACGGACCCAGTCGTCGCGACGGAGCTGGGCGCGGACGCGCGCAAACAACTCACGCAGATTGAACGGCTTCGTCACGTAGTCGTCGGCGCCGAGGTCGAGGCCGATGATCCGATCGGCCTCCTCGGCAC
>DAINCF010000176.1:0-13057 GCA_036732565.1 Vicinamibacterales bacterium
TGGAAAAGCCGGTGCGACGACGCGATTTCATTGTGGGAGTTGCTGGATCAACGGTTGCGTGCCGCGTCGCGCGCGAGCCGCAGCGCCGTCGCTCCGGTGTCGCTGACGTCGAGCACCTTGATCGCGACCTCGCGATCCAGCCGCTCATCGTGCGCGGCGAACACGGTGCTCATCCCGCCGCGCCCGAGCCGTCCCGTGATGCGATAGCGGTCGCCGAGGTCGGGCCAGTCGGCCACGTCACGCAGGTGATCGAGGGTGTCGTCGGCGAGCCACACGCTCACGCGTCTCCCAGCAACCGCCGCGCTTCCGCCTCGAACTCCTCGTCGGTCATCGTCAGCTCGCGAAGATGATCGAGGACCAGCTGCCGCAGTCGCCGTCGCATCGCCGCGAGGTGATTGGTCACCGTCGTGACCGGCAGACCCAGGGCAGAGGCGATGGCGGCATACGTCGGTCGATCGTCCGCCAGCTCCGCGAGGTCGTACTGACGGAACACCTCGAACATCACCTCTCGGCCGGATGCCACGGTCTCCTTCCGCAACGCCTCGACGGCCCGCTGAAACAGCACGCGCGCCCACTCGCGGTAGAACAACTCCTCCACATCGGGGAGAACGGCCGGCTCGTGCTTCCCGATCTCGCCTTCCGCCGACGTGAAGTCCAGCGGCACCAGCGTGACCCCGCCCCCGCGTTTGAGGCGCCGCTCCGCCTTGCGCGCGTTGGAGGCGTAGCCATCGAGACACAGACGGAGGAAGGTCCGGAATCGTGCGCGTGAAGGATCGTAGCGGCCGAGCACGTTCGTCTCGAGCGCATGCGCGAAGAAGTCCTGTGTGAGGTCCGCGGCCTCCTCCGGCGCGAGCCGCCACTTCAAGCGGAGGTACTTGTAGACCGGCTTCCAGTACGCATCGATGAGCGTCGCAACCGCCAACCTGCGCGTCTCTTCGTCCGCACTGCGCATGCCTGCGACCACCGAGAGCCGGGTTGGAGGAAAGCTCACGGCGGTAGACTACATCAATGGCGAGCGGCTCGAAATTTCACCGGGGCCGTTCCTACGGAACGGCCCGTGGTCTTGGGCTGAGCGCTGTAGGTGACTCCGTGGCCATCGGTTGATACGCTCCCTTAGATGCAAGCGGAATGGAACGCGACCGCCTACCACAAGGTCTCTGGACCGCAGGTGGGTTGGGGACGCAAGGTGCTGTCGCGACTGAGCGTGCGAGGCGACGAGCGCGTCATCGACGCGGGCTGCGGCACGGGCCGCCTGACCGCGGACCTGATGGAGCGGCTCCCGAAGGGTCGATTGCTCGCCATCGATCGGTCCTGGAACATGCTGGTGACCGCCAGGGCCAATCTTCGGCCGCACTTCGGTGACAAGGTCGCGTTCGCCCAGGTGTCACTGCCTGCCTTGCCGGTCAGTGGCTGGGCGGATCTCGTGTTCAGCACCGCCACCTTCCATTGGGTCCCCGACCATGCGGCGCTCTTTGCGGGCATCTTCACCGCGCTCAGGCCAGGCGGTCGACTGTTCGCGCAGTGCGGCGGCGGGCCCAACTTGAAGCGCGCGCACGAGCTTGCCGAGATCGTGATGCAGCGCGACGCCTTCGCGCCGTTCTTTCGCGATTGGCCGGGCCCGTGGAACTTCGCGTACGCGGAGGACTCGCACCAACGACTCGCGGCCGCCGGATTCGTCGGTATCGGCACGAGCCTCGAGGAAGCGCCGACGACGTTGGCGGATGAGGAATCGTATCGGGAGTTCGTCACGACCGTGATCTATCACCCGCACCTGGCGCGCCTGCCCGAGGGAGCGTTGCGCGCACGGTTCCTGGATGACGTCACGCTGCTCGCCAGTCGCGAGCATCCGCCCTTCACACTCGACTACTGGCGTCTGAATCTCGAAGGCACCCATCCATGAACGATCATCCCCGTGTCATCCATCCCAGCGACCTCGCGGAGTACCGCGCCGACCGGATGGGGAAGAGCACGATCTTCGCCTCGGCGCATGTGTTGGTCGGCCTGAACGCCTTCGAGCCCGGTCAAGCGCACACCCTGCACGCGCACGCCGGACAGGACAAGGTCTACCACGTGCTGGAAGGCACCGGAACATTCCTGCTCGCGTCCCAGGAGCTGCCGATGCAGGCCGGCGATCTCCTGGTCGCGCCAGAGGGCGTGCCGCATGGCGTGCGAAACGATGGTCCAGCGAGGCTTCTGGTGCTGGCGATCCTCGCACCCGCGCCGTAGACGCCCCCTGGAGGCGGGCCAGGCCAACACTGTCGCGAGCGCGGAAGCCGCACGGCACGCGCCGAGGGCGAAGTCTGTCTCGCGATAAGATGCACGGACGATGGCATCCAACCTCTTCACGGATCTCGCGCGGCGCTACCGCGTGACTGATGGCCGATCGTTCAAGTTGAAGAGCATCGACACCGACGAAACCCCTGGCGTCGACAGCAAGGAGGCCGCGACCGGGCTGCTCGAGAAAACCGTGCAGCGGATGGGTGAACTGCAGGAGCGACTCTACGCCCAGGACCGGTGGTCGCTGCTGCTGATTTTCCAGGCGATGGACGCCGCCGGCAAGGACAGCACCATCAAGCACGTGATGTCCGGCGTCAACCCGCAAGGCTGCCACGTGTCCTCGTTCAAGCAGCCGTCGGCCGAAGATCTCGATCACGACTTTCTCTGGCGGGTCGTCCGGCATCTACCGGAGCGCGGACGGATCGGCATCTTCAATCGCAGCTACTACGAGGAGGTTCTCGTCGTGCGCGTGCATCCGGACCTGCTGGCCAAGCAGCGGCTGCCCGATGAGCTCGTGTCGAAGAAGATTTGGGAGCAGCGCTTCGAGGACATCCGCAACTTCGAACAGTACCTTTGGCGACAGGGGACGGTGATCCGGAAGTTCTTCCTGCACGTCTCGAAGGACGAGCAACGGCGCCGGTTCCTCAGCCGGCTCGAGGAACCGGAGAAGAACTGGAAGTTCTCGCTATCCGATGTGCACGAGCGTGAGCACTGGCGCGACTACCAGCGCGCGTATCAAGAGATGATTCAGCACACCGCCACCAACGAAGCACCGTGGTACGTCGTGCCCGCCGACCACAAGTGGTTCACCCGCATCGTCGTCGGCGCGGCCATCGTCGATGCCTTGGAATCGATCAAACCGACCTTCCCGAAGGTGGATGCCGAGATGATGCGCGAGCTCAAAGTGGCTCAGGCGGCCCTGGAGAGCGAATAGTGGCCGCGGTCAAAGGCATTGCGGCGGGCGCGGATGGGCGCACGCGCTGTTGGTGGAGCGGCAGCGACGTCGGCTACAACACCTACCACGACGGGGAATGGGGCCGGCCGGTCGCTGACGACACCCGCCTGTTCGAAAAGATCTGCCTCGAGGGCTTCCAATCCGGCTTGAGCTGGCTGACGATCCTCCGCAAGCGTGAGAATTTTCGCAAGGTGTTCGCCGGATTCGTTCCAACCACGGTCGCCCGCTTCGGTGCCCGCGACGTGAAGCGGCTGCTCGAGGATGCTGGCATCGTTCGCCATCGCGGCAAGATCGAGTCGACCATCAACAACGCGAAGCGTGCGCTCGAGGTCATCGACCAGCACGGGTCGCTGGCGTCGTATATCTGGCGATGGGAGCCGTCCAGGAGCGAGCGCCCCGATCGGATCACCTGGGACGTGCTACACAAGCTGTCGACCTCGCCAGCGTCGATCGCGATGTCGAAGGACCTCAAGAAACGCGGCTGGACGTTCGTCGGACCGACCACCATGTATGCCTTCATGCAGGGGGTAGGCGTGGTGAACGATCACGTCGAAGGCTGTTTCGTGCGCAAGGAGTGCGAGCGCCTGCGCAAGCAGTTCGAGCGGCCGGCCCGTCGTATTTAGCGCAGCCCCCCAAGGTCCGCCAGATGACCTGCGGCTACTGTTGTTCGACCTTGTAGCCCTTGTCGCGCAGCATCGCGACGAGGCTGTGCGGGCCGACCAGGTGTGCGGCGCCGACCACCACGAAGCACGACGTCTTGCCGGTCAGACACTTTTCGATCGGCGGCACCCAGGAACGGTTGCGATCGACCAACAGACGCTGGTAGAGCTCGGGTGACTCCAAGAGCGCCGCGAGCAGCAGCCGTTCGAGCGTGACGAGGTTTCCGGTCTTCCAGGCCTCGGCGATGGTGTGGATGTTGTTGGCCTCGGTGTCGAGATCGTCCAGAGCCGACCGCAACATCTCGGTCTGCAGCGGCATCGACAACTGATCGAGGCGGTCCAGCTGAAATGCGGTCGTCTCGAGCGCACGACGCTCCTTGCCCGCTTGACGCGCGCGATCGAAGAAATGACGGTCGACGCCGAGCATCGGATCGAATCCGGCACGCTGGAGCTCGGGGGCTGTCAGTGACAGGGCCACCACCCATGGCTTCATGCGTTGGATCCCGACCTCGGGCAGGCCGAGCTCCTCCGCGCGCTTCGTGACCTTGGCGTAGAGATCGGCCGGAATCAACTCGCGGAGAAGTCGACCGTCGCTCAACATGCCACGACTCAGCAGGCCCATCGCGGTGGCCGGGTCCTCCATCTCCGCGAGATCGACTTCCTCGATCAGCACCGATGACGACTCGAACGCGCGATTCCAGGACTCGTTCAGCGGGTAGTACTCCTTCGACAGCACATGGACCGAGCCCGCCAAGTGCGACGGCGGCCCATCCGCCCCCCGCACGGTCCACAGCATCGACCGGGCCGGCGCCTGTGCGAATCCGGGGCTGGCAAGTGTCGTCGCCAGAGAGAGCGCGCAGAGAACGCGAGTCACAAAAGCAGCATACTGAATTGTCAGGCTTGGGGCTCGAGGCTTGAGACCTGGGGCCTTTGGAGGCTTTGGAGGCTTGGAGGTACGAACCTTCGGTTTCCTCAAGCCTCAAGCCTCGAGCCTCAAGCCCACGAGGCCCCAAGCCCCTAGCCTTGAGCCCCAAGCCTTAGTATGTATTCGTGAACATGCGTGAAGCGCTCTCGGGCGCCGTGGTGATGGCGCCGATGACGAAGGGATCGAATCTGCCCTATCGACGATTGTGCGTGGAGCTCGGCGCGCGTGTCACGGTCAGCGAGATGACGCTCGCACGGCGGCTGAAGCAGAAGCGCAAGGGCGAATTCGCGCTCATTCGACGGTTTCCCGACGAGCCGTGCTTCGGCGTCCAGCTTGCCGGGACGAATCCCGAGGAGATGGCGTGGGCCGCCGCCCTGGTCGAGTCACGGGGCGCGGATTTCGTCGACGTCAACTTCGGGTGCCCCATCGATCACTTCACGCGCAAGGGGCTCGGCGCGTCGATCGGACGGCAGCCCGCGCGCCTCAGACGCATCATCGAGGCGATGGCGAAAGCGGTGACGAGAATTCCGGTCACGGCCAAGATCCGCCTCGGGTGGAACGACGAGATGCGCAACTATCTGGAGCAAGCGCGCGCGGCGGTCGACGGCGGGGCGCAGGCGATCTTCGTGCACGGACGCACGAGAAACGCGCGCTATCGCTTCGCGGCCGACTGGAACGCCATCGGAGAAATCGTGGCGGCGGTACCGGTGCCTGTCGTCGGGAACGGCGATCTGTTGTTTCCGCATGAGATCGCGCGCGCGCGCAGCCAGTCGGGCTGCGTCGGCGTCATGGTCGCGCGTGCGGCGCTCATCAAGCCGTGGATCTTCGGCGAGGCCGGCACGGGCGATCGAGAAATGACCGGCGAGGATCGCCTCGGGCTCTATCGACGGTACGTCGAGCTTGCCTCCGACCACTGGGGACACGACGAGTACGGTCGCGAGCGGGTCACGCAGTTCGTGCGGTGGCACCTCGACTTCTGGCGGCGCTACGCGCCGAGGCGACCCGATGGAACGTATCCATCGATGCAGGAAAGAGAGTCCAGCGAGGACGGTGGCGGAGCCCTCGAAGGTCTGCTCGCGCGCTCGGACGAAGCGGCGACGACGTACCTGACCGACTGCCTCGTCGCACGACGAGACATCAATCCGGCTGATGCGCCGGCACCGTCGGTCGCGCACGAAGACGTGTTCGTCGACGCGGAGGGATAGCGGTGTGGTGATCTGGCGATCTGGTGATTTCGTGATTCAGCGGCCCATACGGCGCTCGAGCTCCTCGAGGGTGCGAGGCCAGTCGTCCTTGAGCAACCGCGAGAGGCTGCGATCGGCGAGCAGCTTGCCGCCAGTCTGGCACGTCGGACAGTAGTTGGCTTCGTTGTCCGCGTAGCGAATGCGCTGAATGCGGCTGCCACACACGGGACACGCCTGTCCGTATCGACCGTGGGTGGCCATGCCGGGTCGGAAGGCGGTGACCTTCTCTGGAAACGTCTCTCCGGTCTCCGCGATGAGCGCGTCGCGCCACCGCGCGAGCGTCGAGATCGTGGCGGCGTGCAGCCGAGCCAGTTCCTCGTCGGTGAGCGACCGGGTCAGCTTCATCGGCGACAGTTTCGCGGCATGCAGAATCTCGTCGGAGTAGGCATTGCCGATGCCGCTGAGCAGACGAGGGTCCGTCAGCGCTCGCTTCAGCGTGTGATTCTCGAGCTGCAGTCGAGCCGCGAACGCCGACACGTCCGCGCTCATGACGTCGATCCCGCCTGGATCGTGCGCGAGCAGCGCCTCTTCACCCTGCGCGAGATAGAGGGACGCTCGCTTCTTCGGCCCAGCCTCGGTGAGCAACAGCGTGCCGTCGGGAAAGTCGAAGGCGGCAAGGCCAAGCCTCCCCGGCACGGAGGCGCCGCGCGGCTTCCATCTGAAGCGCCCGGCGATCATGAGATGGATGATGACGAACAGCCCGTCGTCCATCTCCCACACGATGCGCTTGCCCAGGCGGCGGAGATCGCGCACACGTCGCCCGATCGCGGCCGTCACCGGTGGCTCGACCGAACGGACGAGAAACGGACTCGCCAACCGCACATGCTCCAACGGCGCGCCGACGATGCGTGGGCGAAGCGCGTGGAGGTAGAGCTCCACATCCGGCAGCTCGGGCACTACTTCACCTTGTTCCCTCGCTTGACGACCAGATCGACGCGTTGGAGCAACGCGATGTAGCGCAGGACATCGCCGCGGACCGCGATGATGTCCGCGTACTTGCCGGGACTGATGGTCCCCACGTCGCGCTCCTTGCGCATCGCCACGGCCGGCCAGTAGGTGGCCGCCCGGATCGTCGTCATCGCATCGACGCCGAGCAGATTGACCCAGGCGTCGAGCTCTCGCCAGGTCGATCCGCTGTGGAATTTCATCGGGATGCCGCTGTCGGTGCCAATGAGCAGCGTGACACCGGCTTCGCGGAGCTGCTGAAACTTGCGCGCCAGCGTCGGCCGACGGGACGGCGTCGCGCGAAAGTACTCGAGCCGCTCTGGGTGCTCGAGCGATTTCCGGATGTCGTCAACGATGGTTTTGGGCAACCCTTCGTGCCAATCCGCCGTATCGAGGTGCTCGGGATTGTCGCGAATGTACTCGTAGTTGAAGAGTCCCTCGATCGTCGGCGTCCAGAAGAGCGGCCCAGCCGCCATGTTCGCCGCGCGCTCGCGAATCATGCGCAAGATGTCTTCGGGATATTCGGGCGCGGCCGCCAGACCCGTGTGCTCGAAGTTGTCGACCCCGACCTGCAGTCCTCGACGAATCTCCTCAGGACGGTGCGCGTGTCCAACGACCATCAAGCGGCGGCGATGTGCCTCGTCGACCACCGCGCGCATCTCGTCCAACGTCATCTGATCCTGATCGATCAACTTGATCACGTCGACGCCGGCATCCGCGAGCTTCCGGACCTTGGCCCGGCCATCGTCGGCGCCGGTGACGCCCCAGCGAAACAGCTCGGTGCCCGGATAGGGCTCGTGCTGAACGAAGGGACCGGACACATAGACCGTGGCGCCGGGGATCTGCCCCTTGTCGATGCGATTGCGGACGTTGATGGACGCCTCGAGCGGCGCGCCCAGATCGCGCGCGCTGGTCACGCCGGCCAGCAGGAGCTGTCGCGCGGAGGCCGGCATGATCACCGGCTCGAGCTGAGAGGTATAGGTCTTGTCCCAGTGCGCGTAGTCGCCGTGGCCATTCAGCATGAGATGGACGTGCATGTCCCATAAACCAGGAAGGACGCTCATGCCCTCGGTGGAAATCACCTCCGCGCCTTTCGGCACAGTCAAGGTTGCGACGGTACCCACGGCCGAGATGCGCTCGCCGTCGATCAGAATCACGCTGTCGCGGATCGGCTGTCCGCCGTAGCCATCGATTAGCGTGCCACCGACCAGCGCTTTCATCGGTCGCGCCTGCCCCTCGGGCGTGGCCACGCTCGACCCAATGACCGCTGCCGCCAGCAACGCACCACACGTGCTCCAAACCCACGATCGTCGTTTTCTCATCGTCCGCACCCTCTTGACGTGAGAGATTCTCCCACCTTTGAAAGGGTCTCGACTAGATTCCGGCCCGATCTCCCGTGGCGTGGAGCTTGCGATAAAGAGGGGTCACGAGGGCACCGTGACCAGATCGAGCTCCCCAATCGACGAGAGCCAGTTCATTCCGGGCATCTACAACTACTGCGACGAATGGTGCAGCGCCTGCCAGCTGGCCGCCCGCTGTCGCGTGAAGGCGGAAATAGACGCGGAAGCGCCCTCCGAACACTCGGAGTCGCTCGCCATGCAGGTTCAAGGCTGGTTCCGCCGGGCGTCAGGCATCGTCGACGACACCTGCCGGCGGCTGGGCGTTGATGCCGGCGCCATCCAGTCCCGCAGCAATCCGAAAGACCGGCCGCCCATCACCATCGATCACGCGCGGCTGGTATCTCGAGGCAGAGCGTACGGCGACGCGGTCTTCGGATGGCAGAAACAGAGGCCGGTCGACCCTGACCGCCGGACCGAGTTGGATCCGGGCTTTCCGCAGGACGTCATCGATCACTTCACGATCATCATCGGCGCGAAGATCCAGCGGGCGGTGTTGGGGTTCACCTTCGAGACAGCGAGAAGCAGGGGTGAGGACCCGCAGAGCGACGCGAATGGATCGGCCAAGGCAGCCATCCTCGCGGCCGAACGATCGCGGACGGCCTGGTCGGATCTACTGGACAGCGGACTGGTCAGCAACGACATCGTACACGGCTTCGAGCGGAGCCTGACGTGGCTGATCGACGAGCTGGATCGCCTGTTTCCGAACGCGCGAAAGTTTGTGAGACCTGGATTCGATGACGCGTAGCGGCGAGTCTGGGACGGCATAGAGGCGGGGCTTCCGCCTTCGCATGAAGCTCGACGGACCACCGCTGCGGTTCGGTCAGTACGCGTTGATGAGCGCCCGCCATCCGACGGCTCGCATCCCCGTCATCGCACCGCTCGTCTGCGCCGAGGTGGACGCGGCTGCGGCTGTCGGACGATTACACGAGCCAGTGCGGATATACGCGAGCGCGGTGGCCAGCGATGCCTCGGCCGGGTCGCCGAGCTGACGGTCGACGTCGTCGGCCGCGGGACAGTCCGCGGGGATGCCGTCGAAGAAATCGCCTTCGCCACGCGCGTTGACCGTGGCAAAGGTCACGGGAGCCAACACCTGATCGCAGAACGCCACCGGGTTCTGCCCCACGGGCTTCCCGTACGTCGTTTCTCCGATGACGATGACCGGGATGAAGGGACGGAGGCCGTTGATGACGAGCTCGCTGGCCGATGCGGAAGCGCGCGTCGTGATCACGAGCAGCCGTGGCAGATCGAGCCTCCACGTCTCCGATCTGAACCGGAGCGTTTCATTGCGCGCGGAGTCCCTGGCGTTATAGCGAAGCTCGGTGAAGACCTGGCCGTTCGTCACGAGCCCGCCGATCAAGCTCCCGAGCTTGGTCGCGACGTCGACGATGCCGCCGCCGTTGTACCGAAGATCGAGCACGAGGTCGCGGACGCCAAGAGTGCGAAGCTGCGTGAACGCCGAATCGAGCGCCGCATAGGTGGGCTGTACGAAGTTTCGGAGGCTGAGGTACGCGACACGGCGACCGTCGACGTCGAACACGACACTGGACGACAACGTCGGAATGGTCACCACGCGCTTGACGAGGCGGACGCGGCGACGGCCCCCGCCGCCCGTATCGAGCGTGAGCTCGACCTCCGTTCCGACGGTCGACGGTCCGAGGGCGGCATCGACGGCACCGGCGGCAATCAACGCTGCCACGCTCCGGCCGCTGATTTCGACGATGCGGCTGCCACGGACGAGGCCAGCCTCATGCGCTGGGCTGCCGTCGAAGACCTGCTGCAGGCGGAGCTCGGTCGCGTCCGTCCGAAAGGTGAAGCCCAGGCCGACGAACTGACTCGCATCGAAGAACGCGTCGTTGGCGGCGCGGGGCTGAATGTAGCTGAATCCGCGGTCCAACGGATGGCGGACCGCGTCCAGATAGGCATCGGGAGAAGGGTACGACGCCGCATCGACGTGCGGAAGGAACTGATACCAGAGGTAGTGCGCCTCGAGCGCATCCTGCACCAGGAGACTCTGTCCCGTAGTCGAGCAGCGGGAGATCGGCAGCTGTGCGAACGCGACCGCAGGCGCAAAGGACAGGCCGAGGGTGAGCACGGCCAGACGGGCGAGCTGGTGCGCCCAGCGCGCGGTCCGCGACCGCGGTCGTCTGCGCAGGAGGCTCATGGCTTGGGAGGCTTTCTATTCCCGGGAAACAGGCGCTCGAGCGCTTTGTTGGCGCGGTTCTCGAGCTCGTTCTTGAGCGCGCGGCCGACCGCCTGTTTGGTATCGATGAACACGAAAGGAGATTCGACCGTCCCGGACACCGTCGCCGGAAGCAAGACGCGATTTCCTTCGTGCGCGTAGCGGACGAGATCGCGGCCGGCTTGCGCCGAGAGCTCCTCGGACAGCTTGAGGTCGGCCTTGACGTCGAGGCCGCCTCCGGCAACCGTCAGCGTGCCCCGGCCGGCCATGTCGACGTCGCGCGAGATGAACGCGAGGTTGTTCGTCCGCAACTGCCCGCGATCGACGGCGATGGTCGCCGTGATGCGCTCGAACGCCTCGCCGCTGCCCTCGGGCGGCGCGCCCTGCGGGCGGCCGAAGGCCAGAACCGCCGGACGGACCAGGTGCAATCCGGGAAGGCGGCCGTTGAGCAGCTGTACGTCCGCCGTGCCGCTTGCCGTCTTGATCGCCGTGTCAGGGTCGAGGCCGCGGCCGTTCAACGTCAGTTTGGCGGCGAGCGTGCCCGTGATCGAGCTCGGCTCGCCGCTCGCGAACGCGGCAAGCTGCTGGAGATTGACGGCGCTGACCTCACCGCTGAGCGCCAGCGCGGGCTGGTCCTGGGTCAGCGCGACGGAAACCACGCCTTCGAAGCGGCCCTCGAGCGCATTGAGCTTAAGTGGGCGCATCGTGACGCCCGTCGGCGTGACGGCGATGACCGCTTGTAGGTCGGTGAAGGTCAGGCCGGCGGCCCGGCCGCGCTTGGCCAGAACGTCCGCCTCCAGGTCGAGCGGCGGCGGCGCCGCGCCGGTGGGCGACGAGGCTGGCCCTGCCGCGGCGCCCTTGGAGAACGCGCCGGCCAACTGCATCAGCCCGTCGAGGTCCAACGGGTCCGCTTCGATCTTCAGCCGGACGTACCGCCTCAGAATGCTGACCACCGCACCGCTCGCCTCCAGCGTCGTCTCCGCCGTCTTGGCCGAGAGGCGGCGGATGTCGAGGCGATCGCCACGCAGCGAGGACTCGAGCGTCACGTTCGCGTGGCGGTCACCGACGACGAGATCGACGTTACGGAGGCCGATCGCCCGCACGCTGACGATGGTCAGGGCCGGCGCCTCGCTGGGCAGCTGCGTTCTGGGGGCGGGCGCCCCTCCCGCGAGACCGCCGAGCGCGCCGAGCAGCTTCATCAGGTCGAGACGGCTGTCTTCGACAGTGATCTCCGCGTCCTCGATGCGTCGCGACAGCAGGGCACGGAGGCTCGTCGACATCTGGGCGCTGGCCAGGCTCAGCTGGGCTGGTTCGCCCACGGTCATATCGGTGATGGTCACACCGGCGCGCGGCCACACTTGCACGCTGGCGGAGCCGATCTTCACCGGCAATCCGATCGCGCTGGCGGTCTGCGCTTCGACGGCGGCGCGGACGCGCTCGGGGCTCAGCATCTGGCGCACGACGATGGCGAGGGTGAGGCCGGCCAGGATGACGAGGAGGGCCGCGGCGACCAGCAGTTTTTTCATGACGTCGAAGCCAGTGTGCCTCAATCGGCCGTACAAAGGAAAAGGCCTGAGCGATCGCGGCGGCGGATGCCGCCAAAGCGATACAGCTCAGGCCTTTCGTTGTGTCGAATTAAATCCCCGGCAGCGACCTACTCTCCCACGCACCTACGCACGCAGTACCATCGGCGGTAGCAGGCTTAACTTCCGTGTTCGGAATGGGAACGGGTGTGACCCTGCTCCTATGACCACCGGGAAACTTAGTGTCTGGGGTTCGTCCCGGCGGGTGGCGGCTTGCGAGCCACCGGCGCGTCGAGACGATCGTCCCAGAGCATCTTGCTTGCGGCCGGCCTGAAAGGCCGGCCGGTCTGAATACTCGCAATGCCACGGAATTTGACGAATCGCTTCCGTAGGGGCCGTGCCTTCAGGCCGACCCTCGATAGTTATTTGACCACACACCCACAGTTAGCAAGTGAATTGGTCAAGCCTCACGGCTGATTAGTATCGGTCAGCTGAACGTGTTGCCACGCTTCCACACCCGACCTATCGACCTGGTGGTCTACCAGGAGCCTTCAGGGGATTTCTCCCAGGGAAATCTCATCTTGAGGTGGGTTTCACGCTTAGATGCATTCAGCGTTTCTCCCTTCCGGACTTAGCTACCCAGCGCTGCCACTGGCGTGACAACTGGTACACTAGCGGTCCGTCCAACCCGGTCCTCTCGTACTAAGGTCAGATCCTCTCAAATTTCCTGCGCCCACTGTAGATAGAGACCGAACTGTCTCGCGACGTTCTAAACCCAGCTCACGTACCGCTTTAACCGGCGAACAGCCGGACCCTTGGAACCTGCTACAGCTCCAGGATGCGATGAGCCGACATCGAGGTGCCAAACCTGGGCGTCGATGTGAACTCTTGGCCCAGATCAGCCTGTTATCCCCGGCGTACCTTTTATCCGTTGAGCGATGGCCCTTCCA
>DAINCF010000177.1:0-13047 GCA_036732565.1 Vicinamibacterales bacterium
GATGCTGGCCACACCCGGTCGCGCGGCGCGTGACTCGTGCGCGGTTCCGCCGCCGTGCCGCCCGCCAGCCGCGCTTGCAGACGCTCGATCGATTCTTCGAATGCCCGCGCGGTCGCGGGTCGTTCCGCGGGATTACGGGCCAACGCCGAAGCCAGCAGGCGATCCAACTCGGGAATGATGTCCGCGGCGACGCTGCTGACGAGGGGCGCATCGCTTTGCAGCACGGCGCTCGCGATGGAAATCGCGTCGGCGTCCACGAATGGCCGACGACCGGCAATCATCTCGAAGAGCACTACGCCGAGGGCGTACAGGTCGGCGCGCCCGTCGACCGGCTGACCGATCCACTGCTCCGGCGCGGCATAGCCCGGCGTTCCAATCAACACGCCGGGCACCGTCGTCCCATGCTGTTGGGAGGTGGTGGCGGGATCGCGATTGAGCGAACGCGCGATGCCGAAGTCCAGGACCTTCGCCTGGCCTTCTTCGGTGAGAATCACGTTCGACGGTTTGAGATCGCGGTGCACGATCCCGCGGACATGAGCGGCATCGAGCGCGTCCGCGAGTTGCCGCGCAATCTCCAACGCGTCGGCGATGGGCAGCGCGCCGCGCGCAATGCGCGAGCTGAGCGTCTCGCCTTCGACGTACTCGAAGACGATGACGAGACGGCCGTCGATGTCGAGGACATCGTGGACGGCGGCGATATGTGGATGACTGAGGTTCGCGGCCGCGCGGGCCTCGCGCATCATCTGCTGGCGGCCGAACGGCGTCTCGGCCTCAGGTCCGGAGAACGCCTTCAGCGCCACTTGACGGCCGAGGCGCGTATCGACGGCAAGCAGCACCGTGCCCATGCCGCCGCTGCCGAGCGGGCGCACAACGCGGTACGGACCAAGGGCTGGTCCGGGCGGTGCTTGGGACATGGTCGAGTTGGTCGAGGATAGCGCAGAAACCGCCAGAAAGGGTCAGGATGGTGCAGAAAGGTTCTTCTCGGTCCGCTCGACGTCCTTGCCGGTGATCAGCCGCACGCCCCGCTGATAGGTCAGGTAGGCCACCATCCAGCTGATCAGTACGAGCAGCTTGTTGCGGAAGCCGATGAGGCTCACCAGGTGGATGAACAACCACACGAGCCATGCGGGGAAGCCGCTGAACTTCGCCCAGGGCAGGTCGGCGATGGCGCGCGCACGCCCGATCGTCGCCATGTTGCCGCGATCGTGATAGTGGAACGGCTGCGTCGGCTCGCCCTTCACCCGGCGCAGGATATTGCGGGCCGCCGCCTTGCCGCCCTGCATCGCGACCTGCGCGACCCCAGGAAGCGGATGCCCGGTCTGATGCGTGAACACCGCGAGATCGCCGACGACGAAGATCTCGGGATGTCCCGGCACTGAGAGGTCCTTCTCGACGACCACACCTCCGGAGCGATCGAGCGGCACGCCGAGCAAACTGCCGAGCGGAGACTTGGTCACTCCAGCCGCCCACACGACCGTTCGCGCATTCAGGCGATCGCTGCCCATGTGCACGACGCCCGCCTCGACGCCAGTGACCAGGGTGTTCTCCCAGATTTCGACGCCCAGCGAGCGCAGCATGCGACGCGAGGCATCGCGCAGCTTTGGCGAGAACGTCGCGAGGATCGAGGGTCCTCCTTCCAGCAGGACGATCCGCGCGACCTCGGGCTCGATGTTGCTGAACTCGTCGCGCAGCGTCTGCTTCGCGATCTCGGCGAGCGCGCCGGCGAGCTCGACGCCCGTCGGCCCACCGCCGACCACCGCAAACGTCAGGTACTGCCGTTGGAGCGCGGGGTCCGACTCGCGCTCGGCGCGCTCGAAGGCCAGGAGCATGCGGCGGCGAATCTCCAGCGCGTCCTCGATGGTCTTGAGACCGGGCGCGAACCGCTGCCATTCGTTGTGGCCGAAGTACGAATGCGCCGCCCCGGTGGCGAGGATCAGATAGTCGTAGGCCAGGTCATGACCGCCGTCGAGCTTCAGCCGCTTCGCCGCCACGTCGACGCCCTGCACATCCGCGAGCAGCACCCGCACGTTGTCCTGCTTGCGCAGAATCCAACGGATGGGCGCAGCGATGTCGCCAGGCGACAACGCGGCGGTGGCCACCTGATACAGCAACGGCTGAAATACGTGATGGTTACGACGATCGACCAACGTCACCTGCACGGGAGCGCCGCTCAGCGCGCGCGCCGCATCGAGCCCGCCGAAGCCGCCGCCGACAATCACGACCACCGGTTTGGGAGCCGTCATGCTAAGCCTGCTGCACGATGAGCCACTCCAGTGAACTGAGGGGTAAGATTGATCCATTATGCCGCCGCCAGCCGTCGCTCCGCCCGAATCGCATGCCACAACGGCGTGCCCACTCGACTGTCCAGATGCCTGCACGCTGACCGTCACGTTGCGCGGCGGGCGCATCACGAAGATCGATGGCTCGACCGAAAGTGAGATCACGCGCGGCTACATCTGCGCCAAGGTGCGGCAATTCGGCAAGCGCGTGTACGGCGACGATCGACTGCTGCACCCGGCCGTGCGTCGAGGCGTGAAAGGCAGCGGCCTGTTTCGACGCATCACGTGGGACGAAGCGTTCGAGCTGCTGACGACGCGCATGCAGGAGGTGAAGGCGGCGCACGGCGCAGAAGCGATCCTGCCGCTGTCGTACGGCGGATCGAACGGACTCCTGACGCAGGACACGACCGACGCGACGCTGTTCCGCCGACTCGGCGCGTCGCGGCTGCTGCGTACCGTCTGCGCCGCGCCAACCGGCGCGGCCAACCTGGGCCTCTACGGCAAGATGGCGTCGGTCAGCTATCAGGACTATCCGCAGGCGCGCTTCATCGTCTTGTGGGGCGTCAACCCGGGGGTGTCCGGCATTCACATCATGCCGTTCCTCAAAGAGGCGCGAGCGAACGGCGCCACGCTGGTGGTGATCGATCCGCGCGCGACGCCGCTGGCGCGCCAGGCGGATGTCCATCTGGCCATCCGCCCGGGCACCGACCTCGTGGTTGCCCTCGCCTTCCATCGGTTCCTGTTCGAGGAAGGCCATGCCGATCTGGCGTTCCTGCAGGCGCACGCCGCCGAGGTCGATCGGCTGCGCGAGCGCGCATCCGAGTGGACGTTCGATCGCGCCGCGGAGATCAGCGGCATCCCGGCCGCGACGCTCCGTCGCGTCGCCGAGCAGTACGCGGCGAGCACTCCGGCGCTGGTCAAGTGCGGATGGGGGCTCGAGCGCAACCGCAACGGCGGCAGCGCGGCGGCGGCCGTGCTCGCACTACCGGCCGTGGCCGGCAAATTCGGCGTGCGCGGTGGCGGCTACTCCATGAGCAACTCGGCGTCGTGGGGCATCAACCGCACCTGGGTGACCGAAGAGGAGCCGGCCACGCGCGCGATCAACATGAACCTCGTCGGCCGTGAGCTCACCGAGCCCACCGCGGCGCCGATCAAGTTGCTGTTCGTGTACAACTGCAATCCGGCCGTCATTCTGCCGGATCAGAACCGCGTCCTCCGCGGACTCGAGCGCGAGGATCTGTTCACGGTTGTCTTCGATCAGGTGCTGACCGACACGGCGCGCTACGCGGACCTCGTGCTGCCCGCCACGACGTTCCTCGAGCACTACGACCTCGCGAAAGGCTACGGCCCGATCTCGCTGCGGCTGGCTCGGCCCATCATCGAGGCGGTGGGCGAATCACGGCCCAACACCGACGTCTTCGCGGAGCTGTTGCGGCGGCTGAACCTCGAGGCGGAGAACGACCCGAACGACGAGCTCGAGAGCATGCTCTCGGTGCTCTCCGCGCTCCCCGACCCGCATGGCGACGAGCTACGGGATGTGGGCGTCGCGCAGCCGAAGTTCGAGGGACGCCCGGTGCAGTTCGTCGACGTCTTTCCAAAGACGTCCGACGGCAAGATCCACCTGTGCCCCGAGTCGTTGGATCGTGAGGCGCCTCGCGGGATGTACGGATATCAGCCCGATCCGGGCTCAGCGGCCTACCCGTTGGCGCTGATCTCGCCGGCGAGCGAACGGACGATCAGCTCCACGCTCGGCGAGCTGTCGCGACCGGCGATCACGCTCGACCTGAATCCGGACGACGCGGAGGCCCGCTCGATCGCAGACGGCGACCAAGTGCGTGTGTTCAACGCCCTGGGCGAGATTCGGCTGTCGGCACGTGTCACCCCGTTGGTCCGCGCAGGGACGGTGGCCACACCCAAGGGAGTCTGGCGGCGGCACATGCGCGGCGGACACACGTCGAACGCGCTAGTGCCGGACACCCTATCCGATGTTGGCGGCGGGGCGTGCTTCAACGACGCGCGCGTGCAGGTCGAGCGCGTGATGAACTGAAAAGCCTGGGGTGCCGGAGGGAACGACACCCGCCAGACGGGGGGACACCTGTATCCGCCTTGGCGCGGCGCGCGTCGGCGAGATCCAGGTGCCGGATTGCAACTAGAAGCTGACTGGCTGACCCTGCTCGAGTGGGCCGCCTTCGTTCGGGAGCTTGCCTCGACCCCCACGGCTGGCCATGCCGCCCTTGCGGCCGGCTTCGCGGGCCTCGTCTGAACTCCACTCGTGCGCGGTGCCCTTGGCATGGGCGGCGCGACCACCCTTACTGGCGATCTCGCGCTGCTTGTCGGCGGACATCGACGCAAATCCTCGGCGTTCCTTGCGTGGCTGCTCGTTCACGGTAAGACCTCCTACGCCATCCAGCAGAGGCAAGGCACATGCCAGCGGGTGCGTATTTTCAGCGCCGCAACATCTCGATTTTCAACAACTTACGGGGTGGGCAATGCGCTAGCCGATCGGCAGTGAATGCAATCGCTACAGTTGAGGTGCCAGGCCTACCAGAAACAATACGCTCAGTACACAGAAGAGGTCGCCGGGTTACCTGTACGACGACCCTTGAAATAGTCGCATCCGACGCAGTTCCGAACGTCGAACTCGAAGCCGACGATCGGGAAGAGCATCGGGTGGGCGCAGTACAACAGCTCCCCGTCGATGATGGTCTGGACCCCGAGGTCCGGCGGGATGTGACGGGTGCGCCGGCTGTACCAGCACAGGCGATGGCGGTCTTCCGGTTCCACGAGGCGAAGCTGCGCCCAGTATCTCTTGCCCCGCTCCGCGGGGCGACGGTCTTATCCATGATACGGCTACAATGACGACATGAGTACGTGCGATGAGCCCATCGACGCGGGCGTCACCAACGCCAGCGGCCGCACTGTCTTCTGCGTCAAGTTTCAGAAGGACTTGCCCGGCCTGGACGCGCCGCCGTGGCCCGGCGAGCTGGGGCAACGTCTCTATCAGCACGTGTCCGCCCAGGCCTGGAAGCTGTGGGAGGAACGCCAGAAGATGATCCTCAACGAATATCGTCTGATGCCGTGGCAGAAAGAGGCGCAAGAGATCATCCAGAAGCAAATGGAGGATTTCTTCTTCGGCGAAGGCGCCGCCCTGCCACCCGGGTATCAGCCGCAGCAAACGAAATAGCCCCGCGAGTTTCGAAACACACCTTTAGGTTGGAGCGGGTTGCGAGAATTGTACGTAGCGCAGGCCTTCAGGCCTGCCACCGCGGGTGCGAGCCGGCCTACCGACGTGTGTGGCAGGCCTGAAGGCCTGCGCTACGTACGCTATCGGTAGTTTCGCAACGCGCTTTTAGGGCGGCTCGGTTATCGGCAGCCCGATCTCGATATCAAAATCCAATGTTCGGTGCGCCTGACGCAGCGCGGCGTCCACGAGGCCCGGTGAATCGGCGCGCGCGAAGATGAAGCCGAGATAGCTCGCACCTTCGGGGATCGGGATCAGGCGCTGGTCCGGCTTCGCCGAGATGTGGACCCCCGTGACGCCGGGGACCTCCGTGGCGCGGTCCAGGTGGTGCACGCCGCGATAGATCCCGGCGCGTGGGATCGGGATCATCATCACGCCAGATGCCTGCGGCTCCCGCGGCCACGGGCTGCCGATCCGACCCGCCGCGTGAGCGAGCAGCAGCTCTTCGAACGACGCGACCTGCCCGTTCGTCCGCCTTCGCGCAGACGCTTCGGCGAGACAAGGCTCGAGGAACGAGAGCGCCTGGGCACAATAGCCACCGATCGGACGCGCCGCGACTTCCAAGACGTACACGCCATCTCCCGCGACCCGGCACTCGGCATGGATGGGGCCGTGTCGCAAACCCAGCGCCCGGGCGGCCGCGTCCACGGCCGACTCGATTGACGCCTGCGTGTCGGGTGACGCCTGCGACGGCGTGAGATAGATCGTCTCCTCGAAAAACGGACCGTCGAGCGGGTCGGGCTTGTCGAAGATGGCGAGCCGATGCAGGACACCGTGGTCCAGCAGACCCTCGAGCGCGTACTCAGGGCCGGCGATGTAGCCCTCGATGTGGATCTGATGCGATCCGGGTTCGCGCATGGCCCGAACGTCGTGCGACTGGAGCAATTGCCGAAGGCGCTCGAACGCGGCGACGAACTCGGCGGGCGTGTTCGCGCGGATCACGCCACGACTTCCCGACAGCATCGTCGGTTTGACCACCAGCGGATACGCTACCTCGCCAGCGAGCGCGTGCGGATCGGCGCTGACGGCAACTGTCCTGGTCCACGGGACAGGCTGCCCCGATGCCGTCATCGCCTGGCGTGTCAGCGGTTTGTCCCGGGCAACGCGGGCGGCGGCCGGCGGATGCCATGGCAGGCCGAGCGCCTGTGCCACGCTGGCGGCGATGACGGTCGGGCGATCGCCGAGGGCGAGGACGCCCGACACACCATCGGACTCGACGCCGTGAAGGATCGCCTCTACCGACGCCGCCTCGTCATGAAAGCGAATGGGAATCGCCCGATCGCGCCACGGATCGTCGAGATGATCGCAACGATCGGTGGCAAAGATGATCTCGATCCCCTGCCGCGCGGCGGCCGCGCCGAACGTGCGCGTCTGATAGCCCGTGGTCTGCGCGAGTACGAGAACGCGAGTGGGCATCAGATCACAATGGCCTGGGAGGGCGGGTGGGGCTGATCAGGCGGGTGGAGCATCCCACCCTCTCAGGCCTATCTGCCCAACCAGCCCTCAAATCACTGGCTCCGCACAGCAGTACCACGGCTCGTTGATATGCGGGATGGGCGCGCGCGTGGACCGAGCGGCGCGTGGGCGAACGGAAGAGGCGTCCGCGGCGGCCGCCATGGCACGGATGTCGGTGAACACCTCGGAGCGCGATCGATCGTGCACGGTGCTCGCCGTGCGCATGATGGCGACTTGAAGCGCATCCATGGGCGGGTCGTCGTGACGCCACGGATAGGTCAGCGTCGTCGCATCGAAGGCGGCAACGCGTGTCTGGACGTCCGGCAGCTCCAGCAGTCGCGACCCGTGCGTGATCAGTAGGCGTATGCCCAGTTGCACCGGGGCCACATGCTCGACGATATCGAGCGCGTCGATGGTGTCGAGCAGATCGCGATACCCGGCAAGCGACGTCCACGGTGTGAACGCGACGAACGTCGGCGAGAGCGTCAGGCCCTCGTCGCGACACGCGTTGACGGCGTCGACGACGTCGCGGCGCGTGTGCCCCTTGTCCAACCGTGCCAGCACCTCATCGTCCACCGACTCGACCGCGCTCGTGACGAACAGGCACCCGGTCTCTCGCAGCACGGGCAGCAGCGCACGCTGGCGCAGCAGGTGTTCGACCTTGATGGTCACGTCGTAGGTGAGCTCCGGCCACCGCTCGTGCACCGCCTCGACGACACGGCGGGCGTGTGAGGGACCGTTGAAGAAGTCGGGATCGTTGAACGAGACGTGACTGGCGCCCTGCGCCACCTGCGCGGCGATGTCCGCCACGACGACGTCCACAGGCGTGATGCGGAACTGCCCGTCGTACACGGGTACGACGGGACAGTGCCGGCAACGATGTTTGCACCCGCGGCTCGCTTCGGTCGTGCCGGCCAACCGGCGCGATCCGTCGGGCATCACCAGCGAGGCGTAGTCCTCGAGGCCCGGCAGCCCGGCGCGATCGGGCGCAATACGTGCGAGCCTCGGAATGTGGACCGCGTCGACAATGCGTGGAGCCCGTCCGGCGGCGACATCGCCGGCGACATCGACCAGGTGCTGTTCGCTCTCCGGACCAACGATCGCCGTCACGCCGCTGTCCCTCAGCAGCGTTTCGTTCAGCGGCGCGTAGAGCCCGTAGGCGCACAACACTGCCGCCGGGACACGACGCTTGACGTCATCGAGCACGGGCAGCGCGAGTCGCGTCGCCGTATGCATCGGCAGATACACGGCGACGAGTCCCGCGTCTTCGATCGTCTCCTGCGGAAGAATCTGCCTCGAGATGTCGACGATGTGAACCTCGAAGCCGGCGCGCCGGAGCCACGCGGCCGGCGACGCCAACCCTACCGGCGGCCGTCCGAGGTCGTAAGTCGAAAGCAAGACGACTTTCATCGGCTCGCTTCAATGTACTACCGTACGGTCGATGAGGCAGGCCTAAAGGCCTGCGCTCCGGACGTGCGCGGGGCCTGCGCTACGTGCTCGCGCTCTGCACCTTCACCAATCGCGGCTTCCGAACGCCGGGTCTGGAGATCCGCTGTCGTCCGGTCGGTTTCTTGCGGTCGACGAACGGCGGGATCTGGACGGCTTTGCCCGTCTCGGCCGATTCGTACAACGCTTGGACGATCCTGACGTCTTGCAGCCCCTCTTCGCCTGACGGCTCGGGCTCGCGATCGTTCAGGATGCAGTCCGAGAGGTGCAATAGCTGAGGCGCGAACTGATCGCGCTTCCCGATGCGCTTGCGCGTGACCTTGCCGTTGACGTTCAGCGTGTAGCCGAGCCCCTCGGCATATTCGTAGGCCGGGTCGACATGCACGAACCCCTTGGTGCCGACGATCCGATACGAAGACACATCGCCCGCGTTGAAGCTCGTCACGAACGCCGCGACGCGCTCGCCTTCGAATCGGAGAATCGCGGCGGTCGATTCGTCGATCTCGGCCAGCGCGGCCACGCCGCTGTTGACTGAACAGGCCACGACCTCCTTCGGCTCGCTCCGAAACAGATATCGGGCCGCGTTGATGCAATAGACCCCGATGTCGTACAAGCTGCCACCGCCCAATGCCTTCTTGGTGCGAATGTCACCCCGTCTGACGGTCATCGAGAACGATGAATTGAAGAACTTGGGGGCGCCGATCTTCCCGCGCCGCACGAGATCGACCACCTCGAGGTTGATCTCCTCGAAATGCAGCCGGTACGCCACCATCAACTTCACATTGCTCTCGCGGCAGGCGTCGATCATCCGCTGGCACTCGTCCACGGTGACCGCCATCGGTTTCTCGCAGAGCACGTGCACGCCGGCCCGCGCCGCCCGCACCGTGTACTCCTCGTGCAGATGATTCGGGAGGGCGATGTACACCGCATCCACCGCTTCGAGACAACGTTCGTACTCATCATAGGAAAACGTCTGCTCGATCTTGTACTTGCGCCCCAACGCTCGCCGCTTGGCGCCATCGTCACTCACGAGCGCGACGAGCGCGGAGTTGCGCTTGGCATGCGCAAACGCCGGCAGCACGGCCGCCTGCGCGATGTGACCCAGCCCAACGACGGCATACCGGATGCGTCCACCCATGATGGCTACCCCTTCGATTCGCGTGGAGCTTTCATGATACGTGCCACGCTCGAGGCTTGGAGGCTTGGAGGCTTGGAGGCTTGGAGGCTTGGAGGCTTGGAGAAAAGGTTCGTCTCTTCACGCGGTTCGTGTTTGAATTTTCGCATGCCGCTCGATGAATATCGCCGCAAGCGCAACTTTCAGAAGTCGCCGGAGCCCGAGGGTAAGGCGCAGCCGGCAAAGAAGAAGGGCACGAAGCTCTTCTTCTGCGTGCAGAAGCATCTCGCGTCGCAGCTTCATTACGACTTCCGGCTCGAGTGGAATGGCGTCCTGCTCTCGTGGGCCGTGCCGAAAGGGCCATCGCTCGATCCGCGCGAGAAGCGGCTGGCGATGCAGACCGAGGATCATCCGTTCGAGTACGGCACGTTCGAAGGCGTCATCCCCGAAGGCTACGGCGCCGGCATCGTGATGCTGTGGGATACGGGCACCTGGGAGGCCGAGAGCGAAGACGTCGACGCGGCGCTGAAGAAAGGCGACCTGAAGTTCACCTTGGACGGTTACAAGCTCAAGGGATCGTGGGTCCTCGTCCGGACCCACGGCTATGGCGCCCGCGGCGGCTCGGGATCGGGACGCAGCTACTTGCTGATCAAGCACAAGGACGAGTGGGCGGGCCCGGTCAACATCACCGAGTTCGCGCCCTACAGCGTGAAGACGCCCGAAGCGGACTTCGCCGATATCCTCGCCGCCGACAACCCCGCGATCTGGACGAGCAACCGCCCCGCGAAGGGCGGCGAATCGGGCGCGATGTTCGCGAAGATTGTTCAGCGTGCGCTGGAAATCAAAGAGACGAACGCCACGAAGGCCACGAAGGACACGAAGGCAAAGGTAGCCACGAAGGGCGCGAAGGCTAAAGCCGGCAAGACAAAAACCACATAGCCACCAAGGCAGGAAGACACAAAGGCACAAGAAATCAAACAACTCAAGAAAAGACTTCTTGGTGCCTTGGTGTCTTGGTGGCCGTATTCCTTCGTGTTCTTCGTGCCGTGGAGGCCAAGACCGTCAGGAGAGCAGCTTCCTACTGAGCACCGACCAGATCGCGTAGGAGAGCCGGCGGCGATCGTGGCGTGCGATCTCCGAGCGCCAGAACTCCCCTTCCACGAGCTCCACGGTTCGCGGGAGCGTGCCCAGCTCGAGCGGCCGCTTGTGCTCCGTTTCGTAGCGCGAGAGGACTTCGTCGGTCGGACGGCCGGTGTTCATCACCAGCACGTCGACGGGCCGATCGATCGTCTCGCTGACCCACGCAAGCGCGTCCGACGCGGTGAAGCCCTGCATGCCCCGCCCTTCCGTGAGCAGGTTGGCGACGAGCACGATGGGCCCGCGGATCCCGGCCATGGCCTCGCGGACGCCATCCACCAGCAGCGTCGGCATCAGGCTCGTGAAGAAGCTGCCGGGCCCGATGATCGCCGCATCGAATCCCGCGATCGCCTGCCGCACCGCGTCGTGGATCTTGGCGTGCGGCTCGAGCCAGACGCGCGTCACATCGTGTCCGCGCTCGTGCGCCTTGTCGACCTCGACCTCGCCGCGCGTGACCGTTCCATCCGCGTACTCGGCGCAGAGCGTGGCCCGCTCGACGCTCACCGGCCACACCGCGCCTTGACACCCGAGCAACGCGCGCAAGCCACCCACCGCCGCGAGGAAGTCGCCGCTGTAACGCTCCATCATCGACAACAGCAGGTTTCCGCCCGTGTGCCCACCGAGCCGCCGATGCTCCAGCGTCGGCAGCCGCGCGAGCAACACCCGCCGGGCCTCGCCTTCGTTTCTCGCCAGCGCGAGCGCGCAGCGCAACACATCCCCAGGCGGCAGCACACCCAACTCGTCTTTGAGCTGTCCCGAGCTTCCCCCGCTGTCGAACGTGGTCACGACGGCGTTGGTGCGTAGCCACGGGTTCCGTTTGAGTCCGCCGAGCAGGCTCGGCAGGCCCGTGCCGCCGCCAAAGCACCCGATGTGAAGCTCGCGAAGCCGCATCGAAATATTGTATGCGCCTTACAATACGAGGATGGAAACGGCGCCTCGCTCGAAGTGGTCTCCCCTCGTCGAGCCTCTACGGCGCGTCTTCGTGGATCGGCTCGAGTCGGTCGTCGGCTACGGCCGCGACGGCCATGTCTCGAGCCTCGCCCTCGTGCGATCGCTGGATCCCGAGGACCTCGAGTCGTGCGCGCGCGCCGTCCGTCAGTGGCATGCGTCCGGTCTGCACACACCGCTGCTCGTGACCACCGTGGAATTCGCACGCTCGCTCGACGCGTTTCCACTGGAATACGCGGAGGTGCAAGAGACCGCGCACGTTGTCTTTGGATACAACCCATTCGAACGATTCGGATCGATCAAGCCGATCGACCTGCGCCGCGCGTGCGAGCTCCAGGCCAACAGTCATCTGTTGCACTTGCGTGAGGACTATCTCGATTGTGGCGGCGCGCCACGTCAAGTCACGGTGATCGTCACCGAATCAGCGCCGGCGTTCGCGATGATCCTGAGGCAGATGGCACACCTCGACGGCTTCCCGGGTGCCACCGTGCGCGAGCTCGGCGAGTACGCCGAACGACGCATCGGACTCGACCCCCGGGTCGTCGGCGACGTGCTGGCGCTCATGGAGCCGTCGACGGCAAGCACGGTCGACGCCGCGCGCATCTTCCCCGCCTACGTCGCCGCGTTGGACCAACTGGCTCGCTTCGTCGACAAGTGGACCGCCGAATGATCGCCGGCCGCGCGCGCCACTGGGTGCTCGTCGTCGCGGTCGTCCTGTGCGCGGCGTCCGCTCACGCGCAGCCAGACCCGCCGGAGCTCAGCGAGACCGTCAACGATTTCGCCGGCATCATCGACGCTTCGTCGAAACAACAACTCGATGCCATCATCCGCCGACTGCAGGCGGCGAGCGGCGACGTCATCGTGGTGGCGACGATCAAGACCTTCGAGCCGTGGGGCGACATTCGGCCCTACGCGACGAAGATGTTCGAGAACCGGGGGCGCGGTATCGGCAAGAAGGGGAAAGACAACGGCCTGCTCGTCCTGCTCGCCGTCGATGACCGCCGCGTCTGGGCCGAGGTCGGCTACGACCTCGAGGCGTTCATCACCGACGGCTTCGCCGGCGAGACGAGCCGCGAGGTGATGACGCCGTACTTCCGCCAGCAGCAGTACGGTGCCGGCCTCATCGCGGGGGTCACGACCTTCGCGCAGCGCATCGCGCAAGCGCGAAACGTGACGCTCGACGGCGTGCCACGAGTCCCATCCCCGCAACGCGCTCGACGGGAGAGCGGCATTCCCGTTATCGTCTGGGTCATCATTGCGTTGATCGTGTTCAACGCCATTCGTGGCGCGATGGGCGGCAACGTCCGATCGGGCCGGCGCCGCGGGCGCTGGAACAGTCACGTCGGTCCGTTCGGCGGCGGCTATGGTGGGTGGTCCGGCGGTGGCTGGGGCGGCGGTGGCGGCTTCGGTGGCGGGTTCGGAGGGTT
>DAINCF010000178.1:0-13032 GCA_036732565.1 Vicinamibacterales bacterium
GGGCGGATGCCCTGTGTGGCGCCGGCGCGCTCGCCTGGTTCCAGGGGGACACCGAACTGGCACGCGCGCGGCTCGATCAAGCTGTGACGATCGCACGAGCGCTTGATGCGCGCCAGGTGCTCGCGCGGTCGCTGGATTTTCTCGGTCAGGTGCGAGCGGATCTACAGGAGCTCGACCCCGCGCTCGCGTGCGCCACCGAAGCGGTCGACGTGTCGCGCTCGATCGGCAATCGCTGGGAACTGGCGGTCGCGCTGATCGGCCTGGGCAACGTGCTGTTATTCGTCGGCCGGGATGAATCCGCCGAAGCGCAATACGAGGAGAGCGCCTCCCTCTGCCGCGCGATTCCAGACCCCTGGGTTCTTGGCATGGCGCTACGCAACATCGGGATCGTCGCGCGCCGGCGCGGACATCTCGCCGAGTCGATCGCCAGACTTCGCGACAGCCTCACGGCGCTGGCCGATCTCGACGAGCAGTGGTTCGTGTCGCGAACCCTGGAAGAACTGTCGACGACGCTCACCATGGCGGGTGAGTGGAGGCGAGCCACGATGCTGTTGGGCGCGGCGGAAGCACTACGCGAGGGGGTTGGGGCGGTCGTCTTGGCCGTGCGCCACGACGAGTACGCAAAGGCGCTGTCGCAGCTGCGCGCCGCGCGCGGTGATACCGAGTTCGCGGACACCTGGGCCCGGGGAAGATCCCTGGCGAGGGACCGCGTCATCGGGCTCGCACTGGATACGAAGGTATGGGGCGATACCTTCGTCTGATAGATCTGGTGTCGCGCATCTGATTTCATTCGGGTCGAGGAGAACACCCATGACCCCAGCCACTGCGACACAACAGGTCAGCGAGCAGCCAGCAGAGACGCATGCCATTCGTCCGTTTCGCGTGAGCGTTCCAGAAGCGGAACTCACCGAATTGCGCAGGCGCATCAACGCGACCAGGTGGCCTGAACGAGAAACGGTTGCCGATGCGTCGCAAGGCGTGCAGCTCGCGACGATTCAGGCGCTGGCGCGCTATTGGGCGACAGACTACGACTGGCGAAAGATCGAAGCGAAGATGAACGCCCTGCCGCAGTTCATGACCGAGATCGATGGACTGGACATTCATTTCATGCACGTCCGTTCAAAACACGAAGATGCGTTGCCGCTGATCGTGACGCACGGATGGCCAGGCTCGATCATCGAGCAGATGAAGATCATCGATCCGCTGACCAATCCCACCGCACATGGCGGCAATGCATCCGATGCGTTCCACCTGGTGATCCCGTCAATACCGGGCTACGGATATTCAGGCAAACCGACCATCGCCGGGTGGGATTGTCCCCACATCGCGCGTGCCTGGGTCGTGCTGATGAAGCGCCTCGGGTACACGAAATTCGTGGCGCAAGGCGGCGATTGGGGCGCGGTGGTCGTCGACATGATGGGCGTCCTGGCACCCCCCGAGTTGCTTGGCATCCACACCAACATGCCTGGTGTCTTTCCAGGCGCCATCGACCAGGCGGCTTTTTCCGGGGCGCCGGCGCCATCGGGTCTCTCAGCCGACGAGAAGGTCGCCTACGAGCGTTTGCAGTTCGTCTATCAAAAGGGCATCGGCTACGGGTACCAACTGGGATTGCACCCGCAGACGATGTACGGAATCGCGGATTCACCGGTCGGCCTGGCGGCCTATTTCCTCGATCACGACGCGCGCAGCTATGAGCTCATCGCGCGCGTCTTCAACGGACAGTCCGAGGGCCTCACGCGCGACGACATCCTCGACAACATCACGATCGCCTGGTTGACGAACACCGCGCTCTCTGGCGCCCGTCTCTACTGGGAGACGTTCGGCAAACTCGGGTATTTCAATGTCAAAGGCGTCTCCATCCCGGTTGCCGTGAGCGTCTTCCCTGACGAGCTCTATCCAGCACCCCGGAGTTGGGCCGAGCAGGCGTATCCCAAACTGATCCACTACAACAAGGTCGAGATAGGCGGGCACTTCGCGGCCTGGGAGCAGCCGGAGCTCTTCTCAGAAGAGGTTCGCGTCGGCTTCCGCTCGCTGCGCAAGTAGGGGAGCAGGGGGGGCGCCATGAAAACGACACGAATAACGACCGCAATATTGATCGCCGCAAGCGGTCTGGCGCTGCACGTCGTGCGCGCGCAGCCGCCCGGAGTCAATCGGATCGATCTCCAGCGGCACGATCTGAGCGTCCCCGGACGCGAGGTCGTTCAGGTGCGGGTCGAGCTCGTGCCGGGGGTGGCGTTCCCCAATCACACGCATCCGGGCGAAGAGATCATCAATGTCCTCGAAGGCTCGCTCGAGTATCAGGTCGAGGGCCACGCGCCAGTGACGCTCGAGGCCGGCGACGTCTTGTTCGTGCCGGCCGGAGCGATCCACTCGGCGAAGAACGTCGGCAGCGGCATCGGGGCGGAGCTCGCCACTTATATCGTCGAGAAGGGCAAGCCGCTCCTCACGCTCGTCAAGTGAGTGCGCAGATGGACTATGACCGCCGACACTTTCTTGGCAATGCCGCGATGGCGATGGTAGCCGCGCAGCTCGGCATGCTCGGCCCCCTTCGCGCCGAAGGCGCTTCGGCGAGCCTCGCCGAAGCCGTGGTGGAGGCGGGGACGGCCGAGGCGGAGAATCGCGAGCCACGTGAGCTGGCCGCGCTCGGCCGCGCGACCGAGTGGCTCAATTCGCCCCGCCTGACGGCGGCAAGCCTGCACGGGAAGGTCGTGCTCGTCGACTTCTGCACCTATACCTGTATCAACTGGCTGCGCACGCTGCCGTACATTCGCGCGTGGTCGCAGAAGTACAGGCAGGGGCTCGTCGTGATCGGCGTGCACACTCCCGAGTTCGCGTTCGAACAGAACCTCGACAACGTGCGTCGCGCCGTGCAGCAGCTGAAGATCGAACATCCGATCGTGATCGACAACGACTATGCCATCTGGCGCGCATTCAAGAACAACTACTGGCCCGCTCTCTACTTCATCGACGCGCGCGGACGCGTTCGCCAGCATCACTTCGGCGAGGGCGAGTACGACCGATCCGAGAAGGCCATTCAACGGTTGCTGGCGGAAACGGGCGCCGCTGGCATCGGTGACGGCCTGGTGTCGGTCGATGCCAGCGGGATTGAAGTGCCAGCTGATTGGGGCAACTTGAAGTCTCCGGAAAACTACCTCGGCTACGACCGCACCGAGAACTTCGCGTCGCCCGGCGGTGCCACACTGGATCGGCGTCGTGTCTACGCTGCCCCCACGGGTGTGGCGCTCAATCACTGGGCCCTCGCTGGCGAGTGGGCGATGGCCAGGCAGGTAGCGGTCCTGAGCGGGGCCCCCGGGCGAATCGTGTGTCGCTTTCACGCTCGCGACGTTCACCTCGTCATGGGACCGCCACGGCCCGGGAGCCCGGTGCGCTTTCGCGTGTCAATCGACGGCCAGCCGCCAGCCGCCGCCCACGGCCTCGACGTGGACGAGGGCGGGAACGGCACGGTCGTGGAACAGCGCCTGTATCAGCTGATTCGACAGCCGAAACCAATCGTCGATCGGACCGTCGAGATCGAATTCCTTGATTCGGGCGTAGAGACCTTTGCCTTCACGTTCGGCTAGACGAGATCGGACGGTCTGGGACCTCGAGACCGTCGCGCTCGCGGGTGAACAAACGCGCCTGGTCGGCCACGACGGGGAGTCCCTGGGCGGGATGGTGGCGTCGTTCATGACGTTCCCCGAGCACGGGATCGTCGTGTCCGTGACGTCGAACGTCTCCTACGCGGACACGTTCGCGGTCGCGTTGAACATCGCGCAGGCCTTCGCGGGAACAGGCGAGAAGTAGTATCTGAACGGAGCGTTCACATGAGAATTGGCATCATCGGCGCGGGTGGCATGGGAGGGATCCTTGCGCGCCACCTCGCCAAGCGCGGCCATCACGTCTCGATCGCGAACTCGAGAGGGCCCGAGACCTTGACCGCGTTGGCGGCCGAGATCGGCGCGACGCCCGTGTCCGTTGTCGACGCCGCCCAAGGTCGGGAAGTCGTCATCATCGCCATCCCGACGAAGGCCGTCGCCGATCTTCCGAAGGCGTTGTTTGCGAGCGCGCCGAGCAGCGTCGTCGTCGTCGATATCGGCAACTACCATCCCGAGCTGCGCGATGGCCGAATCGATGCCATCGACCGGGGCCTGCTCGATAGCCAGTGGGTCGCGCAGCAGATCGGGCGTCCCGTGATCAAGGCGTTCAACAACATCCTCGCCACCAGCCTGTTCGAAAAGGGGGTTCCGAGCGGCACGACGGGGCGGATCGCGCTCTCGGTCTTCGGCGATTCGTTGGACGCCAAGGCCGCCGTGCTTCGCCTCGTCGACGAGCTTGGCTTCGACCCTGTCGACGCCGGCGATCTGGACAATTCCTGGCGGCAGCAGCCCGGAACGCCGGCGTACTGCCGGGACCTTGAAGCCGATGCTCTCCGGCGCGCGCTCGCTGAAGCAGATCGAAGCCGGATTGCGGAATACCGCGCCGAACGGGAGGCTCAAATCAGGCGGGATATCGCGGCCCAGACGCCGATCGGCTCAATGCGTCAATGAGCAGCGTGATGCGGCTTGACGGCAAGGTAGCCCTCGTCGCCGGCGCGACGCGGGGAGCGGGCCGCGGGATCGCCGTCGAGCTCGGCGCAGCTGGTGCGACCGTGTACTGCACCGGCCGCACGACGCGCGCGACACCCTCTGAAATGAATCGGCCGGAAACGATCGAAGAGACAGCCGCGCTCGTCGATGAGGCCGGCGGCCGCGGCGTTGCGGTTCGGGTGGATCACCTCGTGCCCGATGACGTCCGTGCACTGGTGGATCGCATCAGAGGTGAGCAGGGCGCGCTGCACATCCTGGTGAACGACATCTTCGGCGCAACCAAGATCGAGTGGAACAAGTCGGTCTGGGAATCGGACCTGGACTACGGGCTCCGCACGTGGCGATTGGCGGTCGAGACGCACGCCATCACCAGCCACTTCGCGATCCCGCTGCTGATTCAACGGCCAGGGGGGCTCCTCGTCGAGGTCAACGACGGAACAGCGGAATACAACGAGCGCCACTACCGGAACTCCTTCTTTTACGACCTGAGCAAAGCCGCCGTCCTCCGCATGGCATTCGCGCTCGGCCATGAGCTGAAGCCGCACGGAGCAACGGCGGTGTCGCTGTCGCCGGGATGGCTGCGGTCGGAGGCGATGCTCGAGGCGTTTCGCGTCACCGAAGCGACCTGGCGTGACGCGACGAAGATCCAGCCGCATTTCGCCATTTCGGAAAGTCCGGCGTTTGTCGGCCGCGCCGTCGGCGCCCTGGCGACGGACCCGGATGTCTCGCGCTGGAACGGCTTGTCGCTCTCCAGCGGACAGCTCGCGAAGATCTACGGCTTCACCGATCGCGATGGCAGCCAACCCGACGCCTGGCGCTACATGGTCGAAGTCCAGGACCCGGGAAAGCCGGCCGATGTCACGGGCTACCGGTAGCCACGGTCTTGGTCATTCAGCTCTCAACGCCATCAGTGGGTCGATCTTGATCGCGCGCCGTGCGGGGATGTAGCCGGCCGCGAGTGTCACGGCGAACAGCACGAGTGGAATGACGGCGAACGTCACCGGATCCGCGGGCCCGATCCCAAACAACAGGTGCACCAGGAACGGCGTCGCCATCAACGCGATGATCGACCCCACGACGATCCCGATGGCCGCCAAGGTCAGCGCTTGCCTGAGGACGAGTGACAGGACGTTGCCGCGTGTCGCACCAATGGCCATGCGGACCCCGAGCTCACGCGTTCGTTGGCTGACCGTATATGCCATCACGCCGTACAGTCCGACCGCCGCCAACGACAGCGCGAGCAGGCCGAACGTGCTCAGCAGCGTTGCCGCCATGCGTTGTCGATACAGCGACACGCCGACGTGCTCCGCCAGCGTGGTTGGCTCGAACACCGGCATGAGTGGGTCGAGCGCGGCGATTTCGGCCTGCACCGAGCGGAACATCTGCTCCGGGTCAACCGCCGAGCGCGCGACCAGGATCATGTTGGAGCGGTAGTCCTGCAACAGCGGCAGATAGAAGAAAGGCTGCGGGGGCTCGCTCAAACTACGGTTCTTGACGTCTTTCGCCACGCCCACGATCTCCAGCCAGGAGTCGCCCACTTTCAGACGGTGGCCAAGCGCCTCGCCGCCCGGCCAGAAGCGCTGCGCCATCGTCTCGTTGATGACCACCACGCGCCGGGTGCTTTCGTGATCGCGGTCCTCGACACCACGGCCCTGGACCAGGGGAATCCGCATCGTCTCGAAGTAGCGCGGGCCGACGGTCTCGTAGTTGAACCGCATGTCTTCGCCGCGTGCGGGCGCATGGCCATCGATCTCGACGTTCGCGAACGCGATCCCACTCAACGTGAGTGGCAGTCGTCGCGCCAGCGTCGCCGCGCGAACCCCCGGCATGGCTCGCACGCGCTCGACGAGCTGACGGTAGAACTCACGCCCGCGACTCTCGTCGTACCCGCTCAAGAACGGATCGAAGGACGCCAGCAGCACGCGATCAGAATCGAAGCCCGGATTCGCCTGATACGCTTCGCGCAAACTGCGGACCAGTAGTCCTGCACCGACCAACGCCACCATCGACAGGGCGACCTGTGCGATCACGAGGATGTGGCGCACCGACAGTCTGCGCACGCCGCGCTCGAATGTCGACGTGTGGTCTTTCAGGGCTGCGACGAGGTCTGGTTTCGACGCGTGAAGAGTCGGAGCCAGTCCGCAGAGCACGGTCGTGACCACGGTCAGCGCCAACGTGAACGCGAAGACGATGGTGTCGGGCCTGGTATCGAAGTTCACCTCGAATCCGGACGGCGGCAGGAAGGCGGGAAGCGTGCGGGCCGTCCAGTACGCGACCGTCAGTCCCAGCGCGCCGCCGAGGAACGCGAGGACCAGGCTCTCGGTCAGCATCTGCCGCACCAATCTCTTCCGGCTGCCGCCCAGGGCCAGGCGGAGCGCGATCTCCTTCCGTCGGGAGAGGGCGCGTCCCAGCAGGAGGTTGGCGACGTTCGCGCACGCGATCAGCAGCACTACGCCCACAGCGCCCATGAGGACGGCGAGCGCCGATTGAAGACTCCGCTTCAGGCTGAACGGCGAGCCGGGCAGCGAAAACACGGCGACGCTCAGCTGGTCGTTGCTCTGCGGGTAGACCTGTTCCAGCTGACGCGCGAGCGAGCCGAGATTGGTCTGCGCCTGCTCGACGGTCGCGCCCGGTTTCAAGCGGCCCATCACCATGAGCCAGCGACTCGCGCGGTCCGTCAACGAAAAGTGCGGACGCGCGACGTAGTCCTTCATCATCACCGGCGTCCACACGTCGATGGCGGCGCCGGCGAAGGGGCTGCCGAACTCGTGCGGGGTGACGCCGATCACCGTAAAGTCGCGCTCGTTCAACGTGACGCTTTGGCCAATCACCGCTCGGTCGGCGCCGAAGCGGCGCTGCCACAATCCGTGCCCAAGCACGACGACCGGATGGGCGTTTGGCGTGCGATCCTCCTCGGGCAGGAACGTACGGCCGATGAGCGCCTTCACCCCGAGCACGTCGAAGTAGTTGCCAGAGACGACCGCGCCCCGGACGCGCTCCGGTTTCCCGCCGCGTCCAAGGCTCATGGCCATCACCTGGTGAGCGGTCAATCCGGCGAGCGTCTCGTTGCGATCGCGGAGATCCCGATAGTCGAGATACGACAGCGACAGAGCGGAGTTGTTTCGGGTGGCCCCCCACACCTCGACGAGATCGTCCGGACGCTCGACGCCCGGCAACGGCTCGAGGAAGACTGCCTTGATCCACGTGAAGATCGTCGCGTTCGCCCCGATTCCCAGGGCCAATGTGATGACCACCGCTGATGCAAAGCCAGGCTGCTTCCGTAACGTGCGCAGGCTGTATCGAACGTCTTGCCAGAAGGCTTCCATCGCTCTCACTTCGGAACAGCTTCATGGCGTCGGTTCCCACGCCTGGGCTCATCCAGAGCGTCGATGGTCGGGCACGCCGGTTCGGCAGCAGACGCGAGTGCCCGATCGCAGGCGGTGAGATGCTCATGCAGCGTGCGCCGGAACTCGCGGAGCTCCTTGATTCGCCCCTCGATGTCCTCGATTCGCCGCGTCAGCAGATCGCGCACCTTTTGGCAGGACGCCGCATGATTCGTCCGCAGCCGGCTGGCGGCGAGCTGCTGGATGTCGTCGAGCGTCAACCCCAGCGATTGAGCCTGCTTGATGAACTTCACCTGGAGCACCACCGCATCCGAGTAGATGCGGAAGCCGCCTTCTGTCCGCGCCGGCGCATTCAGCAGGCGGCGCTTTTCGTAGTACCGGAGCGTCTCGACCGACACGCCTGTGCGTTCGGCAATCTCCCCGATGCGGTAGTGTCGCGAAGCATCCATCAGTCGTCCTTCACTGAAAGCATCGCCCCTTCGAGACGTGTCACCGCGGCAATGACATCACCCAAGCAACAGGTACCCCGCGGATTGCGAATGTCACAGGCGCAACGTTGCGCCGCGATGTGCTCTCTGATCCGAGCAACCACGTCCGTGCGCCCTTGCGCCAGGAGCTCGCTCTGAATCCCAGACTCGGTTTCGCCGAAGCAGTAGCACACGAGTCGTCCGCCCGCGGGCTGCTTCTGCCACACCGGAACACGGATGTCGTCGGTGCCAAACCGATCGCCGGCGTCGCCGACGTACACGGTCTCGCAGAGCGGATTGGCGCAGAATCGGTAGTGCGTCGGTCGAACGCGCCGAAGGGCCACCTCCGTGAGCAGCGCTTTGACCGTCTGGAGCTGCACTGGTGATCCGCGTTCGGTGCAGGCCGCACAGGTCGGGGCCCCTGGTTCGGCGGCAGACGAATCGCAGTAGTCGTTCATCGCCGACGAGTATCAACCCTGAAGTGAACTTCAGAGTCAAGCCCTGGCGTTCTGCCCCTGGCGGCCGACGACACGCTGTTCAATCAGGAACGCCAGGGCGACGCCGACCAGCACGACACCCCACAGAGCCTCCTCACTGACGTCCCAGACTCCGGCTTCACTCAATCCGGCGACAATCGCGGCAACCAGAAACAAAGGTCCCGTGAGCCCACAGTGGAGCGTGCGATTGCGACCGAAGTTCATGACGCATGCGGCTCCGAGCGCTGCAAGCAGGAGCGTGTCGCCGTACGGTGCGAACACCGGCCAGGTGGATCGCAACACGAGGCCTCCTGCGTACAGCACTGCGAATGCCGCTGCCCAGAACCACATGGCCGCCGGGCTCGTGCAGCAGGTCTGAGTGAATCCGAAGCGAGCCATCGGTTCGTCCTCCTCGTGCCGATCGAATTGCGTCGCGGCGCGCGAGCTACGCGATCGACTGTGCTCCAGTGTCGGGCCTGCAGTGCACTCCAGAGTCAAGTCCACAGATCGCGTCACCCGTGCCTGTCGGAGGACGTACCAGACGGCACGAATGGCTCGAAGAGCGCGTCAGCGACCTCCCGCGCGCGTTCCGGAGCCGTGATCGTGAGGCGCAGGTCCTCACTGGTCTCCATCAGCTCGAAATTTAGGAAGGCGCAGCACTCCTGTTCCTGGCCGACCATCTCGCGCACGCGATCTGCGACCTCGGGTGCGTACCTCAACTGGAGCCGCAGATCGTCCCGGCTCACGCCGAGCAGTCCGTCCCGTGCCAACTCGGCGATCTGCGCCAGGCGCTCGCGGTAGTCGCCCGGCTGCAGCGTGCAGGCAATTGGCGCTCGACTATCCGTGTCCATTGCTGTTACTCCCTTAGTTTGCGGAACGTCTTATGGCAATGTAGACCCTCAGGCAGCTCGAGGTCCTCCGCGTTCGCACGTCACCGCATGCGGCGTGTCACTCGAGCGCCTCACGATCGCGCACCGGCACCGTCCTCGCGCGAGCTTGATTGAAAGGCGTGCGCCTCGGCACACGTTACCTGCGATCTCGACAGTGTTGGGTCGCGGTCGTTTGATATGGTGCGGTGCACAGTCCCTCCATCGAGTGTGTAGCCGCTGACCTCGCGGCCAACCGCCGGGCTGGAATCGGATCGGTCTTTCTTGAACAAGGCACGGCGATGGGTCGGACGAACATCATCGGAGTCGAGGTCCGGGAAAGCTCGATCGCCATCGCGGGAGGTGCGCAGTGTCGGCATCAGTGCTCTACATGTCGATGTCCCTCGATGGGTACATCGCGGGTCCGGACGATGAACCGGACAACCCAGGCGGCCACGGCTTCGACCGGCTGCACGAATGGTTCGGCGACTTCTCGCGGCCGTCAGGTCCGGTCGGAGAGCTGTTCGACGAGATGCACGCGTATGGTGCGATCCTCGTGGGTCGGCGCACGGCGGAGCAGATCGATCACTGGGGCGGCGATCGCAACGGGGTGCCGATCTTCGTTCCGAGCCATCGACCACCCGGGCCCACGGTCGCCAACTATCCCTTGGTGACCTACGTGAGCGATGGGATTGCCAGCGCGATGGCCCGGGCGAAGGCCACCGCCGGCGACAGGAACGTGTTGGTGCATGGCGCGTACACCGCGCAAAGCGCGCTCGAAGCGGGAGTGCTGGACGAATTGCAGATTCATCAGATCCCGGTGCTGTTCGGGAGTGGTCGCCGGCTCTTCGAGGTGTTGCCGTCGCGCATCGAGCTGCAGATCGTCAAGGTGATCGACACACCGCAGGCCACGCACATCCGCTACCGCGTCCGTCGCTGAGCGGGTCGACACGGTGCGAACGTGACTCGAGCTCGCGCTCTGAAGCTGCGTGACCTTCAGCGCAAAATCCGAGAGAAATGCAGTTCGGACTCTGCCTTGCGTTTTGACCGACAAGGTTGACAGCCCCCTTCAAGTCCCCCTACGCTGGCCTTCACGCGCACCATGTGAAGAGATGTTGAAGATCGGTACGTTCGCCAGGCTCACGGGTACTACGATCAAAGCGCTCCGTTTCTACGAGCGCCAGGGACTCATCCGTCCAGCCTACGTGGACGGCGCCACCGGCTACCGCTACTTCGATGCGGCGCAGATTGCCGACGTCGCGTTTGTGAGGCGACTGCGGCGCGTGGGCTTCACGGTGCGCGAGATTCAGATTGTCATCGCTGGATCGGCGACCAGCCAACGACTGCACGACGCGCTCGCTGCTCGACAGAAAGCCGTGTCCGGCGAGATCCACCGAGCATCCGAGCAGCTTCTCGAAGTCCGGGCGTGGATCGCCCGGCTGGAAGCCGGTGACGACGACGCACCCACGGTGATGCTCCGCTCTGAACCGCCGATGACCGTCGCGTGGATCCGAAGAGCAGTGGCGAGCTACGCGCAGGCAGAGGACTTGTTCGACGAGTTCCGCGCCAGCCTCGAGCGAAGCACGCATGCCCAGCCGCCCTCGGCGATTTGGCACACGTGCGGCGATGCCGGGGAGCCCGCGCTCTGCGAGGCGTACGCCGCGATCGACGACCGCGCACGAGTGCGTCCGCCCGCACGCGTGAGACCGCGTCCGGGTGAGCTGCTGGCCACATTGCTGCATCGCGGGCCCACGACTCCCACGCCTCGACCTTACGACGTGCTGCGGTCATGGATTAGCTCGCAGGGGCTTCGAATCGCCGGGCCCAAGCGTGAGGTCTACTGGCAGGGCACGCCGGACGTCGAGCGCGCGTCCGATCTGACGGAGATTCAGTTCCCGGTCGAGCGTCTCGGACGCGTGAGTTGACTCTCCCCTAGCGGGAGGCCGCAGACTCGTCTGGCGTGCCCACGGCCCCGCATTCGCGCGGCCGGTCTGGTGCGACTGGAGCGAGTCACCCATGGCCCCATCATCAGATCCGCCGGCGGCCACCCCGCCTCCCGGAGGCAGGGTCCAAGACCTTGTGCTCTCGGTCAACGGCCATTTCGTGCCGGTTCGCGTGGATCTCGACGACACCCTGCTGGACGTCCTCCGCGGGCAGTTGCGACTGACCGCCACCAAGCGCGGCTGTGATGTGGGTGCGTGCGGCGCCTGCACCGTGCTCGTGGACGGCAGGCGCGTCAACGCCTGTCTCGTGCTGGCGGTGGCGGCGCAGGGCCAGGCCATCACGACCCTGGAGGGCGTTCCGCCCGACGGTGCGCCGCACGCGCTTCGTGCCCTTCAAGCCGCGTTCGTGTCGCATGACGCCCTGCAGTGTGGCTTCTGCACGCCGGGTCAGGTGATGTCGGCGCTGGGGTACCTGTTGGAAGCACACCCGGAGCCGTGGAGCCGCGACACGATCCGCGAAGGGGCGGCCGGGAATCTGTGCCGCTGTGGTGCCTATCCCCACATCGTGTCAGCCATTCGCGATGTGGCGCTCGCCGACGCCGGGCGCCGCGAGGCGCCGAAGCCTTGATCGCCTCCTACGAGCGCCCATTGTCCGTGGATGAGGCGCTGGCCCGGGATCCGGTCTCGCATACTTACCTCGCTGGCGGCACCGACCTCATACCCCTGATGCGCAGCGACCAGCGACGGGACTGGCGTCTGGTAGACCTGCGCGACGCTGGCATCTCGGACGCGGTGAGCCTGGTCGAGGACGTCCTGAGCGTCGGCGCGGGCGCTACGCTCGCGACATTGGCCACGCACCCTCTGGTCGCGGTTCACGCACCAGCCCTCGGGCAGGCCGCCCGTGCGAGCGCGTCACCGCAGGTGCGAAACCGAGCGACGATCGGGGGCAACCTGTTGCAGCGGACCCGGTGCCGATTCTTTCGAGACCCGCTGTTCCCCTGCAACAAACGCGAGTCGGGCTCCGGCTGCCCGGCGCACGATGGCGATCGCAGTCGGCACGCCATCCTCGGCGCCAGCCCCGCGTGCGCGGCCGTCCATGCGTCGGACTGCGCGGTGGCGCTCCTGGCGCTCGGGGCTCGACTGCACTTGCGCAGCCGTCATGCGACTCGGATCGTGCCGTTGGCCGAGTTCTACCTCCTCCCTGGCGACACGCCTTGGCGCGAATCCGTGCTCGCGCCGGGCGAGCTCGTCATCGCGATCGAGTTCGAGCGGGCACCCCGTTCGGCCTACGTCAAGATCCGCGACCGCGCCGCCTTCGAGTTTGCACTCGTCTCTGCGGCGGTTACGCAG
>DAINCF010000179.1:0-13028 GCA_036732565.1 Vicinamibacterales bacterium
GCGACCGTTCGCCGCCGCCGCGCGGGCCTCGAGCCGCCACACGTCGATGACATCGAAGGCGAAGTCCACGAGCAGCGTCGCGGCTTCGACGAAGTAGCCCTGGCCCCAGTGCGCCGAGCCGATCACGAAGCCCCACTCCGCCGTGGCAAAGCTCGAATCCATGGCGCGCAGCTGGAACATGCCGATGGCCTCGTCGCTGCCGCGCAGGGTCAACGCGAAGCACGCGGCGCGACCGGCTTCGCGCTCGGCGCGCGCCCAGCCGATGAATCGCTCGATGGCGCTCACGCTGCCGGGTTGCGGCGTGATGAAACGAGACACTTCCTCGGGGCTGACCGCGGCGAGCAACGCCGCCGCGTCGGTGACCTCGAGCTCCCTGAGCTGGATGCGGCGCCCGACGAGCGCCGGTAATGAGGTACGCCAGTCCACCGAAGGCGTCGACGGCCGACGCCCGCGAACAGGCAAAGACACAGGGATGGGTCGCATGTGATTCATAGCGGCGCTTCCTACTGAGATTTCGAGGGACGGACGAACAGCGAGAACGAGAGCATCACGGCGAACGACTTGAGCAAGCCGCTCGCCACGTGCGCCGCTGGCGCGCAAAACCGCGCCAAAACGGCGAACTAAGGTGCACAAAGGGACTGCAAAGACCGATATGCGTCTTTGACGGCTTTTAGCGCAGTGATCTGTTTTGGAACAACAATTCGGCCTGGAGGGCTTTTGGCAGGTTCTAACTTACTGAATCAATGATGTTTAATCGAAGATGGTCTGATAAGAGACATACAGGCCAGAGTGCCCTATTAGGGCACAGTTGGTGCAATCGCTTGTGTTTACTTGACTTAGCGCCCAGCTGGGGCGAAGGATGGACGAGCGAAGTGCCGAAACAGCACAAAACGCTTCTCGGCATCCGCTGCCGGAGATCGCGAAAACTGCCGTGCGGCACCGGCGCACGATCGGAGTTCTTTCAGCACGACCAACGCACCAAGACCGATCCCACGGTGAACCCGGCGCCGACCGACGTCAGCAGCACGAGATCGCCGCGCTTCAGTCGACCATCCTGCACCGCATCGTTCAGCGCCAAGGGAATGGTCGCCGCCGTGGTGTTGCCGAAGCGTTCGATGTTGATCACGACTTTCTCTTCCGGCAGGCCCAGCCGTTCGGCCGCCGACGTGATGATGCGCCGGTTCGCCTGATGCGACACGAACAGATCCAGATCGGTTGCCGCAATGCCGTTGCGCTGCAGCAGCCGCTCGCAGATGTCGCCGGTCTGGCGCACCGCGAACTTGAAGACCGTCTGCCCCTCTTGCTTCACGTAATGCAGCCGCTGATCCACGGTCTCGTGGGACGCGGGCTTGGCGCTGCCGCCCGCCGGCATACAGAGCGCCGGACCGCCACCGCCATCGACGACGTGCTCGAAGTCCAGGATGCCGAGCGACTCATCGTCCGACGGCCCGAGCACGACGGCGCCGGCGCCGTCGCCGAACAGCACGCACGTCGCGCGATCGGTGTAGTCGATGATGCTGGACATCACATCCGCGCCGATCACCAGCACGGTCTTGGCGCCGCCCGATGAGACGATCTGACTCCCGACCGTCAAGGCGTAGGTGAACGCCGAGCACGCAGCCGACAAATCGAACCCCCACGCCCGGCTCGCGCCAATCTTGTGCTGCACCAGACACGCCGTGCTCGGAAACAGCATATCGGGCGTCACCGTGCCGACGATGATCACGTCGACGTCCTTCGGCGTGAGTCCCGCCTTCAACAGCGCCGCGAGGGCGGCTTCCTTCGCGAGATCCGACGTGGCCACCCCGGGCTCGACGATGTGCCGCTCGCGAATGCCGGTGCGCTGCAGAATCCACTCGTTGGAGGTCTCGACCATCTTCTCGAGGTCGGCGTTCGTGAGCAGTTTGGGTGGGACGTAGGTTGCCAGGCTCTTGATCGCAGCACGCCGAGTCGTCAAAAGAGTCCCCTTCCGGGCATGGGCCGCCCGAAGTATTCATACGCGCGCGGCGTGGCGATGCGGCCACGCGACGTGCGTTCCAGGAAGCCAAGTTGAATGAGAAACGGCTCGTGGATATCCTCGATGGCGTCGGGCTCCTCGCCCAGCGCCGCGGCGAGGCTGTTGATCCCCACGGGACCACCGCTGAACTTCTCGATGATGCTCGTCAGCAGCCGACGATCGACCTCGTCGAAGCCATGCTCGTCGACCTCCAACATCCCGAGCGCCGCCCGCGCGACCTCCAGCGTCACCTGGCCATCGGCGCGCACCTGTGCGTAATCGCGGACGCGACGGAGCAGCCGGTTCGCGATGCGCGGCGTCCCGCGCGATCGACCCGCGATCTCCACGGCCGCATCGTCGGTGATGGCAACGCCGAGAATGCGACTCGACCGCCGGACGATGGTCTCGAGCGCCGCGGCTGAGTAGAAGTCGAGCCGATGGACGATGCCGAAGCGCGCGCGGAGCGGCGAGGTCAACAGCCCCGTCCGCGTCGTCGCCCCGACGAGCGTGAAAGGCTCCAGCGGCACCTTGACCGATCGCGCGCCAGGCCCCTGCCCGATCACGATGTCGAGCTCGAAGTCTTCCATCGCCGGGTAGAGGATCTCCTCGATGACCGGTGACAAGCGGTGAATCTCGTCGATGAACAAGACCTCGCGCAGCTGCAGGTTCGAGAGAATGCCGGCGAGGTCTCCAGGTTTCTCGATGACCGGGCCCGACGTCGTCCGCACCGATACGCCCAGCTCGTTGCCGATGACGTGCGCCAGCGTCGTCTTGCCGAGTCCGGGTGGGCCGTAGAGCAGGACGTGATCGAGAGCCTCGCCGCGCTGGCGCGCGGCCTGAATGGAGACCGAGAGGTTCTCGCGGACGCGCTCCTGTCCGATGTAGTCGTCGAGCCGGCGCGGGCGCAGCCCGGCTTCGTACTGCAGGTCCTCGTCGACCTGAGCGCCGGACACCAGGCGCGGATCCGTCATGCGCGCGCCAACTCCTTCAGCGCGCTCCGCAGCGCGCGCTCGAAGTCGGGCGTGTCGTCCTCGCCGAGCATCCGATCGAGCACCTTGTCCACTGCCTGCCGATGGTACCCGAGATTGATGAGCGCAGACGTCAGATCGTCGCGCAGCACGTCACCGGCCGACAACGGCGGCGCCGTACCGATCGCCGCCTCGAGCGCCTTCGGCAGGCGATCGCGCAACTCGACGCAGATGCGCTCGGCGGTCTTCTTGCCGACGCCGGGAATGCCCGTCAAGCGCGCGACGTCCCCGCGCTGAATCGCGGCGACGAGATCGCGCGGCTCCATGCCCGACAGGACCGAGAGCGCGAGCTTCGGCCCGATGCCACTGACACCGATCAACCGATCGAAGACCGCGAGCTCCAGCGGCGTGAGAAAGCCATACAGTGCCAGCTGGTCTTCGCGCACGTGAGTATGAATGCGAAGCACGACCTCCGTGCCTGGCTCGCCGAGGCTGTAGAACGTCGAGAGCGGCACGGCGACATCGTACCCGACACCGGACACATCGAGGATCACGCGGTTGGCCTGCTTCTCCAGCACACGACCGCGGAGCACCGCAATCATGAATCGGCCCGCGGCCGATACTGGCGCCAGCTCTTGACCGCGGCGGTCAGGCGAGTGCTCGGCGATCCCTTCGCGGCATCGCGGGCGAGGCCCGACAGGGGCGCGGCATGCAAGTGGCAGATGGCGACCGCAAGGGCATCAGCCGCATCGTGAGGCGAAGGCACGCGATCGAGCCCGAGCAGCAGCTTGACCATCTGCTGCACCTGCGGCTTCTCCGCTCGACCGTACCCGACGACGGCACGTTTGATCTCGGCGGGCGTGTACTCGATGACCGACAGGCCCGCCTCGACGGCGGCGAGCATCGCGACACCGCGCGCGTGCCCCAGCTTCAACGCGCTGCGCACGTTCACTGCATGAAACAGGTTTTCGATCACGACGCAATCGGGACGACACTCGGCAATGAGCGTAGAGAGTTGGCGATGGATCGCGCCCAGCTTGTCAGGGAAGGTATCCGACGCGCGCGTCCGCACCGCCCCGCAGAGCACGAGACGGTGCCGCCGGCCATCGCTGTCCACACAGCCGTAGCCGGTGCGCTCGGAGCCGGGGTCGATGCCGAACACTCTCACGCCAGCGAGGCCTCGATCTCCTTCTCCTCGATGTCGAAGTTCGACCAGACGTGCTTCACATCGTCGTGCTCGTCGAGCGATTCCATCAGCCTCACCATCTGATTGGCTTCCTTGCCGGTGAGCTTGACGTAGTTCTGCGGCAGCATCGCGACCTCGGCGGAGGCGGGCTCGACGCCAAGGTTCTTCACGGCCTCGCGCACGGATTCGAACTCGGACGGTTCGCTGAGGATCTCCCAGCTGTCCCCATCGTCCCGCACGTCTTCGGCCCCGGCCTCGAGCGACGCGTTCAGGAGCTTCTCTTCGTCCGCCGCGCTCTTGTCGACCACGATGTAGCCCTTCTTGGTGAACATCCAGGCCACGGAGTTACTGGCGCCCAGGTTGCCGCTATGCTTTTCGAGCATGTGCCGCAGCTCGCCAACCGTGCGGTTCTTGTTGTCGGTCAGCGTCTCGATGATGAGCGCCGCGCCACCGGGACCGTACCCCTCGTAGGTGATCTCCTCGTAGGTCACGCCGGGCAGCTCACCGGTGCCGCGCTGGATCGCCTTCTTGATGTTGTCGGCCGGCATGTTGACTGACTTGGCCTCGGCGATGATCGTGCGCAGGCGCGGGTTGGCGCCGGGATCGCCGCCGCCGTTGCGCGCGGCGACCGTCAGTTCCTTGATGATGCGCGTGAAGACCTTGCCGCGCTTGGCGTCGGCCGCGCCCTTCTTGTGTTTGATCGTGTGCCACTTGGAATGGCCTGACATGCGACAGCTCCAAACTGATGAGAAACGTAAAGGACTCTGTAGTTTAGCACCGGCCCGGCAGGGCAGGTAGGGCTGGTCGGGCGGGGAATCGAGCTTTTCCGGACCCACCCGATCGACCAGACCCACCTGTCCTAGCTGCCCTTGCGCGCCAGCAGGATCCAGACCTCGGCGCGCGGGTCCCAGGGGCCTCCCTGGTAGTCGCCGAGGAGCGCTGAGACTTCGAGTCCGGCCTTGTCCAGGCGGCGCGACATCTGCGGCACCGACAGCGTGCGGAAGGCCAGCGTGAATGTCTTCCGCTGCGTCTGCGCGCCCGCCTTCTGAACGAACTCCTGATCGAACAGCGTCAAGCGGCGCGCGCGATCCTGGCGTACGGATTCCACCAGCGTGATGTGCGGCCCGCCGCGGCCGAGGCGGCCGCGCAGGCTGATTCGGCGGCGATACTCGCGCCAGGATGGCAGATCGGCAACCAGCTCCAGGCCGAGCGTCCCACCAGGCGCCAGCACGCGATGGACGGCCTCCAGCGTGCGCGCGAGATCCGCCTCCTTGAGGAGCGATTGCAGGATGCCGTAGGGCGCGAGCACCAACGGAAACGTCTCGTCGGGAAACGGTAGATGACGGATGTCACCGCGCACCAGACGTGCGCGATCGGGGAGCCTGGCGCGACGCAGCCGCGTGCGCGCTCGCGCCAGCATCGGTTCCGAGCGATCGATGCCGACCATCGTCGCCCCGGCACGGGCCAGCGGCAGCGTCACGCGACCAGTCCCGCACCCCAACTCCAGCACGGCTCCGTCGACCGGGGCGACGAGCCGGCGCCAGAACGGCACATCCCGGCGCCCCAGCGTTTGCGCGTTTTCCCAGTCGTAGAACGGGGCGTAATCATCCCACCCGTGCCAACCCTCTGCCATGGGCTTGGGCCTCGAGGCCTGAGGCTTGAGGTTCGAGGCCTGGGGCTTGGGCATGGCGTCTAGAATGTATCGTTTCCCGATGCCCTTCTTCGTCATCCGCAAGAAAGTCCATTGGTCCGACAGCGATGCCGCCGGGATCGCGTGGTTCCCGAACTTCCTGGGATGGTTCGAGGATGCGGAGGAAGAGCTCTACGCGGCGCTCGGCAGGCCACGTCAGGCGCTCCTCGACGATCTCGCGTTCGCGATGCCGCGGGTCGAGGCGCACATCCGCTTCGCCTCGCCGGCGCGGCCCGGACAGACCGTGTGCATCGGCGTGGACGCCGCCATCGTGAACCCGCGTCGCATGAAGTACACGTTCGAAATGCGTGATGACGCCACCGCACGTCTGATCGCGTCGGGAACAGTGCGAATCGCGTCCGTGAGCCTCGAGACCTTCACCCCGCGCGACTTCCCCGAAGAGATTGTGGCAATGATCAACGAGTTGCCGGCGCTGATCGAACGACAGAGCCGAGGCGAGATCGAAATTCCGTGGACGTGACCGAAACGATTCGCCACCAAGACACCAAGAACACAAGAAAACGCTAGCCACTGAGGCACCAAGACACGAAGCAAATTCTTCTGAAGAAAAAGACTTCTTGGTGCCTTGGTGGCGAACCTCTTCTTGTGTTCTTCGTGCCTTTGTGGCTGGCGTCTCTCAGTCCGAAACCGCCCACTCTCCAGGCACGATGGGGCGCGTTCGGGGGAGGAGGCCGAGGCGGGCGCGGTGGCCGACGAACGCCAGGACGCCGAGGAACACGACGAGCTTGATGATATCGCCACCGAAGCCCCGCGGCAGGACGTTCCACATCACCCACAGAATTGGCTGCGCGATCGCGACCGCCCAGACAGCGCCGTAGAAGTAGCGACGCTCGTGGCCCTCTCCGGCGGTTGACGGCTTCACGCGCGGGAGTTTTCCCGCCGCGCCGAGTACCCACATCGTTCCGGCAATCGGGAAGTATGCATACTCGTACATCTGCCTCAAACGCCACTCACCTGTCGCGATCGCGTAGACGAGCCCGGCGATGTTCAAGACCGCGAACGCCACCACTTCACCCCAGGCGATGGTGTAGCAGATGCGCCGGTACAGCGGGTTCGGCCGATCCTCGGTGAAACGGATGATGTACGGAGCTTCCTCGCAGCCCGGCAGCCGCCCCCGCAGGCCGGCGAGGCCGGTGCCGGCGACTACGACGAGCAGCCACAGGAGCATGCGGCCGTCGAAGCCGCGCTCGAAGAAATCGAAGGTGAGCGGCCCTGGCGCGATGAAGAAGACGAAGATCCAGATCGGCCAGTGATTGAATCGGTAATAGAGCTTGTTTCTGACCCGTAGCTTGCGGTGGGTGTCCAGCTCGACCCGCAGCGCCGACGATCCGATGTCCGCCCCGGAGAGAAACGCTTCCTTGCTCGTCTCCTGCACGACTGTCAGTATATTCGCCCTATGCGACGCTGGGGGTTCTGGGCTGGCCTCGCGCTCCTCTTCCTCGCGTACGTGGCGTCGACACGCGTCATCGTGCGGCCGGCTGCCCAGGAGTCGCGGGAGCAACCCGACCCGACGCCCCAGACGCTCGAGGCGTTCCGCACGGCGGCGGCCGCGATCCTCGAACAGGGCGGAGTCCCGGGTGCGGGCATTGCCCTCGTGCATGCGGACGGCATCGAGTGGATGGGCGGCATCGGCCTGGCCGACGTTGCGCGCCGGACGCCGGTCACCGAGGACACGCACTTCCGCGTGGGCTCCATCAGCAAGACGTTCGTCGCGATGGCCCTGGTGCAACTGGCGGAAGAAGGCGAGCTGACGCTCGACGACCTGCTCTCGAACATCCTGCCCGACCTCGCCATCGAGAACCCGTGGGACGCGACCGTGCCGATTCGCATCGTGCACCTGCTGCAGCACACGGCGGGCTTCGACGACATGCACTTCGCGGAGATGTACAACTTCTCCGACCCACCCGACATGTCGCTCGCGATGGTCATGCGCCGCACGCCCGGCTCGCGCCGCGTGCGATGGCGGCCGGGCACGCGCATGTCGTACTCGAATCCCGGATACGGCGTGGCCGGCATGGTCATCGAGAAGATCGCCGAGCAGCCGTACGAGGAGTACATTCGCCAGCGCATCTTCGAGCCGCTCGACATGACGACCAGCAGCTTCGTGCTGCGGCCGGCAGACGAGGCCACGCTGGCCATCGGCTATTCGGGACGACGACTCCGCATAACCGGCTACCCGCAGATCTACTTGCGTCCCGCGGGCAACCTGCACACCTCCACCCGTGAGCTGGCGACGTTCGTGCGAACGCTCCTCAACTGGGGTGCGCTCGGCGAGACGCCCATCGTCGATCCCGAATACCTCAGCAACATGGAACGCGCGCGGACCACAATCGCCAGTACCGCTGGCCTTCGCAACGGCTACGGCAGCGGCATCATGACGTGGACCGACCTGCCGTATCCGATGCTGGGACACGGTGGCGGCATCGAGGGGTTCGTGTCGGCGTACGGCTACTCGCCGGCCCGCGATGTCGGCTTCGTCGTGCTGCTGAATCGTGACGATGCGCGCGGGACGCTGAACCGGCTGACGGCGCTCGCGACGAGCTACTTGAAGCGCGAGATCGAACCGCCGACTACATCGGCCGCTTCTGTGTCCGCGGAAGCGCTTCGCGCGCACGAGGGCTATTACCACGAGGCCAATCCGCGCAATCAGGCGCTCGCCTTCATGGAGTGGCTGCGCGGCGGCTTTCACGTATCGGCCGTCGACGATGGGCTGCACATCACGCGCGTGTTCGGGGCTCCCTCGAAGCTGGTGCCGGTCTCGGACACGCTGTTCAGGAATGAATCGCAGGCCGCGGCAACGCGCGTGTTCGCCAACACCCCTGATGGTCGCAACATCCTCAGCGCCACGATGTCAGGCGGCGAAGTCTACGCCGAGCGCGTCCCGCGCTGGCGCGTCGAGATCATCCGGTGGCCGGTCATGGCCGCGGCCGTCGTGGCGCTCACACCAATCGTGGCGGTGATCGTCTGGCTCTTCCACGCGCGGGGCGCGCAGCCGCAAGGCTTCTGGTCGTTGAAGACGCTGCTCGTCGCCACTTCACTGACGTTGGTCGTCCCATTTGCGGCGCTCGCGGCGAAACCCGTTTCGCAATGGGGATTACGCTCCACGGCCACGATTGTCGCGTTTCTTGCCACGCTCGCCCTGCCGACGATCGCCGTCGCAACGCTGTTCTTTGCGAACGGCGCGCGCGTGCGAGGCGGGAGTCGTTGGCTCGTGAGCTACGGCGTCCTCGTGGCACTCGCCGCGTTCACGCTGACGGCCTATCTCGCATCGTTTGGCGTGATCGGGATGCGAATGTGGACCTACTGAGCACGCTCCCCGACGTCCCTCGATGGATCGAAGCGCGCGGCATGCTCCTGAGCCGGCGCGGCGCGGCCGTCCCACCGCCACGAGGTGGTCCCGTCGCGCTCATCGCGACACCCGAGGAGGGCGGCCTGGCCGTCGTCGTGCGATGGGACAATGTGGAGGAGTTGGCGGGGTCGCTCGTTGCAGTCCCGTCCTCGTTTACGCTCTTGGCGCCTCCCGAGGCCGAAGAGGTCGTCACCAGACTCGCGCCCGGTCGCGACCGCTGCGGCGCGACGCTCTTCACATTGGACGGCGATCGCGGCGATCTGCCGGTGCGCGATCCGCGAGCGCGGCTCCTCGTGCCCGGCGACCGGCCGCTGCTCGATCGCCTGCCGGCGGATCTCCAGGAAGAGATCGCCGGCGCGTTCGACTACGCACCGATGAGCGCGGCATTCATCGACGGCCGTCCCGTCTCCTTTTGTTACGCCGCATGGGAGACCGAGACGTTGTGGGACGTCAGCATCGACACCCTGCCGGGATGGCGTCGACGAGGATGCGCGCGGGCGGCGGCGGTGGAGCTGATCGACTACTTCCTCGCGCGCGGCAAGCGACCGGTCTGGGGCGCGGCCGACACGAACACCGCCTCGGCGGCGTTGGCGACCCACCTCGGCCTTCGTCCCGTGGATCGGCTGTTGTTGGTCTTTCCGGAAGACGAGGACGACGAAGACGGCCCGTACTCGATCGATCGTATCGGCGGCTGCTAGCCTCGCCTACTGCGGACGCACCGTGATCCGGTCGGCCAGCGCCTCCGCGATCGCGGCGTGAGCGTCCTCGTTGGGATGGCTGTCGAACACGCTCGCATGCGTGTTGAAACCCTGCAGGTGGGGTGTGAGATCGAGGACTTCCAAACCGTACTCGCGCGAGAGATCCGAGACCTGCTGGCGCAGGCGCGGCATCGGATCGCCGCCGCTGGCCAGCAGCGTCGGATACAGCATCACGATCGTGCGCGGCGATCGGGCCCGCGCGAGCCTGGCCCAGGCATCGAATTGCTCGCGAAACAGCTCCCAGCCACGCGTCCCGGGCGCGTACTCGCGATACATGTAATCCGGATAGCTTCGCTCGCCGCCGGGCACCAGCAACCTCAGACGATCGTCGACGAAGAAATAGAGGTAGGAGTGGGTGCGGGCCCAGGTGTGCCCGCTCCAGCGACGCCATGGCGCCGCTGACGGATCCGGGCGATGCTCCTTCTCCACCTCGAGGTCGTTGACGTACCACTGGTAGACGAGAACATCCGGCGCCAGCGTGTCGGGGTAGCTTCGCAGTCCGGCGAGATGGCTGGTGATTTCGCGCCCGGGCAACGCGAACACTGCGACCTCGTAGCGCTCGGCCTGCGCGTTGAGCCGCTCGAGCAGACGCTCGGGATACAGGTCGTACCAATTGCGAACGCCCTGTCCCCAGGTCACGGAATCGCCCTGAATGACGATGCGCGTGAGACCGGGCCGCTTGCGTCCCGGCGGCGGCTCCGGTCCGCGCAGGACGGCATCACCGCCGTTGAACGTGTAGACGAAGGGTCCGCCGCCAGGTCCACCCGCGGTTCGTGTGCCACCATCGCGATAGATGATGCGAAGGGCCGCTTCCGCGAACGCCAGCGTCGCCGCGATTGCAAGGACGCAGGCGGCGATCGCGAACCCGAGCCATCGGAGCCTCGTCACCAACGATCAGAAGAGCGTGTAGATGAACGGCGCCGCCGCCGTGCTCGACAGCACGACCAGCACGCCGATGAGCAGCAGCACGATGAAGATCGGTGCGAGCCACCACTTCTTGTTGTCGCGCAGGAAATCGACGAACTCGCGGACGATGCCGGTCTTCCGGCTCTCGGCTGCACGTTCGAAATCGGATCGATCGGCCATCGTCTTCGCCTCACAGGGCCGGCTGGAAGCCGGCCCCCACGCCTGCGTCCGGCGTGGAGGCCGCCTTCAGGCGGCCTAGAACTGCCTGAAGTACCTCGACGGATCGGTGATTTGCCGGTGTGGCTGCCAATAGGTCTTGGCGCCGCGATCGAGCGCCCGCTGCATCGGATCGCGACCGCTCAATCGCAGCAGCAACCCGACCGGCGTGATCACCAGGTAGTAGGTCACCGCCAGCACGAGATGGGAAATCGCCCAGCCGATCGGGAAGACGGCCGTCATCCACGCGACCCAGATCGGCTTCATCGCCGACGGCCTCACCACGCCTATCGCGCTGATGACTGCGGCGGGGATCCAGATGACCAGCGGCCACGACCACGACTGCGTACGCCGATACAGCGCGTAGCCGAGGACGGCGCAGGCGGCGGGGAACCAGATGCCCGCGAACTGTCGCAGCAGGCGCGGCGTGGGCTCGCGATTGAGGGAGACGAGGGCCATTGCTAGCTCGCCCTCCTCGCGGTATTTCCGTGCCGCCCGTCCGGGCGGCCGTTGGCGTCGTCGAGACCATCCGGGCGGCGGTTGGCGTCGTCCAGCCGATCCGGGCGGCGAGCGGCGGCGCCGGAGTGCACCGGGCGACGACCAATCATCAGGAAGAAACCGCCCTCGCGGCTTCCGGTGATGATCTGTTTGGCCTGCACGGTCGCGTGATTGAGCGCGGATCCGGCGGGCTCGGGCGCGAACAAATCGTGGCCATTTCCCGTCGCGCCGACGGTCGACGGAATGCCACGAACGAAGTCCAGACCGGTCTCATCGAACCATTCGAGCACTTCGCCAATCGTGTGCTTCGACTCGTGCGGGTGCTGATACTGATCCGCAAACCACGCGCGGCGCTTCTCGCGGCTCATCTTCGTCGACCGCAGATACGGATCGAGCCACGTCGCGCGTCCGCCGGTCAGGCGAAAGATCGCGCGCCTCAGGTCGGTCATCAGCCGCCCGTATTTGTTGTAGAGCCCGATGATGATGTAGCCACCCGGCTTGAGCAGCGGCACGAGACCCGTGAAGCCGCCGTACGGATCCGCGGTGTGGTGCAAGACACCGTTGCAGAGGATGACGTCGAACTGCTCTGACGCGAACGTCGGCCGGAACAGGTTCATCTGCGCGAAGCGCACCCGATCGAGGCCGTGCTCGCTGCGGAACCGCTCCGCCAGACGCAACGAGTTCAGGCACAGATCGACGCCGATGACTTCGCGGCACGAGATACCGAGAAAGTTCGTCAGCTGGCCGGTGCCGCAACCGACTTCGAGGATGCGTCCATTGAACGGCAGCCCCTCGTTCAGCATGTGGGCGTAGATGCCGCGGCGTGACTTGTCGATCAACGACCGCACCGAATCGTGCTCGTCGTAGTTGGGGAACGGCGTCTCTTCGTAGAACGCCTTGACGGCTTCGGTGACGTCCGTATCCGCACCGAACTTCTCATGAGGCCAGAAGAGCTGGGGGATGCCGTCGGTGATCACGAAGCTGTGGCCACACGCCGAACACCTGAGTCCGCCGTCGTGGGCGACGAGGGACGCGCCGTGCCCGCATGGACAGCACCAGGGCTCGCTCGTGTACGCGCGGATGCCGGGCAACGCCAACGCGTGACGCTCGGCTGGTTGCTCGGCCTTGGACAGCACGTAATGTCCCATGCACAGGACGTCGATGTCCGACGACATGAACGTGTGATACGCCTCTCGTGGCCTGCACACGATCGGATCCCATCCGAGGTTGAAGCTGGTGTTGACGACGACGGGACAACCGGTCTGTCGGTGGAAGGCGTCGATGACTCCGTGGTAGAGGCCGTGCCGCTCGCGATCCACGGTCTGGATACGCGCGGAGTAGTCCACGTGCGTCGCCGCAGGAATCTCGGACCGATGGACCGACAGCTTGTCGAGACCGGTGCGGTGCTCCTCGCCGGCGCTGACGTGCCGGCGGCGCGAT
>DAINCF010000180.1:0-12907 GCA_036732565.1 Vicinamibacterales bacterium
TCCTTCGCGACCTCGGCCAGGTGATGCCCGCGCACGTCGACCTCCCGACCGAACAGCAACTCGGCCGCGTCGTTCAGCCGCGTGATGCGCCCGGCCGCGTCGGTCACCACGACGGGGTCGTACAAGGAGTCGACCGCCGCTTCCGCCATCTGTCGTGCGGCCAGGAGCGCACCGGTTTCCGATTCGCGAACCTCACGCAGGCGGCCCGCCATCTGGTTGAACGCCGTCGCCAGACGCCCGAGCTCGTCGGCACGTTCGACCGGCACGACCGCATCGAGCCTGTCGGCGGCGAGCTCCGTGGTCGCGTGCGTCAGATCAGCAATCGGGCGGAGGATCGTCGCGGACGTGGCGTATGCGACCGCCACGCCGGCCAGCGTGAGCACGAACGCCAGGAGCGTGGCCGTCCAGAAATTCCGCTGTGAAATTGCGGAGGCCTCGGCCGACTTCCGGCGCATCGCCTCCTGATTCATCGTGAGCAGCCGGTCGGACTCGGCACGCAAGGTGTTGAAGAGCGGCTCGGCGTCGCGGAAGTAGGCCTCCCTTCGGTCGGAAGGCCTCGCGGCGTCGCCGCTCGGTGGGCTCGCTCGCGGCGCGCGCTCGTAGGCCTCGCGCTGCGCGCTCGGAAGGTTCAGGAATCGATCGGTAAGGTCCGAATATTTGGCGAAGCCGTTGGTTATCGACTGGACGATCTCGGGTTCACCGGGCTCGGTGAGGTTGTTGCGAGCCGACTCGAGTGCGTCGCGAAACCTGGCGCGATGCTCTTCGAGCTGTTGCTTCGCGCGCGGGTGTTGATCGAGCAGCGCAAACAGCAGCGCCGAGTCCTGACGCTCCAGGCTCTCCTTCATCCGCTGCGCCGCGACCACCGAGTCGTAGTTCTGCGCGATGATACGGTTCGCGACCGCCCCCATCTCCCACAGCCGCCACGCGCTCCAGGCCCCAAGCCCGGCCAGCGCCACCACCAGGCCAATGAAGGAGCCGATCAGGCGGAACCGCAGCGACATCAGGTCTCACTCTTTCCACGCCGCGGCCGACATCATGTCGTCGCGAGAGACGTCCAGCACGCGCAGGACATCGGGCTCGGGAATGCGCTGCTCGGTCCATAAGTACGCCGCGAGCAGGTTCTCGGCTTGGACTTGCCAGAACGAGCTCGACGCCGGCAGCTGGCGGCCGGTGATGCGCTCGACCCTCGCGATCGCGTCGGGGTCGATCGCAATCGTCACCGCCGCGCCGTGGCCGATGTCGGCGCCCGAGAAGACGCGAAACGTGTATCGATCTCCGTGTGTGGCGGACGGCTCGTACACGAACCGAAACCCGTTCATCGTCAGCGTCTCGATGTCGGGGTACGCAGAGGTCTCCGGCGTACGACGAGCGGCGGCGACCGGCGGCGCCTGCGGACGCTGTCGCGTCGCAGCGGCCACGGCGGAGCGGAGAATCTCTGGTGTCAGCGGCTTGCGCAGAAAGTCGGTGGCGCCGAGCTTCATCGCGTCCACCGCGAGCTCGATGGATCCGAAGGCCGTCACCATGATCACGACGGCATCCGGGCGACGTTCCTTCAAGTGCTTCAGCGTCGTCAGCCCGTCCATGCCGGGCATGCGCTGATCGAGCAGCACGGCCGCCCAGGGGCTGCCGTCGCCGAACAGCTCGAGCCCGCTTTCGCCGTCAGCAGCGGCGGACACGCGATAGCCCGACGACTCGAGCGCGATGGTCATCAGCCGCCGGACCGCGGCTTCGTCTTCGATGATGAGAATGCGATCGCTCATTGCGGGGCGTCCTCGTTGAGGTCTGGCATGTCCTCGCCCTGGGGGACGACGTGCACGGTGGCGTGGCGGACCTCGCTCAGAAAGCGGTTGATGATCGAGCCGTGGAGGAAGATGTCCCAGCGCGATCGTCCCGATTGCCCGAAGATGACATGTGTGATGTGCTCGCGGCGCGCGAACTCGATGAGCGCGTCGGCCACTCGAGTGCCCTTCAGCTTCACCACCCGCGCACCCATCCGCTCCGCGAACCGGATGTTCTCGACGAGCGCCGCGTGATCCTGTGGGGAGATCCGGCCCGGCTCCTCCTTCGGGGTTTCCACGTAGACGGCGTACCAGTCGGACGCCAACCGTCCCGCGATGCGGGATCCGGTGCGCAGCAGCCGCTTCGCGCTGCCCCGTGACGCCATGGCCACCATCACCTTCTCCGGAATCGCGGGATCCTCCAACCCTTCGCGCTCGCGATACTCCTGCGCGCGATCGGCCTGGTTCATCGCCAACTGCCGGAGGGCGAGCTCACGCAGCGTCGACAGATTGCCCTTGCGGAAGAACCGGGTCAGGGCCTGCTCGATCTTCTCGACGCCGTAGATCTTCCCTTGCCGAAGCCGCGTGCGCAGGGTCTCCACCGACACGTCGACGTTGACCACCTCGTCGGCACGCTGTAGAAACCAGTCAGGAATGGTTTCGCGCACCTGAACGCCGCTGCTCCGCGCCACCACGTCGTTCAGCGACTCGATGTGCTGGACGTTGACGGCCGTGATCACGGAGATGCCGCGGTCGAGCAGCTCCAGTACGTCCTCGTATCGCTTCTGATGGCGTGAGCCCGGCACGTTGGTGTGCGCCAGCTCGTCGACAATGGCGATCTGCGGCTTGCGCGCCAGGATCGCGTCGACGTCCATCTCCTTCAACTGCACGCCGCGATACTCGACGACGCGCATGGGGACGACCTCGAGGTCGCGGATCAACGCTTCCGTTTCCGCGCGGCCGTGCGGCTCGATGAACCCGATGACGATGTCGAAGTTCTGCCGCTTGAGGAGATCGGCATCCTCGAGCATCTGGTAGGTCTTGCCGACGCCGGGCGCCGCGCCGATGTACAGCCGCAACCGCGCTCGCTCATCCTCTTTGAGCTTCGCGAGGAGGGTTGCGGGGTCAGGCCGGCCCGCGGCTTCCCGGTCGTCGTCGGCGGTCATGGCTTCATCGGGTGCGCGGCATCGAGCGCCAGGTTCAACAGCAGCACGTTGACAACGGGCTCGCCCAGGAACCCGAGCTGTCGGCCCTCGGTGTGCTCGGCGACGAGGCGACGCACGACGTCTTCTCCAATGCGGCGCTCGCGCGCCACGCGCGGGACCTGATACGCCGCGCCAGCAGGCGAAATATGGGGATCGAGCCCCGATCCCGAGGTGGTCACAAGGTCGATCGGCACGCCGCCCGCCGCATTCTCCTTCCGATAGGTCTCGACGTCGGCGGCCACGCGGTCGATCAGCTTCTTGTTGGTCGGTCCCAGGTTCGATCCGCCGGAGGCGGTAGCGTCGTAGCCTGCGCCAGCCGCCGACGGCCGCGATCGAAAGTAGCCCGGCGAGGAGAACGGCTGCCCGATGATGCGCGAGCCGACGATGATGCCGTTCCGCTCGATCAGCTGCCCGTTCGCCTGATCGGGAAAGATCACTTGCGCGAGCCCCGTAATCACCAGCGGATAGATCACACCCAGAAGCACGGTCGTGACGATCGTCATCAGCGTCGCTGTCAGTAAATGGCGGACCATGGTTATGCGAGCCCCAAGGTGGTAATCACCACGTCGATCGCTTTGATCCCGACGAACGGTGCGATCACGCCGCCCAGGCCGTAGATCAGCAGATTGCGGCGCAGCAAGGCGGCGGCGCTCATCGGCTTGAACTGCACGCCCCTCAACGCCAGCGGCACCAGCGCGACGATGATCACCGCGTTGAAGATGACGGCGGACAGGATCGCCGACTGCGGCGTGGCCAATCCCATGACATTCAATGCATTCAGCGCCGGGTACGCCGTCATGAACATCGCCGGGATGATCGCGAAGTACTTCGCGACGTCGTTCGCGATCGAGAACGTCGTCAGCGTCCCGCGCGTCATCAGCAGCTGCTTGCCGATCTCCACGATCTCGATGAGCTTGGTCGGATTCGAGTCGAGGTCGACCATGTTGCCGGCCTCTTTCGCGGCCTGCGTCCCGGTGTTCATCGCCACGCCGACATCGGCCTGAGCCAGCGCCGGCGCGTCGTTGGTACCGTCGCCGGTCATCGCGACGAGCTTGCCGTCCTGCTGCTCGCGCTTGATCAGCGCCATCTTGTCTTCGGGCGTCGCCTCGGCGAGGAAGTCGTCGACCCCGGCCTCCTGCGCGATCGCCGCCGCGGTCAGCGGGTTGTCCCCCGTGATCATTACGGTCTTGATCCCGATTGATCGCAGCTGAAGGAACCGCTCTTTCATGCCGCCCTTGACGACGTCCTTGAGGTGGATCACGCCGAGCACGTCCTGGTGGTCTGCCACGACGAGCGGCGTACCACCGGCCTTGGACACCTTCTCGACGACGCTCTTGACCTCGATCGGCGAATGACCGCCGCGGCTCATGATGAACCGCCCGATCGCATCAGCCGCGCCTTTGCGAATCTCGCGTCCGTCGAGATCGATGCCGGACATGCGCGTCTGCGCCGTGAACGGCACCAGCACCGTCCCGTGCCCCGCCAGATCGCGGCCACGGAGGCCGTACTTCTCCTTGGCGAGCACGACGATCGATCGGCCTTCAGGGGTCTCGTCCGCCAGGGACGCGAGCTGCGCCGCATCCGCCAACCGCTCGATGGTGACGCCGGGCGCCGGAATGAACTCCGACGCCTGCCGGTTGCCAAGCGTAATCGTGCCCGTCTTGTCGAGCAGCAGCGTGTGCACGTCGCCCGCCGCTTCGACGGCACGGCCGGACATCGCCAGCACGTTGTGCTGGATCAGCCGATCCATGCCGGCGATGCCGATCGCCGACAGCAACCCGCCGATCGTCGTCGGGATGAGGCACACCAGCAGCGAAATCAGAACGAAGAGCGACTGCGGCGCGCCCGAGTACACGGCAAACGGCTGCAGCGTCACGACCGCGAACAGAAACACGATGGTGAGGCCGGCCAGGAGGATGTTGAGTGCAATCTCGTTCGGCGTCTTCTGCCGCTCGGCGCCCTCGACGAGCGCGATCATCCGATCGATGAACGTTTCACCGGGATTCGACGTCACCAGCACGACGATGCGGTCCGACAGCACGCGCGTGCCCCCCGTCACCGCCGATCGATCGCCACCGGATTCGCGAATGACCGGAGCGGACTCACCGGTGATGGCCGACTCGTCGACCGAGGCGACACCCTCGACGACTTCGCCGTCCGCCGGGATGAACTGGTTCGCGGTGACGACGACCTTGTCGCCCTTGCGCAGCTGCGTCGCCGCCACTGGCTCGGTCGTGCCGTTCGGCAGCAGGCGATGCCCCACGGTCTCGGTCTTCGCGCGCCGCAGCGTCTCGGCCTGTGCCTTGCCGCGCCCCTCGGCCATGGCCTCGGCCAGGTTCGCGAACAGCACCGTCAGCCAGAGCCACACCGTGATCTGGAGCTCGAATCCCAATCCGGGCCGCCCGGCGAGCGCGTCGCGGACGAGCTGAATCGTGGTCAGCACCGAGCCGACCTCGACGACGAACATCACCGGGTTCTTCATCATCACGCGCGGATCGAGCTTGCGAATCGCGTCGACCGACGCCACCCGCAGCAGCGCGGGATTCCAGATGCTCAGTTTCTGTGTCTTTGCCATATCGAACTCAAAATGACGCCGGCTCGAGGCTTGGGACTTGGGGCTTGGGCTGGGGCCGGTGGCCACAAGCCGTCTTGCCCTGAGCCTCAGGTCTCGGGTCGCAAGCCGGCGTCAGAATGTCTCTCCCGCCTGCATCAGGAAGTGCTCGACGATCGGTCCCAGGCTCAGGGCCGGGAAGAACGTCAGGACGCCGACGATGACGATGACGCTCACCAGCAGCACGCTGAAGAGCGGCGTCGTGACCGGGAACGTGCCGAGCGACGGCGGCACCAGCTTCTTGCGTGCGAGATTGCCAGCGAGGCCGAGCATCGGGATGACGACCATGAAGCGGCCAATCAGCATCGCGACGCCGATGGTCGCGTTGTACCACTTGGTGTTCGCCGAGATGCCGGCGAACGCGGAGCCGTTGTTGCCCGTGCCCGACGTGTAGGCGTAGAGAATCTCCGACAGCCCGTGCGGACCCGGATTGGCGATGCTCGACGTGCCGAAATCCGGCGACACCACGGAGATGCCGGTGAACACGAGGATGACCAGCGGGAACACCAGAATGGCGAGCATCGCCATCTTCACGTCGAACGCGTCGATCTTCTTGCCGAGATACTCCGGCGTGCGACCGACCATCAGGCCGGCGATGAACACCGAGAGCACGACGAAGACCAAGATGCCGTACATGCCGGCGCCGACACCACCGTAGATCACCTCGCCGAGCATGATATTGACGAGCGGCACCATGCCGCCGAGCGGCGTATACGAGTCGTGCATCGAATTGACGGCCCCGCAGCTCGCGTCGGTGGTCACGGTCGCGAAGAGCACGGAGCTGGCGATGCCGAATCGCGCTTCCTTGCCTTCCATGTTCCCGCCCGGGCACATCGCGCTCGCCGTCTGATCGGTGCCCGCGAGCATCGGATTGCCCTGAGACTCCGCCCAATAGGCCGTCGCAACGCCCACGAAGAAGAGAAACGCCATCGCCGCGAACACGGCCCAACCGTGGCGGCGCGACTTCGTCATGTCACCCAGGGTGTAGGTCAGCCCCGCCGAGATCGCGAAGATCGCGAACATCTCGACGAAGTTCGAGAGCGGCGTCGGGTTCTCGAACGGATGCGCGCTGTTCGCGTTGAAGAAGCCGCCGCCGTTGGTCCCCCACTCCTTGATGATCTCCTGCGACGCCACCGGCCCCTGCGCGATGACCTGCTCGCGCGTCACCGTCGTCGTCTCTGTGCCGTCCGCGTCCTTGATCGTCACCGTCTGCGGATCGACGATCTGCGCGGTATCGTACGGCTTCAGGTTCTGGACCACGCCCTGCGACACCAACAGCAGCGCACCGACGATGCAGAACGGGAGCAGGACCCACAGCGTCGCGCGGGTCATGTCGACCCAGAAGTTGCCGATGGTGTCCCGCTCACGGCTCGAGATCCCGCGAATGAACGCCACCGCGAGCGCGATACCCGTCGCCGCCGAGATGAAGTTGTGGTACGAGAGGCCGGCCATCTGCGTGAGATAGCTCATGGTCACCTCGGGAACGTACGACTGCCAGTTCGTGTTCGTCGTGAACGACGCGGCGGTGTTGAAGGCCAGGTCGGTGCCCACGGCCGCCAGCCCCTGCGTATTGAGCGGCAGTACCGCCTGCAGGCGCATGATGGCGTAGAGCACCACCATGGACACGATGCTGAACGCCAGCATCGCCATCGCATACTCGGTCCAGCGCATCTCGCGCCGATCGTCGACGCCGGTCAGGCGATACAGGAGGCGTTCGATCGGCACGAGCACCGGATCGAGGAGCGTGCGCTCCCGCGCGAACACGCGCGTCATGAAGCGCCCCAGCGGCGCCGTGACGGCGAGGATCGCGCCGAAGTAGATCACGATTTGCAACCAGCCGTTGAAGGTCATGTCCGTCTCAAAACTTCTCCGGGTACAGCAGCGCGTACACCAAGTACCCGAGCAACAGCACTGAGACCACCATGCCAACGAGGGATTCGAGCGCCATTACGCGCCTCCTACTTCAATCGCTCACAGCCCACGACGTAGCCTGCGGCGACTACGAAGAACAGCACCGTAAGGCCGAGAAAGATGATGTCCATGGCGGTTACCAGACTCCGGTCTTGTTGCCGAACCACCACACGAGGCCGAGCATGATCGTGTTCTGGGCGTCGCGACGATCGTCTCCGCCGTTTTTTCCGGTGAAGAAGTCTTCGTCGGACCAGTCACGTCGGAGCTCGCCTCGTACCAGGAACCCCTCGGCGAACTTCCACTCCGCGGTGAAGGTCAGCTCCTGCAACTCCTGATCGATCCCGCCAAACAGCCCCTCATCGTCGAGACGCTCGTAGCGCAACGCGAGCGTCGATGGCGCCGTGGGCTTGTAGCGCGCGTAGGCGCCCACGCCGTTGAGCGCGAGGGCATCGCTGCCCGGGTCCACCTCGTTGGTAACGTGATTGATGTCGACGCCAAAACCGAGCTGGCTCGTCGGCGTCCACGCGACGTAGGTATCGAACACCTTGAAGAAGCCGTCCGGACCGTCCGGCTCGCCGCCATCCGCCTGCTCCTGACCGAAGTAGTAGTTCACCGTCCACGACACGTTCGGAATCGGCGTGATGACGGCCGCGAAGTGGTTCGACTTGAAGTTATTGAAATCCTCGGTCTGCTGAATGCCGTTGGTGAGCATGTACATCAGCGTCACCTTGTCGTGCACCGGCAGCGACGCGCGGAGGCCCGAGTGATAGAACGGCAGGAAGTTGAACAAGTACGCGCGCGAGAAATGATCGTTGTCCTTGGCGTAGTTGGTCTCGTACCCGAGGTTCGACGCGAACTTGCCGAAGTCGGCCCGCAGACCGCGGCCAACCGGAAAGATGTACGAACCGTACGCCTGCCAGATGTGGCGATAGACGTCGGGCCGCGGCTCGTTCGCCGCGCCGCCCTGCACGGTCTCGGTGGCCTGTCCGAACATCAGGTCCACGCGCAGCCCGTAGCGACGACCGGCGTCGACGTTCGGCGCCAATTCGCCGACGAGCGTCGCCTGCTGGATCGCGAAGGAATTGGCGCGCGTGTCGTAGGCGCGCAGCAACGAGATCCGGTCCGGCGGCTCGTTGGTATTGAACGCGTAGTAGGCCTCGAGCGTGGCGCCGAACTGCACGCTCTTCCAGGGCTCGGGGTCGGTGGCCGGCGACTGCGCGGCGGCCTGAATCGGCCAGGCCGCAAGTACGACCACCATGGTTACAGCACGACGTGAGTAGCGCACCCACCTACGTTAGTGGTCGGTCTGTAAGGTCGGCCTAAGGCGGACCTAAGGAAGTTGTAAACAATCGACCTGACGGCGTGCGGAAGCGAGAAATGCGGTCAGGCACCCGGTTCGAAGCGATAGCCCACCCAGGGCTCGGTGACCAGGTAACGCGGAGATGACGGATCCGGTTCCAGCTTCTTGCGCAGCTGGCCCACGAACACGCGCAAGTACTCGGACTGCTCGGTGTAGTCGCCGCCCCACACGGCGCCGAGCAGCGCGTGATGCGTCAGGACTTTGCCCGCGTGACGAGCGAAGAACACCAGCAGGTCGAATTCCTTCGGTGTCAAGTGGACATCGCGGCCGCTGACCTGGACGCGGCGGGCCTCCAAATCGATGGTGAAATCGCCGCGACCGATCACGCTGTCGTTCGCGTCCACCTGCTCCGCGCCACGCCGCAGCGCCGCTCGCACCCGCGCGTACAACTCGTTGACGCCAAACGGTTTGGTGACGTAGTCGTCGGCCCCGGCGTCCAGCGCGGCAACCTTGGCCGACTCCTCGCCTTTCACAGAGAGCACGATGATCGGCACGGGGGACTCGCGGCGAATGCGGCGCGTCACCTCCAGCCCGTCGACGTCCGGCATGCTGAGATCGGTGATCACGAGATCGGGGTGCCAGTCGTGGACGAGATCCATCGCCGATTCGCCGTCCGCGGCCGCGCGCACGTCGAAGCCCTGGCCCGTCAGCGCCAGCCGCAGCACGCGACGAATCTGCGGCTCGTCGTCGACGATGAGCACGCGCTTGGGCCGAGTCATCGGGTCTGTGCGGCCCGCGCCGGCTCGTCGACATCTCCGATGGGAATGCGGACACGGAAGCGGGCGCCCGGCGCGCCGGGACGATCGAGCGCGTCGACCGAGCCCCCATGCGCCTCGACCAGCCCTTGCACGATGGCCAGGCCCATGCCGAGGCCCGAGCTGGCGGACGAGGCGTCGGCGCCACGATAGAACTTCGCGAAGATGCGTTGGCGCTCAGCCACGGGAATGCCCGGCCCTTCGTCGTCGACGCGGATCTCCACGGTCTCGTTGGCCGCGAGGTCCGCGGATACCTCGATGGTACCCTGCTCCGGCGAGTACTTCGCGGCGTTCTCGAGTAGTTGATAAACGATCTCGCTGAGTGCGCGCGCATCGGCGAAGACGCTGGGAACGGTCTCGGGCACGCGCACGTCGACCCGTTGCCCGCGCAGCCGAGGGGTGACGCGCGACACCGCGTCGCGAATGACGTCCTCAGGCGCGATCCACGAGCGTTCGAGCCTGAGCGAGCGCGACTCCAGGCGCGCTGCGCCCACGAGATCCTCGACCAGGCCGTTCAGCCGATCGGTTTCCTGATCCACGATCTCGAGCAGCTCGTGTCGAGTCTCCGGGCCAAGGGCGTCCTCCTCGCGCAGCAACGCCGTGGTCGACGCTTTGATCGACGTGAGCGGGGTCCGCAGCTCGTGCGTGACCGCATCCACCAGGGCCGACTTCAACTTGTCGCTGCGGCGCAACGCTTCGGCGTCCGCTTCACGGTCGAAGGCAATCTGCAGCTCATGATAGAGCCGCTCGGCTTCGAGCTTGCTGGCTTCGGCTTCGGTGGCGCGCCGTCGCACCCGCGCCGAGAGCTCGCCGACGGCGAGCGCGACCGCGAGGAACACGCCCAGCGCCACGACGTGCAACGGATCGGTGACCGTCAGCGTGCCAGTTGGCGGAATGAAGAAGTAGTTGAGGACGAGCGCTCCGGCCAGCGCTGCCGCGACCGCGCTGCGGCTGCCGTACCGACGTGCCGCGAAGAGCACCGGGAGAATCAGCAGCAGGGCGGCGGTCGTCTCATTCACGGATCATGCGGGCTGCTGCGCCGCGGCCTCGGGCTGCAACTGTCCTTCCCACCGCGCAACGACGGCCGTGGCCAGGCAGTTGCCGATGACGTTGGTCATCGTCCGGGGCATGTCCATCAGTTGGTCGACTCCGAGGATCAGCGTGACGCCTTCCAGGGGCAAACCGAAAGAGCCGAGCGTGGCAGCCAAGACGACCGTCGCCGCACGGGGGACACCGGCGACGCCCTTGCTCGTCAGCATCAGCGTCAGGAGCATCGTGATCTGCTGCGCCGCCGTGAGTTCGATCTGCGCAGCTTGGGCGACGAACACGGCTGCCAGCGAGAGATAAAGCGTGGTGCCGTCGAGATTGAAGCTATAGCCGAGCGGAAGCACGAATGCGACGATGCGCCGCGGCACGCCGAACTGCTCCATCGTCTCCATCGCCCGCGGCAACGCGGCCTCACTCGAGGCAGTGGTGAACGCAATCACCGCCGGCTCCCGCACCGCGGCGATGAAGCTCTTGAGCGGGATCCTGAAAAGAAGCGCCACAGGCACCAGCACGCCGACGATGAAGACCACGAGGGCCGCGTACAGCGTGCCCACCAGCCACGCGAGGTTATAGAGCACGCCGAGTCCGCCGTGACCCACCGTATATGCGACCGCGGCGCCGACGCCGATCGGCGCGTACTTCATGATGATGTCGGTCACCTTGAACATGGTCTCGGCCAGCGCCTCGCACAGGCCGACCATCGGGCGGCCTCGCTCGCCGATCATCCCGAGGCCGATGGCGAAGATGATGCTGAACACGACGACTTGCAGCACGTCGCCGCGCGCCATCGCATCGACGACCGACTCGGGCACGATGTGGAGCAGGACCTGATCCCAGGTCGGTGCTTGTGCTGCCACGGGCGCGGTGCCGGTCGGCGGCGGCAACACCACCCCATCCCCCGGCCGGGCGATGTTCACCGCGACCAGGCCCACGACCAGCGCAATCGTCGTCACGACCTCGAAGTAGATGATCGCCCGCAGCCCCATCCGGCCCACCGCCTTGGCGTGGCCAGCGCCGGCAATGCCGGCGACCAGCGTGCCGAAGATGAGCGGCGCGATGATCATCTTGATCATCCGCAGGAACAACTGGCTCAGCGGACGGATGTACTCCACCCACGTCGGATCGATGCGATTGACGATCGCGCCAATGACGATGCCGAGCACCAGGCCGATGAAGATCTGCTGCGTCAGCGAGAGCTTGAAGCCGCCGCCGCCGCTGGTGGTGGGGTGAGAGGCTGCTGCAGTCACGCGGGGTCGATTGTAGCTGAATGGAGGGCACCCCTCGTGGAGCGCATCAGCGGGGGTGCGGTAACTAACGCCGTTGCGCGGCGTAGGTTTCTGGCCCATTCCTACGGAACGGGCGCCCTGGAAATCAAACCTACATCCCACCAGGCGTGCCAGGGAAGAGATACTCGAGCATCGGCCCGACGCGCGCGGCCCAGGCCGACTCCGTATGCGTGGCGTGCGGGTACTCGGCGTACACGAGATCGTCGCCGAGCGTCCATCCCGCGCGCCGCATGGCCGCCACCAGCAGCCGCGTATTTTCCACATGAGGCCGTCCTTCAGCCGTGCCGATGTCCACCCACACGCGCGGTCGCGGCGACGGACGCAGCGTGTGCACGTCACGGAGGATGACGCGTCGATCCCACCACACCGAGGGGGACATCGCCGCCAGGCGGCCGAACACGTTCGGATGGCGCAGTCCGAGAAACAGCGAGACGAGACCGCCCAGAGACGATCCCCCGAGACCAGTGCGTGCCGATTCTGTCGCCGTCGGATAGGTTCGATCGATGAAGGGCTTCAATTCCTCGACGATCAGCCGGCCATAGCGAGCGGCCTGGCCACCGCCCAACCGCTTCGTCGCCGTCGGCGTGTACTCCTGCGCCCGCTTCTCTCCGGCGTGATCGATGCCGACGATCAGCAGTGGCTCGATCTTGCCGGCCTCGATCAACGCGTCGGCGGTCTGGCCGAGACGCCAGGACTCGCCGCCATAGGCGCGGTCGTCCTCGAACACGTTCTGCCCGTCGTGCATGTAGAGCACGGGATACGGCCCGCCACGCGCTGCATAGCCCGGTGGCAAGTACACCGTGACGTTGCGATCGTCATCGAGAAACGCCGAATGAAACCGATCGTGCCGCCGCAGGGCGGGGCGGAGCGTGGACGTAGACATGGGTCGGACCGCTCTGTATGCTCCTCGGGCACGTTGCAGAACTACGCGTGGGGTCCGCCTTCAGGCGGACC